>DATLMN010000025.1:0-13758 GCA_035537255.1 Pyrinomonadaceae bacterium | reverse complement strand
GACGGATGTCCGCGTCGAATTGAACAAGACGACGGACGTTCCCGCACAGCTACAGACCGGACAGATCACAGAGACGGTCAACGTCTCTGCCGGTGGTGCTGAGCTGGTAGAGACCACGACGACTCAGCTCTCCAAGAGTTTTAATGAGCGTCAGGTCGTAGAGCTTGCGCAGACCAACGTCGGCGGCGCATTCGGCGGCGGCGTCAATAATCTGGCTTTGCTTGCTCCCAACGTGGCGAGCAGCGGAGGCGTCGGCGTCGGATCAGGCGGAAGCGTCGGCGGCCAACGTCCGCGCAACAACAATTTCGTCATCGACGGCATCGACAACAACGACAAGTCGGTGACCGGCCCGCAGCAATATGTCTCGCCAGAGAACGTGGCGGAGTTCTCTCTTGTAGCAAACCAATTCTCCGCGGAGTTCGGGCGCTCCAACGGCGGACAGTTCATCACGATCACGAAGAGTGGAACGAACGATTATCACGGCTCGTTCTATGGCTTTTTCCGCAATCGCTATCTGAACGCCCTCGATAACATACAGAAGATCGCGGGCATCGTGCGTGAAGAGAATGTGCCTGGCAAAGAGTTTATGCCGCGCTCGGACTTTTTCCGTGGCGGCGCGAACTTCGGTGGGCCCATCTTCCTACCGCGCTTTGGAGAGGGCGGGCGCTCTGTTCGAAGCGGCCGCGACAGGCTCTTCTTCTATGCGGGTTATGAAAGAATCCAGCAGGGTTTTGCCGCGTCGCCGGGTGGAATCACGACGCCGACCGCAGCCGGGCGCGCGCTGATCAATACTATTCCGGGGCTGTCCGCGACCAACCTTGCCGTCTTCAATCTCTACGTGCCGGTCGCACCTGCTAACGATGCTGGCACGATCACTGTCGCAGGTCGAGCCATTCCCATCGGCAACGTGACGTTCCCTTCACCCAACTGGCTCAAGCAGAACAACGTCGTGACCAACATAGACTACAACCAGAGCACTGCGACGACGCATCGTTTCCGCTTTAACCTGACGAACAATGTGAGGATTGATCCGACCGCTAACCTTCCGGCGTTCTTCGTGGTCGCACCGATCAAGCAGCGCCTCTTCTCTTATTCGATGTTCCACACTTTCACGTCGAACCTGTCGAACGAGACGCGCATTGCCTATCGTCGCTCGGACACGAGCACGCCGACCGGCTCTATAGCCTTTCCCGGTCTGGATGCGTTCCCGAACATCATCTTAAACGACATCGGCCTGAACATCGGCCCGAACCCGAATGCTCCGCAGATTGGTATTGAGAACAACTACCAGATCGTGAACAACATGACGTATCTGTGGGGCAATCACTCTCTGAAGTTCGGCGGCGATTTCCGCAAGGTCATCTCGCCGCAGTCCTTCGTGCAGCGCGCTCGCGGCGATTACGACTACAGCACGACGGAGAGATTTCTTCTGGACATCAGCCCGGACAGGTTGGCCCAACGCTCTGTCGGCGCATCGCCCTACTACGGCGATCAAAAAATACTCTACGCGTTCGTTCAGGATGACTGGCGCGTGCGGCCAAACGTGACCTTGAATCTGGGCGTCAACTACTCGTACCAGGAAGTTCCGAAGGGAGCTAATCTACAGGCTTTGAACGCCATCTCTTCAGTGCCGGGCCTGGTGGAGTTTCGCGAGCCGAAAGAGCAACTGAAGAACTTCGCGCCGAAGTTCGGTATCGCTTACGCGCCGAACTTTACGGAAGGATTGCTGGGCCGTGTGTTCGGCAGCGGTGGCAAAAGCTCTATTCGTGCAGGGTTTTCGATGGCTTACGATTACATCTTCGACAACCTGTACATCCTGACCTTGCCGCCGCAGGCGAACCAGACCATAGATGTCAACGTCAACGCCAACCTGCCGAACTTTTTAGGTCGCGGCGGTATTCCACCAATTCCGGCGGCGACATCGACCAGCGTGGCAGAGGCACGCGAGGCGACCGCAGCCTACATCTTCGATCAGGAAGTGCCATACTCGCTCACTTGGACGTTGAGCTTCCAGCGCCAGCTCAAGCAGAATTGGTCTGTAGAGTTTCGTTATCTGGGCACGCGCGGCATACACCTGCTGACGCAGAGCCGTCTGAACGTGCGCGCTCCTGTGCAGCCGGGACACGCTTTGCCGATCTTCCTTTCAAGACCGTCGCAGGCGGCGCTCGATGCTCTGCCGCTCACTCTCGAAGGGCTGCTCAACGAACCATTTTTTGTGCCTTCGTTCGAGGCCGCAGGATTCACGGGCAACTTCCTGGTCTCTTTCCCGGCGAACGGTAACTCGACCTATCACGGCGCATCTGCGCAGGTCATTCGCCGCTTTGCCGATGGCTTTCAGATGACAGGGGCTTACACCTGGAGTCACTTGATCGACGATACGACTGCCGAAGTCTTTTCGACTGTGCTTTCACCGCGTCGCGTTCAGGACTTCGAGAATCTACGGACGGAGCGCGCGGACTCTGCGCTTGATCGTCGTCATCGCTTCGTGTTGTCAGGCATCTACGAGCTGCCGTGGCTTCGCAACCATCAGAACAAGCTGGTGCGAACACTCCTCGGCGGCTTCAACTTTGCCGGAACATACACGGCGGAGTCGGGCGAGAAGGCGACTGTGCTATCTGGCACGGACTCTAATCTCAACTTGGACGCCGCGCCGGATCGCACGATACGCAATCCTTCGGGCGTGAGAAATACCGCGAGCACCGTGACGGCTTTGCTCAACTCGGCTGGCGAGACCGTAGGCTATTTGGCGGACAATCCGAACGCGGAATACATTCGCGCAGGTCAGGGAGCACTGGCAAACTCTGCGCGCAATACTCTGCAACTGCCCGGCATCAACAACGTGGACTTCTCCATCTTCAAGAATTTTAGATTTGGAGAGGGAAGCAAGAAGATTCAGCTTCGCGCCGATTTCTTCAATGCCTTTAATCACCCGCAGTACGTTCCCGGTTCTGTGAATGACATTTCACCGATTCCGACGACGACCGTTGGCGCGCTGAACACTGTCAACGAGGCCAACCTGAGGAATAACCTCTTCAATCGACCCGACCGTGCGTTCGCCAGCAACGGTCGCGTCATTCAACTGGCGCTCAGGTTCGATTTTTAACCGGTCGTCAAAGCAGTAAGACTCCTTGTGTCCGGACGGACTTTAAGGGAGGTGAGCCACAGGCGGGCTCGCCTCCCTCTTTTTTATTTGATGACTTTTGAGAACTTTTGACCGCCCTTTGAGGACGCGCCTTGCCCGCTGCCGCCATCATACAAGCGGCACAGCATCAAGCCTTCCGGCAAAGGTCTTGCGCGGGAGAGGGCCGAGAATGGAGGAAAACTAAAAGTGCAGATGCTACAAAATTCCGATCAGGGCGGACAGCACGCGGGGCTCGTCCTGAATTACAAACTGAAAACCTTAAGAGAGCTGGCGAGTACGTTGCTCTCCGAAGTCGACGAGATCGCCGCAACGCGTGCCCCTGACATCACAAATGGCATCAACATCTATGACGAGGTGCGACGCTACGAAATAGAGTTGATTCGCCGCGCGCTTCGTCTAACGAACAATCATCAGGCACACGCGGCACGCCTGCTCGGCGTCAAAAAGACGACGCTCAATTCCAAAATCAAGCGTTACAAGCTACTGGCGTAAAGAGCGTGCCGTCTCAAGCTCAACTGTCGCGCCGTCTTCAGCTACATGTTTGACTACGCATGAGCGGCGACAAAGATCAGCAGCAGTGTTGACTCGAAAAAAAATGGGTATCTCTTCAAGCAAAGAACAGCGTGCGGCCCGCGCATTTTACTCCGCAGGCGCTTTGACGACGCGAGCGGGCGAGAGAGCGTCTTTGACGCACCTGCGCGACGCCAGCGAACGCGCCGCTCTGCCTTTAAGAGAAATCCCGCGCCTCACAGAAGAAGCTTCAGCGCAGGCGCTGCCCGTGATGGCAAGCGCAGGCGATGTGCGCGAGGTTGTCCGTCTGCTCAAAAAGAGAGCGACGGGCGTGACCATCGTCGAAGCGATGAACTCCGAGCAGAAGCGTCTCTTCGATTTAAGAAAAATCGCCGCTTACGAATTCTGGGGAATCGTCGAGCGCGCTGGCGACCGTCTCAGGCTCACTCCGCTAGGGCTTGCGCTCGCACGTCAGCTCGAACCTGAAGCGCGCATCCACCGCACCGTCCTTAACAATATAGACGCATACAGGACTACGCTCTTCTGGGTCTTTGAGCAGGGTTTGGACATCGTCACGCACACGGAAGTTGCCGCCTATTGGCAGGAGCACTACCGGCAGGCGATTGACGAGCACGACGAAAAGATGACGGAAGCGAGCGTCGTCTGCTTTTTCCATCTGTGCCAGGCGGCCGAGCTGGGGACGATGACCATAGGCAAGCGCGGACAGCCCGCGCGCCTCTACGTCGAGCGCAAAGAGCTTGCAGAATATCTTCGCTCAACCGACAACCCGTCGTCCTCTTCATCTGCGGTCGAGCTGTTTACCGGCAGCCGCCTTTCGCAAGAAGATCAGGCGACCAGCGTGGAGGGCGAATCACATCTTGAGATTGAAAGCGACGCTACCACGCAGACTTCTGCTGCTGCTGAAGAGTTGCGCCTGCTTATCTCGCACACTGGAAAGACTGAGCTTGTCGATCAGCTTGAGGTGGCGCTTAAGTTTGCGAACATCCGGAGCGCCGTGGTTGAAAGACTAAGGGCGACGAAAACAACATCAGCAGCAGGGCCTGTGGCAGAGCATCTTCTACAGGCCATGCGTCAATGCAGCGCTGCGATCATCATTGTCTCCACGGACGATTGCAGCATAGATCAGACTGCGGAAGCAGTCTTGCGCGAAGACGTGCTCGTAGAGATCGTCGCGGCCTTTGTCTTTTATCAGCGCCGCGTCGTCCTTCTGTGGGATGAAAGCATCCTTGTGCCCCAGAACCTTCGGAGTATGAATCGCTGTGAGTTCAAAGGCGGCAGGCTCGAATGGGAGGACGCGGTCCGGTTGATGCAGGCGATTAAGGAGTTGAAAGATTAAGTGCGCGCTCTTAATTCTTCAGGTGCGCGAGCCCTAGACGCCTGAGCAGTTCTGTGACTCTGGCAACTCTGCGCAGCCGCGCGAATCGCGGATTGACCCCTAGCCACACGAGCCACACGTCCCTGTTGTCAAAAGCCTTGTTGAGCCAACGGAGAGCGCGTTCCGTATCGCCCAGCCCCGTATAGATGATCGCGATATTGTAAGCCGAAACATAACGCTCTGCGGACAGTTTCTTCAGCTCTTCCAACGTCTCAAGCGCCTTCTCTCTTTTTCCCGCCAAGGCGTAGGCATGACCGAGCCCGCCCATCGCCAAAGGATTTGTGCCCGCGACGGCGCGCGCTCCTTCTAGCGTCGCGATGGCTTCCGTGTACATTCCCTTCTGCTCATAAGCAGCGCCCAGAATGATCTGCGCCCTGACGAAAGTTTGATCCATCTCAAGCGCCTTCAGCGACTGCTCTACGGCGCGGTCATATTGTCCGGCGAAGAAAAAAGATTGGCCCAAGTCCGTATTGATCGGCAGCGAGAGCGGATCGAGTTGCTGCGCGCGTTCCAGCTCGTATATGGATTCACGAAAGCGTCCCTGTGTTGCAAGAAATTCACCGTACCAGTGATGGCCTGTCGGGTAATCCGGTTTGAGTGTGATGGCGCGACGGAATCTCTCTTCCGCTTCCGCCCAGTTCCACTCGTATTTGTAATTGACGAACCCTAAGGATGTTTCAGCTTCGGCCAGAGTGTCGTCAATCTCCTGCGCACGCAGAGCCGCAGCCTTGGCCTTCGGGAAAGTCTCTTTGGGCGCGAGCCCCGCATAACCCGCGAGCAGATTGTATGAATCCGCCATGCCGATGTAAGCCATCGTATAGGTCGGGTCTATATCAATCGCCTGCTGCGCATAAACCATCCCGCGCTTTAATCCTTCGACTGTCCGTTTGTTCCAGAAGTGACGGCCCTTGATATAGAGTTGAAACGCCTCCGCGCTCTCCGTATAGCGTTTGGTCAGAAGTTTTTGTTCGGCGGTGGTCAATTGCAGCGCCAGCGCACGCATTACCTGCTCCGAGATAGAGTCCTGCACGTCGAATATATCCGTAAACTTCTCGTCGAACTTTTCGGCCCAGAGCGTTACGGCGTCGCGCACGCGAATCAATTGCATAGTCACGCGTACGCGCTCGCCAGCCCTCTGAATCTTGCCGTCCAGCACAGCGTCAACGCCAAGCTCACGTCCCGCTGCGAGAGGGTCTGACTGCATATCAATGTACTTGAGGACGGAATTCGTTGAACGCACTTTGAGCCTGCGTATATTGCTGAGCCGTGTGATCAGCGTGTCGGCGATGCCTGGGCCAAGGTATTCGTTATCGCTCTCCGAATTCAAAGGCTTGAAGGGAAGGACTGCGAGCGAGGTCACGCCCCTCTCGTCACTTCGGGTTGGCCCATCTTCGAGAGCGCTCTCTGTGGGATGACGTTCGGCGCGCGTGCGTGGAATCTCCTGCACCTCCGCGACGAAGCGATAGCCCTGTCCGGGAATTGTGACGATATACTGGTGATCGTGCGGGCTTTCGCCCAGGGTCTTTCTCAGGATAAAGATGTTCTGCGTCAGGTTTCCTTCTTCGACGAAGCTGTCCTGCCAGATCATCTTCATCAGCTCGTCCTTCATGATGAGCCTTCCGCTGTTTTGCACCAGCGCGAGCAGCGTGTCGAAGACCTTCGGCGTCAGTTGGACGACCTCCGTGCCGCGCAGCAAGCGCCGCTCCGTCGGCAACAGTCTAAAGGGGCCGAACTCGTAAGCTTTGATCTGTTCTCTCTCCATGGCGACTCTAATAAATTTTGAGAAGTATTGAGACCCCTTTTGAGGACACGCATGCGGCATCTACATCATTATCGCGCCGCCCGAAGCGACTGAAGCGGCGCGCCGCAATCGTTGAATTTTTATTCAAGGCAAGTCCGTAGCCTTTGCTCAATTTCTGAATACGAATTTCAGTACGTTCAAGATACGCTCTTTTTCTTCATTGATTCGATGAATTTTCCGCGCGTCGAAGGGAAATACAAGCCTGCGGCTTAATAGTTCGAGCGCCGGATGGGCCAACTTCTTTTCAACTTGGGTCTTGCTCTCTACGGCCAGTCTATCTACTTTTTTGGATGGTTCTACGGTCAGATGAGTTTCCTCGCTCGCTTTATCACGAGCAGTAGTCTCGTCTAACCCACGGATGAAGATAAACGGATGGCCGAGCTTAAAATCATAGGCAGCGATGCTTTCAGCCGCGACGGTCTCTCAATCAAGCCCGGCGCGCATAGTTGTCTTCAAGAAGCGGCGGAAGCCGAGCTGGTTGAAGCGGGCGCAGTTACGCATGCAGGGCTTGAAGAGTTAAGGCAAGCAGTCACTCGATGGTGCGGCCTACGCGTCATCGCTTACTACGATCTTCAGATAGGGTCTTGGGTCTTTATCGCCTTGCATGATATGACGCTTGGGCCTGCTGTGGGCGGCTGTCGTATCTGCACTTACCCGAAGCCTGCCGATGCGGCGCGCGATGCGATGCGGCTTGCGGAGGCGATGACGCGCAAGTGGGCAGTGATCGATGCGGAGTACGGCGGCGGCAAATCCGTGATCTCTATTCCGCGCCCGCTCGAAGGCGCAGAGCGCGCCGGTCTTCTCAAACGCTTCGGACATCTTCTGGAAAGTCTGGGCGGAATTTACCAGACGGGCGAAGACCTCGGCACGTCCCCCTCTGATATGGCGAAGATGGCAGAGGCGACGCGCTATGTTCACGGCTTTGATCGTGCGACGGGGCGTCCGCTCGATCCCGGGCCCTTCACTGCGCTCGGCGTGCTGGCCGGAATCAAATGCTCGCTACAACACTTCTACAATGATGCTGCTTTGAGGGGTCGCACAATTCTGGTTCAGGGCTTGGGTCATGTCGGCGGGCCTCTCGCACGATTGCTTCAGAGAGAGGGCGCGCGCCTGATCCTCAGCGACATCAGAGGGGAGCGCATGAAGGAGTTGGCCCAGGAGTTGGACTGCGATTGGATAGAGCCTGAGATGGCGCAGGCCACGCCCTGTGATGTTTACGCGCCGTGCGCTACGGGAGGAATGCTCAGTCGAGAGTCCGTCTCAAGCTTGAGGTGCAGTGTGGTGGCAGGGGCAGCCAATAATCAGTTGGAGAGCGCGGAGGTGGCCGATCTCCTGCACGAGCGCGCTGTTCTTTATGCGCCGGATTTTGTCATCAACGCCGGTGGCGCAATCTCTCTGCCGCTGCTGCACAAGGGCATGAGCGAGCGTGAAGCAAGAGAGCGCGTCCAAAGTATCGCACAGACGCTGGGCCAAATCTTTGAAGAGGCCGCCAGCCTGAACGAATCGCCGCTGCACGCTGCCGAGCGCAGAGCGGCGCGCGTGCTTGCGCGTGCTCGCACCTTGCGCGCTCCCTTGGATACTTCTACTTTTGCTCCTGCGGCAAAGGATTCGTAGTATCCAGCACCACTTTCCATTTGCCATCCTTATTTCGTTTCCAGACGCGTACGAAGTAACCCTTCTCTACCGATGCTGCTCCGGTTGTTGTCGCAGCCGTGCTGTTTTCCTTCAGCTCATAACTGCCGTAGGTATAACCCAGATCATTCGATTGGGAAACGTCCGCTTTGACAGTCTCCCAGGTCATCGTCAAAGGCTTCGCCGCAAAGAAAGCGCGGATCGCATCTTTTTCCGTGAGCGGAAACATGCCCGTGCGGTGCAGACGCGCCTCGTCTGCCATAAAGCTCTCGAAAGCCTTCGCCACGCCTTCGGCTTTCGCGGCCTGCAAAAACTCTCGCTCCAGATTAGCCAGCGCCGTGCGCTCTGCCTCTACGTTTAGCTTCGCGGATTTTTGTTTGAACTGTGAAGCGCTGGCCGCGTGAAAGCCTGGCGGTTGATTAGACGCGGGCGCGGGCATCTGTATACCGGCGTCGATGACGACTTTCCACTGGCCGTCCGCCTGTTTTTTCCAGATCGAAAAATAGAAGCCGTGCCGCGTAGGTCTTTTCTCCGCGCTCTGGTCTGTTATCCAGAAAGGCCCTGTCGTGTAGCCCAAGTCGCCCGCCTGCGAAATATCCGCGAACGCCGGTTCCCAGTTGAGCGTGATGGGAGGGCGTGTGGCCGGAGGCTGGCTCTTGCGTATAGCGTCTCTGGTGTTGGTTGGATGCGGCGTAAAGTTGATGCCGTCCTCTGCGAAGAATTCAAAGAAGGAATCGCGCACCCCCTTTTGCACGCTCGTCCGCGCAAACGCGCGCTCGGCTTCGACCAGTGAACGAAGCGACGGCGATAAATTTTCGTTCTGAGTAAAAGCGACGGTGGGCGAGAATGCTTGCAGCGCTATCATCAGCAGCACCGGCGTTAAAAAAACAAGATAGTATCTCTTCATTTTCGTTTCTTACCTCTCCAATGTATATATAGCTGTTTACAAAAAGCGCATCGCAGGTCAATACCGCCTAATGGCTCGGGCGGGTTTCAAACGGCGTTGCTACCGCCCGGCTTAAGCAGGCTGTACTGACCTGCGACGTTGCTCTGGGGAGACTCATGCAATTACGAAAAGCTCTTACTTCTTGCGTGTGTATGTGCCGTCCCAGACGGCGTTCCAGGTCTTGCCGCCATCTGTCGACTGTTCCCAAAACTGGCGCACGCGCTCCGCGCCTAAGTTGAAGAAAGTCAGGCGGTGCAGCGTGACGCCTCCACTCTTTGCGCGCGTCTCGCCTGAGAATCGCAAGGCGTTATCCTTAAACTCTCCCGTCAAATTCAGAACGTTTCCGGCGCTGTCGACCCAGGTCTGCTGCCACTTGCCCGTGGCCGTGTCGTAAAAATTAAAACTTTTGCCCGTGCCTCCCCTTGCGCTCGTCCAGTTCTCATAGATCACACAACCGTCCAGGATGCTCTGCACGTTGTTGATTCCGGCCTGCTGCCCGTTATTCTCGACGTTCCATTCACCCAGCCAGAAATCGAACTGCCTGTGTTCGGTCGAAAACATACATGGCCGGGTCACTTTATCGGCCAGCGTCAGGATTTCCTTAAACCGCGCATCACCGCGCAAGTTAGCCAAATCCGCATCCGTGTTCAAAAGTCCGACCTGCGCGAACCCTGCATTGAGAGCTTGTTTGAGCCACTCGAACGCCTGCTCACGCTCATTCATACGCGCGTAAGACGAAGCCAGATTGTACATGGCCTGCGGGCTTTTGCTGATCTCCAAAGCTTTTTGAAAAGCCCCTACGGCCTGCTCATACCGGCCCAGACTGTGCAGCGCCACGCCCAGACGAAACCAGGCTCTACCATTTGAAGCTTCCACTTTCGTGATGGCTTCATAAGCCTGCGCGGCGTCCGCCCATTTTTGAGATTGAAAAAGCGCATCGGCCTCCTGCGCCTTCGTTGTTGCGGCAGACTGCGCCTGCGCGAAGATCGGGCACAGCGTGGCTATCATTATCGTGAGCAGGGCAAGCCGGCCGAGTCTTAAGCTTTGGGTTTTCATCCGACACCAATCCTTTCGTGAGTATGTAATGAGCAAGCAGATCGAGCGCGAAGGATAACGTCATGAGAAACGCGCAAGGCCAGTGCTGATCGCCGCCCGCTCAAGAGAGCGCTTACGCTTTGGTCTTCAGGCCAAGTCTCATACGCCAGCGGATTATAGAGATGTTTACCGGGATAGTCTTGAAATCAGCCTTCAAAAATTCTCAAAAGCTCTCAAATTCTTTTCAAATCAAGCGGGATTACCCTTCAGTAAAGCTTTCAGAAAATTTCAGAACTATGGTGGCGGCGGTTTACCATAGCCTCTGCGTGTTCGAAGTGTGGCCAGCATGATTGACTTGCCCGCTTGAGTTGACATAAAAACATAGGCCAGGACCTTCCTCTCCGAAAAGCGCTGCGGCTTCACCGAGAGAGTTTTTTAGCTTGCTTGAGACGTGCGCCGCCCGACTTCTTATAAACTTTCGCTTCTCATGATTGCTCATACTCGCGCCCTTATCATCCTGGCCCTGTTGTTCTCGGTCACCCCTTTGAGCGCCAGCGCGCAACGACGCCAGCCGCCACCACAGCAGCAACAGGAGCGAACCATCAAAGGCAGGGCACAAACGACCACTGGCGCGAGCGTCGCCTGGATCATCGTCCGGCTCTTAAACAACAGGAGCGAGCCCGTCAGTCTGGCCGTCACAAATAACACGGGCGAATTTTTATTCAGCGGCTTGCGCGAGATAAATTATCAGGTCGTCATCGCCGCGCCCGGCCACCAGACTGCGACCGAGAAGATCAGTTTCGCAGCAGGCCGCGCGAACCCCGTCGATGTGAATGGTGTCCGCGTGGTCAACATCACACTCTCGCCCGAACGCGTGGGACGTGCGCCCGTCGCGCGACAGGCTTTTACACAGAATGTTCCGGCGGCGGCGCGTGGTGCGTTCGAGCGCGCGTTGAAATTCGGCAGGGCCGGGCGCAGACAGGTGGCGAGCACCCTTGTGCAGGAAGCGATCAGGATTTTCCCGGACTACTTCGACGCGCGTTTCGCCCTGAGCAGCGAACTCGCGAAAGCCGGACGCTATGAAGAGGCCATCATAGAGCTTGAACACGCCATCCGTATCAATCCGTTGGACGACAGGGTCTATCAATCATTCGGCTTGATTATGATGAAGCAGGGAAAGTACGAGGTCGCGGCGGCGGTCTTCGCAGAGGCCGCGCGCCTCAACGAAACTGAATCCATGCATCCGTTAATGCGCGCCGAAGCATTGATCGATTACGCCTCGACTATGGAAGCCGTTGGCTCGCCGCAAGCGCTGATCGTCATTCAGGACGCTTTTAATGAAGCGGAAAGAAATCTCAACCTCGCCAGTGCTAAAAGCAGTAAAGGTCTCGCGGCGGTTCATTTTCAACTGGCGCGTCTCTATCAGAAAAGGGGCGAGCGCGCCCGCGCCGCAGACGAACTCGATCAGTACCTTCTGGCGAACCCGAGCGCCAGAAACGCCGACGAGATACGCGATGTGATCAGAACCCTGCGCACACCACCCGTCGACACGGCGACGCCTCAACCGCCACAATAAAAGTGACAGAGAAAAAATTAACAGGGATGGACAGAGATTGTCAGGATATAAAAATCAGAACGCATGGAGTTGCGCTTCTAATCTTAAATTTGAAATCTCAACTCACTTTGCTTTATTGGGCTTTGCTTTTATCCTGTCTATCCTGTTTGATTCTGCCGCTAGCAATGGCTAGACAGCCGCAGGGAGCGGGCGCAGGCAACACGAAGGAGACGGCGCGCTACTAAGCAAGGTACTAAAAACAGGAAGGGTTAAGATCAAGCATGCGTAATGGAATTTTGTCGGTGATACTGGGCGGGTTGCTCACTACTACGGCAGCGGCTGCCGGATCGGCGGAAGCACAACAGGGCGAAGGGTTGTTGAATCGCACGGTCAATGTCGGCGCGACTTCTTATACTTATCAGGTTTACGTTCCGGCGCACCTGCGCGGAAAACAGAATCTGCCGGTGATCCTTTTTCTGCACGGCATAGGCCAGAGGGGCACTGGCGGTTTTTTGTCGACCGATGGCGTCAAGGGCGCGATGCTCCGCCATTATCTGGAAAAAGTGCCGGCCATCATCCTGCTGCCGCAATGCCGCAGAGGCAGCTACTGGTCAGACCCAGTGATGGATCAGATGGTCACGGCGTCGCTCGCGCAGACGGTCGCGGAGTTCAAGGCAGACCCGTCGCGACTTTATCTCACAGGAGTCTCGATGGGCGGCTACGGCGCATGGCATCTGGCGTCAGAGCACCCGAACATGTTCGCGGCGATAGTCTCTATCTGCGGCGGAAGCCCTCTCTATGAAGGCGAGCGTTTTAACAAAATCGCGCGCCGCGTAGGGAAGACGCCCGTCTGGGTTTTTCACGGATCGGATGACCGCGTCGTGCCCGTCACGGAATCGCGTCAGATGGTCGAAGCGCTGAAGGCGAACAAAGGAAATGTCCGCTACAACGAATACGAGGGCGTCGGGCACAACGTCTGGCTCAAGGTGCTGGCGGAGCGCGAGCTGCTCCCCTGGATGCTCAAGCAGCAACTCTCCATTACATCCTAGAGCAAATTTCAATTGAATGTATCGCGAGAGGCATGAATACTATTTCCTCTTAGTGATGCGCCAGAAGTAGCGTACAAAGATGTAGACGCGCCACAGGGCAAGGGCAAATAAGATGACGATGCCAAGTATGACTATGACTTCTTCCATCTTATTTAGTTTAGGACTTCAGGCTCAATGCCCGACTCATACATGGATAGTGTGAAGCAATAGAGATCGTGACGGAGAATGATCGGCGGGGGAGATTAGCTCCCCCGTTACTTATTTACATCGCTGATGAGAATGATGTCGTTGGTCATCAGCCCGCGCGTGAAGATCAGGCGACCGTCGCGCGCCAGATCAAAGGAATAAAACTGCTCTTTGGTAAATTTGGTCAACTGCTCCGGCGCGCTTCCCGCGAGCGGTTGAAGAAACAGGTTCATTACTCCGTCGCGAAAGTCTATGTAGATTACGCCCTGCCCGTCCCTGGACCAGCGCAGACCGGAATTGCCGTTGGCCTCGCTCTGCGGAATATCGAAGCGGCCGACGGGCCGTCCGTCCTCAAAATTGATCACAGCGATGCGCCACGGCGCGTTCGGCTCTGCGTCCTTTTCCCAGTAAGCGATCATTCGTCCGTCGGGTGAGACGGACGCTCGCATAGAGAGCTTATCCGTCAGACGAACAGGCGCGCCGCCGTCAATCGGCATTTTCCAGAG
>DATLMN010000024.1:0-14637 GCA_035537255.1 Pyrinomonadaceae bacterium | reverse complement strand
CGGCGCGGCAATCGCTTCCACGGCGACCTACGCGATGATCTTCGCGCTGGTCGCTCTCTATTTCAGAGCGCGCACGCGACGAACAATCTCCGAAGCGCTGCTTTTGAGCGGCGCAGAGGTGCGCGAGCTTTTGGCGGCTGTGAGCGCCCGCGCCCTTTTGAAACGAGTCTGATTGAGAGAGCGAGAGCGCGCGGACAGATGCGCGCGCGCCCCCGTTTGCGCGGAACACCGCTTATGAAGATCGTGCTGGTAGCATTGAGTGGCGATGTGCGCGAGGCACACGCGCGCCTCAGGGAGCGTTACCCGGAAGCCACAATCGAAGAGCTTGCGCGCCGCGAGATTGAAACGGGAAGCCCCGCTGCTCGGTTGACAAGACTACGCGCCGCACGACCCACAATCTTCGCCGTCCTGACGGAGCGTCTCTCTTGGCAGCGCGGACAAAACTCTCTGCTGTTGTTCGGCGCGCTGGCCGGAGCGGACAGAGTTTTACTGATGGACAGTCACGGCGCAATGCGCGAAGAGACATGCGCACGGATTATGCTGAGCGCGCCTGCGCGTCTTGCTCACGAAGCGGCTGCGAGCGCGCGGGCCGTCCTGAATGCGCGCCGAAGATTGAGCCGTCTTGAGCGCGAAATCATGGCGAGCGATCACCACAAGGTTCGCACGAGAAAAGAGCGCGCGCGTGATGAAAAGTCGAAGCAACAACAGACAAAGCCGCAACAGCATGGGCCTTTGATCGTTTACCTGCGCGCCACGCCGGGCGCTGGAACGCAGGTCGGCGGCGCGTCGAGTCATATCAACGGATTTATCAATGCTGCGCTCTTGAAGGGCGCGCAACTGCGACTCGTCAGCAATGACCATATCGCCGGGCTTGATCTAACAAAAGTGCCTGTGAAAATCATCGAGCCAGAGCCGGTCGGATCAATCCGCGCCGCCTTTGATCTTTATAACGATGAAGTATTCACGCGCGGCGCGCTTTCTGAGATTGAGTCAGAGCCTCTCTCTTTTATCTATCAACGTTACAGCCGGTTCACGTCCGCCGGTGTCAGCGCGAGCTTAAAAACGGGGCGACCGCTCTTTCTGGAATACAACGGCTCTGAAGTCTGGGTTGGACGATACTGGGATCGTGTTGGTATGCTCGGCCTGCTCGCGCGTTTCGAGCGCTTGAACCTGCAAGCCGCCGCGCGCATCTTCGTCGTCTCGGATGTCGAGCGACGCAATCTGCTCAGCGCAGGCGTCGCGGCCTCGAAGATCGTCGTCAACCCGAACGGCGTCGACGTGGAAAAGTTCAGGCCCGATGTCGGCGGCGCGCGCGAACGCGAGCGTTTAGGTATTGTGCCGGATGAAACGCTCGTCGGCTTTGTCGGAACTTTTGGCCCCTGGCACGGCGTGCTGGTGCTGGCCCGCGCGATTGCGCTCCTGCCAAAGGATGCGCGCATACGTTTCCTGCTGGTCGGCGCGGGCGCGCTTCGCGACGAAGCGGAGCAGATCATCTGCGAAGCAGGCTTTGAAGAGCGCGCGATCTTTACGGGCGTCGTCGAGCACGAGAGAGTTCCGGCTCTGCTGGATGCGTGCGACATACTCGCCTCGCCGCACGTTCCTCTGGAAGACGGGAGCGAGTTCTTCGGCTCGCCGACAAAGCTCTTCGAGTATATGGCGATGGGCAAAGGGATAGTCGCGAGCCGCCAGGGCCAAATCGCAGAGGTGCTCGAAGACGAAAAAACTGCGCTGCTCGTCGAGCCCGGTGACGCGCAGGCGCTAGCTCAAAGCATCCTGCGATTGTCTAGAGAAAGAGAGCTGCGCGAAAGTCTAGGCGCGGCGGCGAGAAGCGCAGCCACACAGCGCCACACCTGGGCACACAACGCGGAGCGAGTCCTGGCGGCTTACCGCGAATGGCAGCGGGAGAACGAGGAATGAGATTAAAGTAAAGTGAAGGACACGGTCGAAACAAAAGAGTCTGCGCGCCTGGAAGAAGAGAAGCAGCGTGCGCGCGAGCAGTGGAGCGAAGACCCTTGCGGCGCGACCTACGCGCGCGAGCGGGAGCTTGGCACGCGCGAATTTTTTGAAGAGGTCGAGCGTCATCGCTATGAGGAGTATGCGCCGTGGATGCCTGACGTGATGGGATTCGACCGCTTTCGTGATGCGCGCCTTTTGGAGATAGGGTGCGGGATGGGCACAGACCTTTTACAGTTTGCGCGCGGCGGCGCACGCTGCACGGGCGTCGATCTGACTCCGCGCTCAATCCAGATTACGCGCCATCGCTTCGCTCTTTACGAGCTGCCCGGAGACTTTATGCTCGCCGACGGAGAGCATCTGCCGTTTGATGATGAAAGTTTCGATGTCGTCTATTCTAACGGCGTGCTGCACCACACGCCTGATACTGAGCGCGCCGTCCAGGAAGTGCATCGCGTGCTCACAGTTGGCGGCACAGCCAAAGTCATGCTCTATCATCGCCACTCGCTCAATTACTGGGGCGAGATGATTCTGCATCGCGGGTTGCTGCGCGGCCAGTTGCTGCGCGGCTCTTCGCCAGAAGAGATCATGAGCCGCTATGTCGAATACTCTGAGCACGGCGGACGCCCGCTCGTGAAGGTCTATAGCAGGCGAGAAGCGCGAGCGCTCTTCGCGCGCTTTAATCATGTCGAAGTTGAAGTCGAGCAGATGATTCGTCAGGAACTGAGCCTCTTCAGACACCTCATCCCCGAAGCTCTCTTTCGTCGCCTGCGCGGCCAGATAGGCTGGAACGTCATTATCACAGCGAAAAAGTAGTCAGAAATTAAAAGTAGTCAGTAACCAGCAGTCAGTAGTCAGTCTATAACTTTGCTCTTGGCTGACTACTGATAACTGATTACTGACTACTTCTGCTTGAGCGTCTAATCTTTCTTAATCACAGTGGTACTCTCATGCACTGTGGCCGTTCTGTCGCGCGAGCGCCCGCGCATCGCCAGCAGCGCGATGGCGAGCAGCGCCAGCAGGCCGATCACACCGGCTGCGATCCAGAGCGGGTCGACGGTCGTCGTCTGTGTGGTCTGCGTCGGAACAGTTTGCGTGGTCGTCGTAGTTGTCGTCTGACGCGTGCTGGTCGTTTGCGCTGTGTTGCCCTGAGCAGGACTGCTCTGCGTCGTCGTCGTGCTGGTATTCTGCGCCAGCGTCGTCACTACCGCCAGCGGCCCCGTCATTAAGCAGATCAAAACTAAAACGGTCGCCGTCAGGTGTCTTAAGCAGAATTTGTTCATCGCTCGCTCGTCTCCTTATTCAGATAAAAAACACCAAGGGGGTTGCTCCCTGTGTATCAAGCTGGTACAGCCAGGGGGAAACATTTAAGAAGGAAAGCGATTCCTATGCCATGCGCGAAGGGTTTTGCGAATGTTCCTTAAAGAGAAAGACCGTTTTTACAAAGCGAAGCCTCGTCTGCTGCCGACTAAAAAGTTGTGAGGAGATGTTCGGCGCTTCGCGCTTTGCTTCGCCCTTTTATTACTGCGCGCGAAAATCTGCTGCTCCGATGGTCAAACCTGCAAAGACGCCTACACGAGGCGCGTCCGCGTTGAGGCCAAAGCGCAAGCCTGCATCAAAGATCAGCCGTCGATTCGCCTTGTACGTGATCGCCCCCAGAGCAAACAACCCCTTGGGCTGAACATCATCTTTCGTCTGACCGGAGAGTTCACCCTGTAGCCCAAAGCCGTTCTGAAACTCGCCAGAGAATGAGAGCGCGCCCTGCCCGCCAGTCACCCAGCCGGGCTCATCCTCGCGCCCGATGATCAGATACCCGCCGTTCAAATCCATATCGACAGAGCCAAATTTCTTACTCAGTAAAAAGAGAATCTTATGATCGAAGCGACCCGTACCGAGCCCTTTATCCTTACTCGCCGAAGGCAGCTTGACGTAGTAGGCGAAGCCCAAAGCCGGATGCTGCTCCGTATCCTTGAGCGCCACGACCTGCAAGCCTAAGCGTGTATCGCCAATGCCTGTCGCACGCATCCCCGCTTCATCAGTCTCGGACTTAACCGTATCAAGATTGGCTTCCAGCAGAAGACGGCTGCTGGCGGCAAAGCGCAATGCGAGCTGCGCTGTCTGTTGCGAACGGAACTCTTCGGCGCGAAAGTTACCGTCATATCCGAATTCAATCTGAAGCACACCAGCCTTCTGAATCTCTGCGGGGTTAGCGACGCTCGGTCGACTAGGCTTGATAAAATCTTCATCTTCTTCGCTCTGGGATTGAGGGCTCATGACCGGCGGCAACAGCGTGTCAGTGACGGGAATGCTGCTGCTCATGACCTGTTGAGCTTGAACTGAAAGAGCCGTGACGAGCAGAAGCCAGGCGGTGAGGAAATATCCTGCAATTCTCTTATTCATTCTCTGACAGTCCCCCTTAGCTCGAATTTCGGAATGCTGAAGCTTTTATGCCAACGCCCCTGAAGTGTCAATAATTATTTCAGCGTGTAGAAAAGAGCACGGGCATAAACTACAGCCTTCTACTAACCTTGCGGGTGGGTCTGGTCTCACTTTGCATGTTAGTATTCGCGCATTACTTGTCTGATTCAGTGTTACCTGAAAGGGAGTGCCGGGCGAGATCAAAACCCGGTCACGTTTGTACTGAAAACCTCAGGATGTTCTCAGGAAAATCCATCATCTGCTTTGGCGGCGAGGACTGGTGGTATCACCACCCGCACTCTAAGAACCATTTGATGCGCCGCTTTGCGCGCGCCGGAAACAAGGTCATCTTCGTTAACTCGATCTCGATGGGGCTGGCGTCGGTCACGAATAAGGATTTGCTGCCGCGCCTCAGACGTAAGCTGCGAAGCTACGCCAAACTCGCGCGCGTCACACAGGAGGGAATCACAGTCGTTTCGCCCGCTGCGCTGCCTTTCTTCGGCAGCCGCGCAGCGCGCGCCGCTAATCGCAGGCTCATCAGCGCACAGATCAAAGCGCTCGCCAAACGTCGCGGACTGAAGCGCCCCATCCTCTGGATAGCTATCCCAACGGCCGTTGAGATGATCGGGCAGTTGGATGAATCGCTCGTCGTCTATCAGGTCTCGGACAAGTACGAGGCGAACACTATGGATCATGCGACTGACCCGGCGTTGATTCGTCGTTTGCATGAGCGTGCGCTGGACGGGGCCGATCTCATCTTTTATTCCGGACGCAAGCTGCTGAAGGAAGCGACGCGCTCACAGGAACGATCATATCTGCTTGAGCAAGCGGTCGATTTCGATCACTGGTCGCGTGTGGGAACGGGCACGCTCGAAGTAGCGGCAGAGATTGAAAGTATTCCGCGCCCGCGCCTTGGGTACTTCGGCGCGATAGAGCCCTGGCTGGTCGATCAGGAATTGATCAGGCGAGCGGCGCGCGAGCGGCCCCTCTGGCACTGGGTCTTTATAGGCAATCGCTCGCGCGGTTTGGAGATAGAGAATCTGCCCAACGTACATTTTCTGCCGCCGGTCGCTTACGAAGAATTGCCGCGCTACGCTGCGGGCTTTGATGTCTGCGTGCTGCCTTGGGAGACGGAGCAGTCGTTTACGAGTTACGGCTCGGCGATCAAGGTGCGCGAGTATTTGGCTACGGGCAAGCCTGTCGTCATCGCACCGCTTCCGGAGTACGAGCCTATGAAGGATGTGCTGCGTATCGCGCGCAGCCGCGATGATTTTCTGCGGCTCGTAGAGGATGCGCTGGGCGAGCGCGGGAGTGAAAGAGCGCGTGCGCGCCAGGCAGCGGTCGCACACGGCACTTGGGACGCGCGCGCAGAGTGGGTGAGCGCGTTGATCGAAGAGACGCTCCAAAAAAAAGAGAAGGCAGGGAAATAATTCAAAGCCGGAATATAACTCAAAGCCTTGCCCGCGCTCTCTGCATCAACTGCCATAACGCCCCACCCAACCATACAAGAGCCACCGCAGACATACTAAAAAGAAAATAATGCACGGCCAGGACGTAGCGATACTCCGTGTGCGTGGCCGATTGCACACATAAAAAGTAGGCCGGAACGACCAGCAGTATAAGGAGAGCGCGTGACTTTCCCGCTCTGGCCAGCAAGATAATGCCGATGATCGCGAGCGGGAGCATCACGGCCGTCACGAACAATTTTTGCACGCCGCGCAGCATCAATCGTGGATAGCGCGTCCAGACATAAGAGGCTGGCCCAAGCTCGTACAGCCTTGCTTGTCCAATCTCGACAGAGGGCGGCGCAGGCTTCGACGCTCCGTTGGCAAAGTGAATGCGTATCTGATCCGTGCTGCTGCCGCTGACAAAAGGCATCTGGATTATTTTGACGGGCTGCTCTTCGGGCGTCTTGCCCTCTATGGTCTCGACGATGGCTTCGGCGTAGAGAGTGCTGCGCTGTGCGCTCTCTACTTTGATAAACATGCGCCCCCTCTTTGTCTTGACCGGAATGGTGAGCAGGTATTCCGTATTTCCCCTGATCGTGATGGGTGCGGAAAGCAGTTGGTCTCCGTACTTGGAATCATCGCCCGTAAGATATAGCGCCGCCTCGTCAGTCGTTAGCCCTACGCTCGCCATCTCCTGCGTGAACGCAATCTGTCCTGTGGCAAGCAACCCCCTCGGAGTGTTTGACCAGACGGGCGCAGCGTCTTGCGTCAACTCAAGCGAGTGCGTTACGGGAGGCTCTTTGGAGATAAGACGAACACGCTCAAGCCTGAGCATGGATGCGCCGCGCCGCACCATCACTCCCGCGAACCAGATTGGATGCGAGCCGATGACTTTGAGCCCTTGGGCCAATCGCATACGCTCGCGCTTTACTCCGTCCGGGTTAAAGAGCGTGCCGTAATAATCCGGGCGGTTGTACCGCTCTGCTTCCCACTTCATGATTCCCATATCGGTCTCCGGAATACCGAACCGCTTTTCGCTGTCGTATTCGCTGATGCCTTCGAGCAGAGTTTGACCCGCGCCGAGCGAGACGGGAATAAAGTGGCCGTAGACCAAAGCATTACGCAGTGTGAGCGGCGCGATGATGAGAATTGTCCCGCCTAGAAGCGCCGCACAGTAACGCAGGCGCACTCCGCGCTTAAACAAAAGGGGAACGGCGAGCATCATAAAGGGCGCGAGCAGCATAGCGTTGGCACGCAGCCAGCAAGAGACGCCGATGAGCGCGCCCGCCGCAACCATCTTTAAAAGATGTGGCCGCCTGTAAGCGCTGCTCAAAAAATAGACGGCGAGCAAGATGGGCAGCACGGACAGAGAGTCCGGCAAGAACAGCACAGAGTTCCAGGCAAATTGCGGAGAGAGCGCGACCAGCAGGCCAGTCATCAAAGCGGCGCTTCTGGGCAACAGCCCCGCGACGATCAAAAAAATAAGAACGGCGGCGGCAGCATCGCACGCGATCTGAAAAAATTGTACGAGAGCATCCGACTCGTTGAACGCTGAGAAAAGCAGCGCTAAAAGTATTGAGTAGCCGGGCGGATGGCCCAGATTGTTCGGATCAGCGAGCGGCGATTCCTTGCTCAGGAATGCTGTGAGTCCGCCATTGCGTAGGATGCGCGCAACGCGGCGGTAATCTTCTGCGACGACCGTTTGAACCGCCCAGACCTCACGGCGCGTGTCGTGCCATAACAGCAGACGCACACCGACCGCGACCGCAAAGATCGAGAGGCTGATGACAAGAGTTTGCCTGCGGCGTGCGCGTTTGCTAACGCTCTTCTCATGCGCTTCGCCTTCGCGCTCGGACTTCTGTTCAGGAGAAGAGTCGTCCGGCGCACTTGCGCTCGCTTTGGTTTGATCTAACTTCATCAGTCAAACTAGGAATGGAAGCCGCAGAGCTACACCGCTCTTCGACGCTTCGCGCGGGCTCATCTGATCTTCAGTTGCTCACAGGCCGATCATACAGGTATCTGTTATATTATTCCCTATCAATGTTCGAGGCACAAACGCGTTGCGATAGAAGCGCGAGCAGGCGGCGAAAGAGCATCGCCGGAGCGAAAGTAATTTCTTCGTTTTAGTTCGTCCAAGCCTGCTCTCTCTGATTAAAGTATGTGTGGTATTGCCGGACTCCTGGGGATAAACGTGGAAGCGCGCATCGGCGCGATGCTCGCCAGCATCGAGCATCGCGGGCGCGACGACGAAGGCGTGTGGACATCGTCTGCCCATGAGCCGGAAAACGCCCGCGCAACGCTGGGCCATCGCCGTCTCTCGATCATAGATGTCAGCGCGGCTGGGCATCAACCGATGCTCTCCGCAGACGGGCGCTATGCACTCACCTTTAACGGCGAGATTTATAACTACCGCGAGCTGCGCCGCGAGCTTGAAGCGAAGGGCCACCGTTTTCGCACAGACACGGACACGGAAGTCCTGCTCCTGGCATTTGCCGAGTGGGGCACACGTTGCTTGCCGCGCCTCAACGGCATGTTCGCTTTCGCCATCTGGGACGAGCACGAGCGCACATTGACGCTCGCGCGCGACCGGCTGGGCATCAAGCCGCTCTACTACGCGCAAAGCCTTCGCGCGGATAGCGATGCTTTTATCTTCGCCTCAGAGGCCAAAGCCATCCTCGCCAGTGGTCTCGTCAAACCTGCGCTTAGCACCGAAGGGCTCAATCAATATCTGACCTTCCTGTGGACGCCAGACCCCTTCACGCTGTTCGAGGGAATATGGAAGCTGCCGCCCGCGCACGTGCTCACCGTCGGGCCAAAGCGCGAGTTAAAAGTGAGCGAATGGTGGGATGTTTCCTTCGACGAAACGGAAGAGGGCAGAAGCGAAGATTGGTGGCGCGAGCGTGTGCTTGAAACTATTGATGGCGTCGTCGGGATGGAGATGGTCGCGGACGTTCCGCTCGGCTCGTTCCTCTCCGGCGGGATTGATTCATCCGTCATCACGGCCCTGATGAAAAATCACTCAAACGGTCGGCGCATCTCTACCTACACGGTCGGGATAGAGGCTGACGATCTGCGTTACGACATTATCCCGGACGATGTAGTGTGGGCCAGACGTGTGGGCCAACTGCTCGACACGGATTATCACGAAGCGATGCTCAAACCCGATGTCGCAGAGCTTTTGCCAAAACTCGTCTATCACATGGACGCCCCGGTCATAGACATGGCGATTCCAAGTTATCTGGTGTCGCGTGCGGCGCGCGAGAAGTTGACGGTGCTGCTGTCCGGGATGGGCGGCGATGAGGTGTTCGCGGGCTACCCGCGCAAAGTGGCGATGAAGATCGCGGGCATGCTGGACCCTGTGCCGGGCTTTGTGCGTCGTCCTTTGATCGATGCGGTCGCACATCTTCCCGGCGGACTACCCGGAAGATTGACCGCGCCGCTGCGTAACGCCAAGAAGTTTGCGCGCAGCGCCGCACTTGAGTTTGAAGAGCGCTACCTCGGCTACGGGACTTACTTTACGGACGGCGCGAAGCAGCAGCTTTATACGGACGTGTTGAGGGAAGCGACACAGGGGCTGGACGCTTACCGCGAGCACCGTCGTTATTTCGAACGCGTCAAGCGAGCCGCGCCACTGAACCGTCTGCTCTACGTTGACCTGAAGACGTTCCTGCCGTGCCTGAATCTTGAGACGACCGACAAGACCTCTATGGCCGCGACTCTTGAAGTGCGTGTGCCGCTACTGAATCACGAGTTGGTTGAGCTGTGCGCGCGTATGCCGACCCACTTGAAGCTGCGCGGATTGAAACGTAAATATATTCTGAAGCGCGCGGCTGAAAAGCTCCTTCCAAGCGATGTGGTGTGGCGTAAAAAGGCTGGCTTCGGCGCGCCCATACGCTCCTGGCTGCGCGGCCCGCTGCTCCCGCTCGTCGAAGACCTGCTTTCCGAAGAGACAGTTCGTCGCCGTGGTCTCTTTCGTCCACAGGAAGTCCAGCGCGTCATCGCCGCCAACCTCTCCGGCAGAGAAGACTACAATCTGCAAGTCTTTCAACTAATGACGCTCGAACTATTCAATCGTATCTTTATAGATGAATCACACGCAGTTGGCCCAGGATTAAGGAAAGAAACTTAACAGGGATGGACAGGATGAGCAGGATAAAAACCAGAAAGAAAGCATTCGTGCTTTAAGCTGAAAGTTAAAATCGCAACTATCTTGGCTAAGCTTTGCTTTTATCCTGACAATCTCTGTCTATCCCTGTTTGAATCTTACTTGAATATCGCACCCGCCCGGTTTTGTCCCGACTCTTAAACCGCTACCATGACGACGGTAAGGCCGCCCTGGTCGCGCCCGTCAGCGCCGACCTGTGTGAGGTGAAAGATATGAGCGTCGCCGAAGCTGGCTCTGGATAGATCAGCATTAAAAGTAAATCGCGTGGACTGTTTCGGCTCGAACCGTATCAGCGCTTCGTAAGTGGGCCGGTGATGGGGAGCGATCAGTCGTCCCAGACAGCCCGTGCGTGTGCGGTCGGATATTTCAGCGTCCGGGAAATCGGGAAGCCGAAAGTCGAAGCCAACAGGCGGCGCAGTCGCGATGCGCTTGAAGCCGTGTGTTGAGTTGAGATGCTCAAGCACGACTCTCTGCACATGCTTGTCCGGACGCGTGTCCGCGACGGCGCGTATAGTCACAGCCTCCGCGCGATCAGCGTTCACGTTGAGCGTCGTCACGTCCAGCCCGCATGGGCCTGGACGGCGCGCTGCGCCTGGGCCACCGCAGGGAACTATGCAGATGTTGCGTTGCGCGACGTGCTGGTCGTCGGGCAAGAAGAAACTGGTCGCGCTGGGCGTCAGCGGGTCTGGATAGGAACGCGCGATCAGGCATTTGTGTCCGGGGCTCTGCGGATCATTCGGCGGAAGGCCAGTCGGCGGCGTCCAGTCGAACACATGGTTATAGCTGGCGCCGGGGCCTATCGGTTGTATTCCGATGGAGTCGATCAGCGTGGTGCTGGCAGGATTATTCGGAGCCATGGCGAGAGACGGATTGCCGACCCACAATTGAATGGTGATGCTCTCCGTGGCCGGAGGAAGTATGCATTCGCTGTTTTCGCTTTTGCGGCGTACCGTGATGGTGACGGGATTGACCACACCCGGATCAGCCTTGTCAGGCCCGGAGGTTGGCCCAGTGAGTTGTATGTCGGGGCTGAGCCACCAGACACCGCTGCCATTATGTACGCCGCCGTCACCCGCGACCGCTTCCATATAGATACATGTGTCACCGCTGAGACCTGGATCGTTAGCCATCTTGGACTCCTTTCTCTCTCCTTGGCATGATTGAGGGTTCTAAAATATCGCCTTTGATTTCGGCGAAGACCGAAACGGAATTCTTTCGTCACTCCGCCCGTTATAGATTATCGAAAGTGCGAGGATGTTTACGGGACACGCTTTATTATACCCGACGGCTTGAGAATGGCTAGAGATTATGGTGTAGAGACTTGCCTTGAACGCTTTTTATAGTTCCATAACTTGGCCCGTGCGTAAGGATTCGCGCATGCGAAACGTCGCGCGCGAGGTGGAGGCCAGATCGTCCAGACTAATCGGCGCGCGATTTCCTTCCGTTACAACGGAGCAGACGGCGCGCATCTCCTCTGCCTGTCCCTTATCCTGTGCGCGCAGCCTTTTGGTCTCTTCACGCCCATCGCGGTACATCGTCGCGCTGCGGAAATCGTCGAGCACGAAGACGCGCCCCTCGCCGAAAATCTCTATGCGCTCTTTGGGCAGAGCCTTATCGCCCTCGGCCAGATAAGCGATTGAGCCGTTCGAGCCGTCCGCGAAAGCGAGCGTGATAAAGACTGAATCCTCTTCGACTATCTCCTGGTTACGACTGCGTATCGATTCGGCATAAACGCGCACGACTCTGGATGCGGTCACAAACTGCATCAGGTCTACGAAGTGGCAGACTTCGCCGATGATGCGACCGCCGCCCTCTTGCGGGTCTTGCGTCCAGTGCCCGCGCGGAATGCGACCGGCGTTGACGCGATAGGCGATGGAGAGCGGCGCTGCGCGATCTTTAAAGAACTCGAGGGCCGCGCGCGCCAGCGGCGAAAATCGACGGTTATAACCGACCATCAATTGAGTAGTGGAGCGAGCCGCAGTTTCGATCACGCTCTCCAACTCGGCCTCGTCTAGCGCGAGCGGTTTTTCCACGAAGACGTGGCGGCCATCTTCTAAGGCGCGCCGCGCCAGCTCCGCATGCAAATCATGGCGCGTGGCGATCATCACCAGATTGACTTCCGCGTCAGAGATTACTTCGTCCGCGCTTGAGACCGCGCGCCGAAAGCCATACTTCGCGCCGATGTCGCGCGCCGTCACGCCAGACGCCGTGGCAATCGACTGAAACTCCACGCCCTGCGCTTTCAGATTCGGTAGCAGCATGGCTTTAGCGTAAGCTCCCGCGCCGATCAAACCGAGTCGCACTGCTTTGGGTAAAGCGGCGGCAGCAGCAGCCTGCTTACTTCTCGCATCCGACGACCAGGTGATTTGCTTCTCCAACTCGCGTTCGGTGTCGTAGCGAAGCAGGACACCCAAGTATGGCTCGCTCGTTTCGCCAGTGATCAACTGGTAGGCACGCTCGCCCTCTTCTATGGGGAAACGATGTGTGATCAGGCGCTCGACGTTGACACGACCTTCTGCGACCAGATCAAGAAAGGCTTCAAGGTTTCGCCCCTCAGTCCAGCGCACATAGGCGAAAGGATAATCGTGTCCACGCTCTTCATATTCTGGATCGTAACGGCCCGGCCCATACGACATGGAAATCTTCAGAGTCAGCTCGCGCTTAAAGTAGAGCGCGCGTGGAATGTCCAGTCCGACCAACCCGACGGCGACGACGCGACCCTTTAGACGTGAAATCTCGCCCGCCAGCTCGACGGGTTGATTAGACGAAGTGGCGGCGGTAATCAGCACCGCATCAGCGCCGCGACCGCGCGACCATTCGAGGACGGCGCGCTTGGCATCCTCCGTATTCAACATCGCGCGATCAGCGCCGAGAGAGAGAGCCAGCTCTACCTTCTGCGGATCAAGGTCTAGGCCGAAGACGCGGCAGCCGTTCGCTTTTAAGAGCTGAACCGTCAGTTGGCCCAACAGGCCCAGGCCGATGACGACGACCGATTCTCCAAGAGTCGGCTCACTGAGCCTGACGCCCTGCAAAGCGATAGCGCCGAGCGTACTGAACGCGCCCACCTCGAACGATGCGCCCTCAGGCAAACGTACGCAGAGATTTTTCGGCACGGAGAGAACTTCGGCATGTGAAGCGTAGCCCACGCCTGCGCAGGCCACGCGGTCTCCGACACGAAACTCCGTCACATCCGGGCCTGTCCCGACGACGATGCCGGAGGCGCTGTAGCCGAGCGCCGTCGAAGTGCCGAGCTTTGTCAGCACGGCGTTGACGGTGTTGATGATCCCTTCGCTTCTGGCCCTTTGAAGCACCTGTTTGACCTTGTCAGGATTTTCTCTGGCCCTGTGCAGAAGTCCTTTGCGTGCCGAGTCGACCGTCATGCGCTCAGTGCCCGCGCTGATCAGAGAGGCTGCGGTGCGCACCAGCACACGCCCACGCTGCGCGGCTGGATGTGGCACATCCATCACCTTCACTTCGCCCGTTTTGGAGTCCTGAAGAATCTGTTTCATAATCACTGCGGAAAAGTAGTCAGTAATCAGCAGTCAGTAGTCAGTCTGTAGCTTTGCTTTTAGCTGATTGCTGACTACTCCTTTTGAGAACAAGCTTTGACCTGGGCGCACACGTCAAAGAGGAGAGACTATCTTCTCACGGTTGAGTCCGTCAATCAGGCCGAACGGGCGGTAGTGGGTCAATTTGAATTTGAGAGTGATGGGAAAAGGCATTCACCACCGCAGACACAGAGCGCACAGAGGTGACACAGAGAGTTGAACATCGCTCAATCCTCCGTGCTGCCTCCGTGATCTCTGTGCCTGCGGTGGTGAGTCTCAAATTCTCCACATGTTCAAATTGACCTGTTACGGAACGGGCCCGTCAGGGGAAAGAGTTTTCTATCAGTTTTTTCGCCACGTATAAACCGATGCGTTTGCCTGTGCGGGCGGATTTTTATTGACAACACTCAAGCACTTTGTTAGTTATGCAACACATTGAAAAGCGTGCGGCAGGGGCGAGTCGAGAGAAGGGCCGTTTATCTCTCATCCAACTTCGTGCTAGTGGCTCGCGCTTCTCTTTAAAACCAGTCCGCGCGGTGCGTCAATCGTGCGAAGAGTGTGAATCAAAATTTAAAACGAATCGAGGAGAGATAAAATGCAGCAACCTTCCCCTGGCTGGACGCCACCGCCGCCCCCAGCCGCTCCACCTGCGAATATCCCGAACTATCTCGTTCCGGCCATCATCTCGACCATCTGCTGCTGTCTGCCGGCAGGAATCGTCTCGATCATCTTCGCCACTCAGGTCAACAGCAAGCTCAAGGCAGGCGACATACAGGGAGCGATGGACGCGTCGGCCAAGGCCAAGATGTGGTTCATCATCGCGATCGCCGCAGGCGTCATCGTCAATGTTCTGGTAACTATTCTTCAGCTCGCGGCGAGATAACACTGCTTGCTCGTTAGGGCCAGCGCTTTTCCGACAAAAAAGCTGGCCCGACCATCTGCTTTGGGGATAGATGAGTTTGAATCGTTAAAGGCAAGTTCGCAAAGCGCGTGGCCCGTTGATGAGCGCGCGAGTCCCGCTTTCGTGCGTGCCCTGCGCTCTTCGATGAGAGAGCGTGCGCCGTTCTCTGTTAATTCAAGTCATCTATCTGCAAACCGATCGGCT
>DATLMN010000023.1:0-2038 GCA_035537255.1 Pyrinomonadaceae bacterium | reverse complement strand
TTCGGAGACAAACTCGACCTGTGCGCGCGCCGACCCGGCAGCGTCCAAAGTTGCCCCAGCAGCACGCGAAGCCTCATCGCCGGGGAGTGCCGACCCGACGCGACTCTCGGTGTGCGCAGTGGACGCTGAACCGTGCGCCTCAGAGGACGAGGCAAAGAGCTGCGAGCTATCCCATGGATGCTCCGCAGAGTTGCCGTTACCTCCCGCGGCTTTCTGAGGCGGCTGCTTTTTGCCCGCGCCTTTTTTGCCGCGCCCCTTGGCGTCCGATTTTTCCTTGCCAGCGCCGTCTGTTTCCGAATCGGCGCTCGCGCGTTTCATAGCATCGTAAACTCTACCCATCACATGTTCCTCAAAAGACCTGAACGACGAAAGGCAGCACCGACCTCCTCGGTGCTGGGTGTCGAGAACTCATCCTGCTTCTCGACCGTCTGTTTCTCTGCTACAACTGCCGTTGCAGTCGTTGCCGTAGACTGTGCGCTGCTCGTCTCCGCCGGCGCAGCCGTTCCCGGATTGACGGGCATTTGCTGCGACGACTGCGAACTGCTGCCGCCGCCTGCGCCCGTAGACCACAACTCTGCGCGCCCTGCGGCGGTAAAGATACGCGCGGGAGCTTCGCGCTCCTCGCCCATCTGGCGACCGCGATCCGCGCGCGGCAGCATGTCGAAAGTCTCCGCGACCTCTTCGATGATGGCGCGACCGATGACTGTCTCGCCCGCCGCGTAACCTGTGAGCAGCGCGTTGTCGCAAAGATTATTGATGTTGCGCGGAATGCCTTCGGAGCAGCGGAAGATAAAATCGATTGCGCCTGGCGAGAAGATATTCGTCCGCTCAGCGCCCGCGACCAGCAGGCGAGCGAAGATATAATGGCCCGTCTCTTCGACGTTCGGCAGCGGCTTGATCTCGCAGCGCAATGCAATGCGTTGCTTGAGCTGGCGCAGGTCAGGATTGTTAAGCACTGAGCGCAGCTCCGGCTGGCCTGTCAAAACGATCTGTAGCTGCTTGGCCGCGTCGGATTCAAAATTCGAGAGCAGACGTATCTCTTCGAGCACATGCGGAGTGAGACCCTGCGCCTCGTCTACGATCAGCACTGTGCGAAGCCCGCGCGCGTGGCGCGACTCTAAGGTACGGCCAAGCGCGATCAGCAACTCGGATTTCGTCTCCCATTGCTGCACGTCGAGCAGAGTCGTCACGTGCTGATAAAACTCCGGCACGGTCAATCTGGGGTTAAAGATGTAAGCCACCAGGACTGTGCGCTCAAGCCGCTGCATCATCCATCTGAGCACTGTGGTCTTGCCTGTGCCGACCTCGCCGGTGACGACGATCAAGCCTTTGCCCATCTCGATGCCGTAATGCAGGTTGGCCATCACCTCTTTGTGCGAAGGGGTGAAGTAGATAAAGCGCGGATCGGGCGTCAGCGCGAATGGCAAATCCTGTAAGCCGTAGAATTCTCTGTACACTCTCTTTTTTCAACCTCCGTGACACCGCTTCTGTTGGCCCATACGAGTTCGGGCCGCTGCCGGTGTCACGCTTACCCTATCTTCTGCAATCTCACGCGCGCGTGCTTTGCAGGCTTAACCCGAGAATCTGTCGAACACATGCGTGGCCCTGAGCAGGAGAGCGAGCGCCGGAATGCTGACCAGAGTAATGATGACCCCGGCGGCAAGCAGCAGTCGGCGACGAAGCGGCACACGCCGCGCCTCCTGCGGAGTCAAAAGCTCAGGCACGGAGACGAGCACGGGCAAGCCCGTGTAGTGCTCCGCATCGTCGAGCGTCTGAATCGTCAGCAGCCTCGGCACTTCAAAGGCTGCGGCGGCGAGCAGTCCGACGGCGAGGCCAAAGCCAAGGCCGAGCACCATCAAGAGCGGTCGCTTCGGAGCGACGGGGCGTGACGGCAGGTTGGCCGGATCGATGACTTGAATCGTCTCGCCCTGCGCGTTGGCGGCGACGTTTGCGACCAGCTCTGCCGATTGTGATTTCTTCAGCAGGTCGTCGTAGTTGCCCTTCTTCGTAATGTACTCGCGATTCAAAATCTCCAGGC
>DATLMN010000022.1:0-7346 GCA_035537255.1 Pyrinomonadaceae bacterium | reverse complement strand
CGCGATCATCTCGCTGGCGCCGGACTTGAGCGCGTTCACCGGGCTGCTGAAAGTTGACGAGGCGACGGTCAAGAAGGTGCTCGCCAGTTGGGGGCCGGGGAAGTTCGACGCGGAGTTGAACCTCGACGGCAAGGCTTTTCGTCCCGACGGCAAGCCCGCCGCCACCTTGATCCCGCCCGCCTTTGGCATGGCCGGCGTCAACCTGCACACGTGGACGGGCGGCTGGGGCACGGTTACGTACTGGAACGCCTACGTCGCCAACCTTGAGCTACAAGGGCAGGGCACGTTCTTCGACGCGCGCCTGAACGACCCGAAGAAGTACCCCGTAGCGGCCCGCGCCGGTTTCGGGAACAAGCGGAGCGCAACCGACATGACAACATCGAAGTTGGCGGCGCTCCAGTTTTATCAACTCGCCATCCCCGCGCCCGTGCCGCCCGAAGGCAGCTACGACAAGACGGCGGCCGCGCGCGGCGAGGCGTTATTCAAAGGCAAGGCGACCTGCGCACAGTGCCACGTGCCGCCGCTCTTCACCGAGCCGGGCTGGAACACGCACAAAGCTTCGGAGATCGGCATTGACGATTTTCAATCAAGCCGTTCGCCCGATGACAGCTACCGCACCGCGCCCTTGCGCGGACTCTTCACGCACGCGAAGGGCGGCTTCTACCACGACGGGCGCTTTGCGACGTTGCTCGACGTGGTCAACCACTACGACAAATTTAAGAAGTTGAATTTGGCGGAGCAGGAGAAGTACGATCTGGTAGAGTTCCTGAAGTCGCTGTGAATCTGAGGGGTGAGACGATGGCCCGGACGGCTGCGGACGTACTCGTCGAAGGCATCATCGAGTGGGGCGTGGACACGGTCTTCGGCCTGCCCGGCGACGGCATCAACGGCATCATGGAAGCCCTGCGCACGAGGCAGGATCGCGTGCGCTTCATACAGGTGCGTCATGAGGAAGCAGCCGCCTTCATGGCCTGCGCCTACGCGAAATACACCGGGCGACTCGGCTGCTGCCTCGCCACGTCAGGCCCCGGCGGCATACATCTCCTCAACGGCCTCTACGACGCGAAGCTCGATCAGGCCCCAGTCCTCGCCATCACGGGGCAGACATACTCCGATCTGAAGGGAAGTAAATTCCAACAGGAAGTGAATATGGCGCTCCTGTTCGAGGACGTGACCGTCTACAATCAGGAGGTCATCAATCCGAATCAGGTCGAGATGCTGATAAACGAGGCGTGCCGCCACGCCCTTAATCATCGCGGGGTGTCGCACATCACGTTTCCCGTGGATTATCAGGAGGTCGAACCGACGGGCCGCGTTTCGATGCACAAGGTCGAGGGGGCGACGACGAGCCGCTGGTCGCCCCCGCACGCCGTTCCGCCGGAAGACGAACTGAGGCTCGCGGCCTTCATTCTTAACGAGGCGAAGAAGCCGGTCATCCTCGTCGGCCAGGGCGCGCTCGGCGCGACCGATGAAGTAATCGAGATCGCAGAAAAGCTCGGCGCGCCGGTCGTCAAAGCCCTGCTCGGAAAAGCGGTCGTCCCCGACGACCATCCTTTGACCACGGGCGGCCTCGGACTTCTCGGCACAACGCCTTCGCAGGAGGCGATGGAGCAGGCCGACGCCCTGCTGATTATCGGCTCGTCATTCCCTTACATGGAATACCTGCCGAAGCCCGGTCAGGCCAAAGGCGTGCAGATTGACGACAAGCCCGACCGCATCGGTCTGCGCTTTCCCGTCGAGGTCGGCCTCGTCGGCAGCGCGAAGCCGACCGTCGCGGCGCTCACGCGCTTCGTCGGGCGTAAAGAGGATCGCAGTTTCCTCGAACAGGCGCAGGAGGGAATGAAGGATTGGTGGGAACTGATGCGCACGCGCGCCATGAAGACGGACGTGCCGATCAAGCCGCAGCGGGTCGCGTGGGAGTTGTCTGAAGTTGCGGCCGACGACGCCATCATCTCGACGGATTCGGGCACGATCACGACGTGGATCGCACGACAGTTCAAAATCAGGGGGACGCAGAAGTTCAGTTGCTCGGGCACGCTCTCGACGATGGCCTGCGCGCTGCCGTACAGCATCGCCGCCAAAATAGCTTACCCGGAAAGACAATCAATCGCGTTTGTCGGCGACGGCGGCTTCACGATGCTGATGGGCGAGTTCCTGACCGCCGTGAAATACAACCTGCCCGTCGTCGTCATCATCATCAAGAACAACACGCTCGGCCAGATCAAGTGGGAGCAGGTCGTATTCTTAGGCAACCCCGAATACGGCTGCGAGCTGCACAACCCCGATTTTGCCATGTACGCCGAAGCGTGCGGCGGCTTAGGGATCACGGTCGAGCGGCCCGAAGAAATTCGCCCGGCGCTTGAGCGCGCTCTGGCGTCGGGCAAGCCCTCAATCGTCGAGGTGGTGGTTGACCCCTTCGAGCCGCCCATGCCGTCGAAGGTGAGCGCGGAGCAGGCGCTTCATTTCGCCGAAGCGCTGGTCAAAGGACAGCCCGAGGGCGGCAAGATCGCGTTGACTCTCTTCCGCGACAAATTAAGCGAACTATTCAAATAAGGTTGTGAGAAGGGACGAGTGTATCGCACGTGTGGGAGGCAGTGCTCGTCGGATGCGAGCACGCATGTAAGGTGAGGTACTCACGCGCGCTGTCTCTGCTGTTTGCACCAGAACCTACCCGATAAGGTTTAGAGACCGCGAATTTCCCAGGAAAATCGAAGCGACCACCCCATCCGGCGTATTTATGAGACTGCTTCTAGCACTTTTCTTTACCCGGCAATTATAATCGGGGTATGCTCAACGCTCGTGTTGCCGGAGTTGCGACGCACAGTGTGGCCGCGACAGGTTCTGTGTAATAGTTTGACATGCGCGTGGCGCGTGCGTTAATTCATCTCTCCGGTTTTAAGTTCCGCCGCACGCGTCGGAGCGGACGTGCAAGGACTTTAACGCCTCACATCAATTGTAAGTATTTGGTAACAAGGAGCGTGATCCCAATGGACATCGTTCTTGTCTCCATGCCTTTCGCTGAGATTCAGCGACCTTCCATCGCTTTAAGCCTGTTGCAGGCATCCCTGGCCGATACCGGCATCCGAAGCGAAGTCGTCTACGGAAACTTCGGTCTGGCCGAGACGATTGGCCTGGCGGCCTACCAGGCGATGCAGTCGGTTCCGACCGACCACTTGCTCGGCGAATGGTGCTTCGCCAACAGTATATTTCCTGATGCGGAGGCGAAGGACGAAGAGTACTTGAACCTCACGCTCGAAGTGCGTTGCAGCGGCGTCTTTCCTGCAAGCCTGGAAGAGAGAAAAGAACTGATGCGCCGGGTGCGCGCCAAGTGCGCCGGTTACGTCGAGCAACTGGCCGAAGCCATTGTCGCGCGCGGGCCGCGAATCGTCGGATGTAGCTCAGTGTTCCAACAGCACTGTGCTTCGCTGGCGCTGCTGAAGCGAGTTCGCGAGTTGAGTCCGGAGACCGTCCTGCTGATGGGCGGGGCCAACTGCGAAGGCGAGATGGGGATGGAGACTTTGCGTGCGTTTCCGTGGGTGGATTGTGTCGTCTCGGGTGAAGCGGACGCGTTGTTTCCGGAACTGTGCAGTGTACTGCTTGAGCAAGGCCGCGCAGTGAAGCCGGTCGCGCTCCCCGGTGGCGCAATCTCGCAAGCCCATTTGAAGAAGGCGTTCCCGATCTTGTCAACCGACAACGCGCAGGTGCCCCGCGCCTTGATTCGTGATATGGATGCGCTGCCGACCCCGAATTATGACGACTACTTTGAGACGCTGAAAGCTTCGACGCTCTCAAACATGATCGAGCCGGAGCTACTGGCCGAAAGCTCTCGCGGCTGCTGGTGGGGTGAAAAATCTCATTGCACCTTCTGTGGTCTGAATGGCAACGGGATGAAATACCGCTCGAAGTCGCCGGACAGGATTATCGCGGAATTGAGTCAGCTCTCACAACGCTATGGAATCCGGAACATTCAATTCGTCGATAACATCCTCGATATGTCGTTTTTCAAAACGGTGTTGCCGACGCTGGCGTCAGCCGACGACAAGTACTCCATATTCTATGAGACCAAGTCGAATCTCAAGCGCGAGCAGGTCAAGCTGCTGGCCGAAGCAGGCATACGCTGGATTCAGCCCGGCGTTGAGAGTCTCGATGACAAAGTGCTTGCACTCATCGGCAAGGGAAACTCCGCGCTGATGAATCTACAGCTCTTGAAATGGTCGAGCGAGTTCGACATTCATGCATCCTGGAACATGCTTTGCGGAATCCCCGGCGAGTCGGACAGTTGGTACTCGGAAATGGCCGGATGGTTACCCGCCATCTTCCATCTACAGCCGCCGGCAGGGGTGATTCGAGTCAGATACGACCGCTTCAGCCCTTATCACATGCGACCGCAGGACTTCGGCCTCACGCTGGAGCCGAGCCGGGCCTATTCGTACGTTTATCCTCTGCCGAAAGAATCGTTGATGCGGCTTGCGTACTCGTTTGAAGACAGCGGGAATCCGGGGCATATCCACCGCGGATTGCATGACCAGCCCGGCCAGTGGGAATTGCAAGAAGTGATTCGACAATGGAACGATATGTGGCGCACCGCACGACCGGTTCTGCGAGTCTACGATGATGGCGAGCAGCTAAAGTTCTTCGACACGCGTCCTTGCGCCAATCAAAGAAGCTGGACGGCGGAAGGATTGGAGGCCGAGGTCTATCGTCTCTGCGACTCTGCGCAGACGCCCACGGCGCTGATTAAGCAATGTTCCACATCGCTTGAGACGCCCGTTTCGACGCCGGAGGTCGAAGAAGCAATCGAGAGCTTGCGCCGCGCTAAAGTTTTGTTGTCGCTCAACGGCAAGTTGCTCTCCGTCGGAGTGAACGCTGCTTAAGAGTAATGAATTTACACAAGTCTTGAAAACCTTATGAATGGTGTTGAATACCCGAGACAACAACGCGCAGGTTGACCGAATGTGAGAAAGGCTATTGGAAATAGCGTTGTTCTTGAGAACCAAAGAACACCGCAAGACGGTGGAGGTGTTGAAGGGGTTTGTCAGAGCACGTGAGCAAGGTGAGCGGTCAGACCCCGCTTTGAAGGCGACCGAGACGCGCACGTTGCGGAAGATATTCAGGTTCTTACGCAACGCGTATCGAAACACCGACCTAAAGGAGATGTGTCTCGCTACAGACTATACGCACTTCTACGCAATGCTTACCGCGTTAATAGCGGGAGAACGTGGAGCAGAACACCGTCAACTTCCTCGGGTACGACGAGGAGTGAGGCCGGCAATATGTCCAGCCGCCTTCGACGGTGCGCTCGTGGGTGTTGACACAAGAGGGACGAGAGAGTCGGATAGACGTCGAGGTGGATTGTAAAAAGTGTGATGTGCCAGAGCCGGGGGGACTTAGCGCTGATTTGCTGCTACGCGTAAGAATGCTCTATAACCCACGGCTCTTGATGCTTGGGATAACGATCAGGTGAGCAGTCCTCAATACCTCTATGGCGGATAATTCAAAATCAATCCCGCAACCGCGTAAGGGACAGGGCGACGTTAAGCTCACCCAGGAGGAGTTCACCCGCCGTCTGTCCGAAAGGTTCTACGACCCCGCGTTCGACGCGGTCCGGTCGGAGATCGACCGCGTGATCGAAGTCGCCTGGACGAATTACGACGAATATCACAAGAGTCCGCGCAAGCGAAAAGCGGGCCCCGGCTTCCATGATCCGGACTTCGAGCTGCCCCTGGAGTGGCTTGAGGCGCGGGAACAGGTCTTGTTGGCGGAAGAGCGCCACCGCGACCCCGCGGTCCCGTCACGCATACTGTTAGTGTGCGGCGCCGCGCGACACGACCAGACGTGCCCGGGAGAGATGTCCAAAACGTTCCGGTTGGTGCAGATGGCGCGGCAGGAGATTGAGGGGGCCGGGGGCTTCGAGTGCGACCTGCTCGACCTGTCGATGCTGACGGCGCAGTACGGCCGCCAGATCTTGCCGTGTAAGGCGTGCGTCTCGACGGCGATGCCGCTCTGCCACTGGCCGTGTTCCTGTTACCCGAATCACGCGATGGGGCAGGTCAACGACTGGATGAACGAAATCTACCCGCGCTGGGTGGCCGCGCACGGAGTGATGATCGTCACCCCGGTCTACTGGTATCAGTCGCCGAGTGTGCTCAAGCTGATGATGGATCGGCTGGTCTGCGCTGACGGCGGCAACCCCGACCCGACCACGACGCACGGCAAGAGCCCCGAGGAGGCAAAGGCGATAGAACTTCAGGGCTGGAGCTATCCGCGACATCTGGCGGGCCGGCTCTTTTCAGTGGTCGTTCACGGAGACGCCGCCGGCGCGGAGGTGCTGCGCCGCTCGCTCACCGACTGGCTCCTTGACATGAGTCTGGTCCAGGCGGGCCACGCGGCGACGATTGATCGCTACATCGGCTACTACGAGCCTTACGCCACTAGCCATGACGCGCTCGACCGTGACGAAGCGTTGCATACGGAGGTGCGAAACGCCGCGAAAATCTTGATCGAGGCCGTGAGGCTGGCGCGGGCTGGGAAACTCCCCCAGCCCGGAGAACGGGTGCAAGACCCCCGGCCCAAGTAAACCGCGTCGAGTATAACTCGCAACTCTACAAAGAAAATTCAGTCAGCCTGCTTCACATTATTAGACGACGGCCTGTGATTTGCGTCGGCGTGTTAACGCCTAAAACTCAGGGTGTTAACACACGGACTATTGATTGAAGGAAGTGAACGGTTATTAGTGACGAGTACGATCATCTTAGAGCCGGCGAGCGGCGGTGTCATCACCCATCAAAGACAGGTGTTTTCACGCTATCTCGCGCCTCGTCTTTCGTCTAAGTTGATATCAGGTGAAAGAAACGCTCTCGGCGAACAGGGCGTTGAAGGAGACACCGTATATCAGACCTCTTGCGAAAATCAGTTTGACCGAACGCGAAAGCCGGCAATTGAGCGCTCGATATTTTCGGCTATCCTGACTTTCGCAAGAGGTCTATTATTGAAGGAGGCAATCATGGAGTTAAGCGCAATCGTCATTGTCGCACTCGGCATACTCTTCTTTTTCGGCGGCCCGGCGTGGCCTGAGATTCGCTCACGGATAAGCAAGCGCCCCGCCCGGTTAGACGTGAAGCCATGACAACCCCATGATTTCCTCACGGCCGCCTGGCGGGCGGTGAACCGGCGCGTGACGAGGAGTGAGTAACGCCCCGGCTGCACGGCATAACGCCGAGAGAATCATGAGACAATGAGTAGGGATAGGGGGATACAGCGATGCCTGATCAGATCGCCCGAAAGCGTCTGAAGAAGAAGATGCTTGACCGATGGGAGAACGAGGGCGGGATGATTGCAGCCGGCCC
>DATLMN010000021.1:0-3553 GCA_035537255.1 Pyrinomonadaceae bacterium | reverse complement strand
TAGAACTTATGGCAACATACAGAGACCCTGTAAGATGCTTTGCACCGCTGGAAGTCGTTGAGCGCCTGCTGGAAATTCGTGCCGAAGCGGGTTACTCACCCGCCCTGTTTCTCCTCTCGCCCGATGAGGTGGCGGCGTATTTTGATGCATACGGAGTTGATGTCTTCGCTTTTTCCGACTCCGAAGCCACATTTCACTTCGGAGATTACCGCGCACCGCTCGCGCCGGGTGGCGACCACGCGCATAATTCTTTAACGGCGCACTGAAGTTTTACAAACAATTTACATTTCAAGAAGGCGGCGGGCGCGTGCTCAGAGAGTGATGGAGGCGCGCCCGTCGCTTTTGCTTTAATAATTGGCCTTGACGATGAAAAAGGTCATGTCGTCATGCGAGCCGCGCCCGTCCGTCCAGCGCAGGATGTCTTCGTAGATCAGATCGATCAGCGCGCGAGCGCTTAAAGTGCGTCCTTCGCGCACAATTCTTTCCAAGCGGTCACGACCGTACTCCTCGCCCTTGGAGTTTACCGCCTCCGTCACTCCATCCGTATAAAGCACAAGGGTTTGGCCTGTCTCAATAGGCAGGTAATACTCATAATAGCGCGTCGCACGGAACATGCCGAGCGGCAGCCCCCCGCGCTCTATAAAGCGCGCCGTGCCGTCCGCATCCATCAGCAGCGGCGGGTTGTGACCGGCGTTCGTATAGGCCAAGGTCTTGTTCGAGGCATCGAGCACGGCGTAAAAGGCTGTCACAAATTGGTTACGCTCGATTGATTCCCAGAGCAGGTAGTTGACCTTCGCCATAGAAATATGCGGCGCGTAGCCTATGTGTATGGCGGCGCGAAGACTTGCGCGCAGGAAGGCCATCAAAAGCGCCGCCGGGACGCCCTTGCCAGACACGTCTGCAATGACGATGCCGATCTGGTCTTCGTAGATGCGCACCCAGTCGTAGTAATCGCCGGAGACCTCTTCGGTCGAAAAGTTGTAGGCGCAAATATCGAAGCCTTCGAGCTTCGGGTCTGAGGCCGGAAGCAGCTCAAGCTGAACTTCGCGCGCGACTTCGAGCTGACCTTCGAGCCGCTTCTTCTCGACAAGCTGCTCGTGCAGCATTACCTTCTCGATGATGATCGCGACCTGCGAGGCCAGGAGCAGCAAGACCTGCAAGTCATCATCCGTATAGGCATTGAGCTGATCGCTTTCGAGATCGAAAACGCCTATGACCTCGTTATTCGAGATGATGGGCGCGACCATCTCTGAGCGCGTCTCCGGGCGCGCGTTGACGTAGCGCGCATCCTTGCGCACGTCTGGCAAGATGGCTGGCTCGCCCGTGACGGCCACATGGCCGATGATGCCTTCGCCCATCTTGAGCCGCAGGTCTAAGAGATCGTCTATGTCGTAACCGCGCACGGCCTCCGCGCGAAAAACACAGGTCGACTCGGTCGAGCCGTCCGCTCTGGACGGACGCTTCTCGCAGCTGATGACGTAGATGCCTGCGGCATCGTAAGGGATCAGCGAATCGAGTGTGTCCATCACCAGGTTCAAAACTTCCTGTAGGTTCAGCGTGCTGCTGATCTTCTTGGTAATGTCCAGAAGCAGGCGCAGTTTGTCCGTAACGGTCAGGCCCATCCTCTGTGCTGTGGCTTCTGTGATTCTCTCGACCATAATCTTTTCCGGCGCGGCGCGCTCCGATAGAGTCCTGCGAAGAGGTGCGCGCCAAAGACGTTGTTAGATTATACCTACTCGGTTCAGAAAGGGCTAAGGGTAAAAGCTTTAGTCAAATACCGGCCGGGCGTATTCGTGCCTCAACGCTTTGCCTAGATGTCTGCACAGGCTCGTCTGCGGCGAGCGCAAGGGCCGGGCGTATCCATTTCTTCGGTCAAAAATTTATTGACTCGTCGCCTGATTTGGAGTAAAAGCTCATCCGTCAAGTCCATCCTTACAGGAATTGATGCCGTAGCGCATCCGAGCCCTACGGCCACCGGCCAGCAATCGAACCATTTACAGAAGAGAGCGGCGACCCGCCCCGGTTCCCCATCTCAAACAAGTTGACCCGCTTCGTGTGTCATGGAGCATGACCTACTAAAGAAAGGTATATCTATGAAGAGTTTCAAATACCTGGCGCTCGTCGCCTTCGTGTTCGCATTACTCGTCGGCGCATCCCTCTTGACAGCGCCAAGCTCTGCGGATAACGGCCCCAACCACCGTGTTCGCAATCTGCACTTCGGCGTCTCAGGCGGTAACGTGAGAGACAGCAGCAGGCGTTACTGTTGCAGCGGTACGCTCGGCGCGCTCGTGCAGGATAACAACAACGTCAAATATATCCTGAGTAATAATCATGTGCTGGCGATTGGAGATAAAGCGGTCGCCGGAGATGATATTTCGCAGCCGGGGCTGATTGACAGCAATTGCCAGATCGCAACCATCGTGGCGGACTTTACGGCCGCGCCCAAGCTCGGCTCGAATGTTGATGCGGCCATCGCTCAACTCAGAACCGGACTGATGGACGGCACAGGTTACATCGAAGACATAGGCGTTCCGAGCAGTGTGGTGAGAAACCCTGCGGTCGGTTTGGGCGTCGCCAAGAGCGGTCGCACCACGGGCTTTCAGACAGGCACTATCTCGTCAATCAATAGCAGCGTCACCGTGAAGTACACGGTCGAATGCGGCAGCAACAGAGGCACTAACGTTTCTTACACCAACCAGGTGGTTATCAACAGCTCGACCTTTAGCGCCGGCGGCGACTCCGGCTCTTTGATCGTGACGAACGACGCCAATCACCAACCGGTCGCACTGCTCTTCGCGGGCAGCAGCAGCACGACCATAGGCAATCCCATCGGTGAAGTTCTCTCCAAGACCAGCGCGGCTCTCGGCGGCGGCAGGACTTTAAGCTTTGTCGGCAACAATGTCGGGGCTGCCGGAGCAGCAGTGGCGGTCGAGCCAATGAGTGAATCGGCTGGAGGTCAAATGCGTGAATTACCGGAACAGGCAGCAGAGCGCGCGACCCAGGCAATGGAGTCACGCAAGAACGATTTGATGTCGCGCCCGGCAGTCATAGGCGTCGGCGTGGGCCAGGCTGATGACAACCCGGACGAAGCAGTCATCGTCGTCTACGTAGACCGCACGGCGGGCGGCAAGCCGACCCTGCCGCGCACCATCGACGGCATTCGCGTCAAGCGCGTCGACACAGACCCGTTCGTCGCTTACTAAAAAGCAAAGGATGAAGGATGAAGGATGAAAGCGTGGCTATATGAATTGAATCATTCAATTAGCATAGCAGCATTTTCATCCTTCATCTCTCATCCTTCATCCTTTCGCCTTGGTCTTCCAGCGCCGCTTCTGTCATCAAGGTGAATTCGAGCGCGGCGGCTGGATGCTGGCGAAAGAAATCGTTGACATCCGAGGGGAGTTCCAGGCGCGCCAGTTCTATCCCGCGCTCACGGAACATCTCCTGATAACGTGTGGTGGCGCGCTCGCCCGCAGCGTCTGCGTCCAGGACGGCGACGACGCGAAAACGCGCTAGCCCTGCCAGCCATTCCTCTCTAAACCCGCCCGCTCCT
>DATLMN010000020.1:0-7847 GCA_035537255.1 Pyrinomonadaceae bacterium | reverse complement strand
GCTTGCTTTACATTGTATGCCTCATTCCCCAGAGAGGCAAACCGTCCTTGTGATTCACCAACATTTATTTGGGTTGCCGGGATTTTACACGGTCATTCTGACGGATTTGTTGTGTTTACGTCTCAAAAATCGCCGGATCAGGCCGGACCGAGGGCTGCCGTTTCGCCTGACCCTCATGTTATCCTGCTCTTACTTTAATCAATCAGGCCGAAGGCTTTTTCCAGAGGTAAGTTCGCGCCCGAGCCCATCGCCCGGGCGATCCAACTGAAAACGAGGGAGCAGACCTATGAGTCAGGAGAATCCTGTTGCCACGATCCACTATGCCGGAGATGATCTGTGGGTCGGCATCAGCCCGAGCGGGCATGCACAGACGCTTGATACGGATCACGAGCGCCACAGCGCCGTAACCCCTGTAGAGCTTTTACTGATCGCGCTCGGAAGCTGTACGGCGGTCGATGTCATCAACATCATGCGTAAAAAGCGCGAACAGGTGACGGATTATCGCGTCGAAGTCAAAGGCTTTCGCCGCGACGAGCACCCGCGCAAGTTTACACGCATGGAAGTACGCCACATCGTGCGCGGGCGAGCTATAACGGAGCGCGCATTGGCCCAGGCCATAGAACTGTCCGAGACCAAATACTGTAGCGTCGCCGCGACCCTCCAACCGCAGGTCGAGATCGTCTCAAGTTACGAGATTATAGAAGAAGCGCAGGAAGGCCAGCCCGCCTGATTCGATTCGTATCGTGATCTATCCCGGCGGTTGTTTGAATACGCTCTCTACATAACCGAAGACCGCAACGAAAGCTTTCCCAGCTCGGGAATTTCATCCAGAACTCCATTCCCTGCCAGGTCGCCCAACGCACAGGTCTCGCGACCTTTGCCGTAGGCCATGTATGAGCAAAAACGCGGCTCACAATCGTCAAAGTATCGCGCGGTGTGGACGTGCGGCGGGCTCGCGTGTGCGCGAGTCGCGGAGATTTAATAAAGCGCTCGCCATGATCCGAACATTATCAGCATCGCGTCGAAAGGAAATTTATCATGTGGCGAAAGTTTCGTCCCGTTTTCTATGGCCCCGTTGTCCTTGCCCTGATGCTAACCCTGTCCTCTTTCGCCGTGGCGCAAACAGAGGATTGGCTGGCGCAGTGGGAGAAATTCGATTTCGCGAAAAATACGATTGAAGCCTCGCAGCTTGAAGGTCGTTCTGTTGACGATCTGAAGATGCTGCGCGGCATCATCTTCGGTCGACACGGGCGCGTCTTCAAAGACCCGGACATCAAAAAGTATCTGAGCGAGCGTCCCTGGTTTAAGCCCAACCCGAACTTCCAGAATTCTATGCTCAATACGGTTGAGCGCCAGAATCTGGACGTTATACGTGAAGCAGAATCCAAGCAGCACGAATTTATACAGCCCGGCGACCTGCGCTTTTACGTTGATCGTGTGATCGAGCCTGAACAACTGGGCGAGCATACGGGCGGCGAGTGGCGTGTGCTCAGCGCAGAGGTCGAAGCCATCCACGGCAGACGATTCGACGACGAGCCCTGGCTGCAAAAATATTTCGAGGAGCGTTACTGGTACGAGCCCAAGGCTGGCTACGATCCGAAAGAGCTTTCCGAAACTGAGCGCAAGAATCTGCAAACTATTCTCGCCGCACATAAAAAGCAGCGCCGTCTTGCGCTCTCGCCCGGCGACATGGAGCTATTTCAGGATCATCCGATCAGAGAAGAGATGCTGCACGGCTTGAGCCTGCACGAGCTGCGCCTCCTGAGAAATGAGGTCTATGCGCGACACGGCATGCAATTTCGCACGCCCTGGCTTAGTCAATACTTCTTCTTTCAGCCCTGGTACATGCCCGTCGAAGAGGGACAGAAGCCTTCGGAGCTTTCGGCAATCGAAAAGCAGAACGTCGAGACCATCGTTAAATACGAGCGCAGGCTTCACGACGAGCTGGCCACAAAGCCCATCTCGCGCAGTATGCTCGAAGGAATGTTCCGCGAAGACGCGCGCAAGCTGCGCAACGAAATCTACGCACGCCACGGCATGGTTTTCAAGGACAAGGTTCTGCGCAACTATTTCTCCAGCCTTGACTGGTACAAGCCCGATGCGAAGTACTCAGACGCGTCGCTAAGCGCCATAGAGAAAAACAACGCGGCGGCGATTCTAGCTTATGAGCGCAACGCCGACAGCGTCAACGACGCCATAGAAGGTTGATAAGGCTCAACTCCTGTCCCGCGTGCCGGGACACACAAAGATAGTTTCAAGTTTGGTTCGACAAAACGAATGGACGCCAGCGCAGAGAGAATCATGCTGGCGTCCATTCACTTTTGCTTCTATGAAGAAGCGTGTCAGGTGGGCTCTATAAACGTTGCTCGATTACGCAGGCAGCAGATAGAAACTTCCCTTTTAATAACATCCACACGCGCCCTCTAATTTAATGCTTTGCCTTCGCGCGCCCTTTATCACCGTCACGCGAGCGTCGTCAGTTTTTTCATTCGACTCGCTTAGCTATCCGCAGCATTTTCCGATACGGTTAAGTTGACGATGAAGGGAAAGCTAATTTGCGGTCGGCTCAAGCGAGTTATAAAAACGTCCTGCGCTGGCTCTATCAACATGGCCGCAAGGGTTATTTAACGTCGCCTGCGCGCTTCAGCGGTGGCATCAGGACGCTGACGATCTTCCATTCATTGTTGACTTTCAACAGCGAGAGATACTGTAAGTGCTTCGGCAATTGGCTCGCATCGGACGAAAGATCAGTTTCGACTTTGACCAAAGCCCCGCCGTCCGTCAGATCAATGTTGACGATTTCCTGGCGGCTTCTGGTGATCACTCTGCCCGGCAGTTTTTTCGCCTGTTTGGAAATAGCGGTCTCGACCACTTTTGTCCCGGTCTGGTCGACGGAAAGGATTTTGGTCTGAGCGTAGAGAGTGCGCTTACGCTCTTCCGGCTCTTCACTGTAAAGGTAAGTCTCGACCACCTGACGGACAGCGTCTCTTTCTTTATCCGTCGTTGTCGCCTCCTGAGCCTGACACATCAAGGGGGCGCTTGGCAGAATCATCAACAACAAAAGAACCCTTCTCATCACGTAAACCGCCTTTCAGTCATAGTAGTTTTCGAGCTTGAGCAAACCTGACAGCAAGCCGCTTGCATCTCTACTTCGCTCTCAAACGCTATTTTAGATGTTAGAATGGACATTGGGTGAAAAAGTGAAGCGTTCTTCTTTCTTAAAATTCAGTGGCGGATTCCTGGCCATACTCTTTACGCTGGCCTTTATCTGTTCGCCGTCATTCGATTCTCTTCAGGCAGTGCTCGGCGCTCAATCGCGCGCCGTGACGGACGACGATGATCTGGCCGGTGTGCGCCGTGATGATCGCGCAGGGCGTGCGGCTGACGGCAAGTTGGCCCAACTGAGTCCGGCGGAACATCTGCGCCGCGCCAATCTTTATCTGACGAACCGCGCTTTTGCCGAAGCACGCGCTCACTATCTGGCGCTCGTTGAGCGTTATCCGAATGACACGAATCTGCCCGCCGCGCTCTACGGCATCGGTCGCTCATACTTTCAGAATAGACAATACGAAGAATCTCTACCGTGGTACGAGCGGCTCGCGCGCGATTATGCGCAGACGAAGGATGGGCGTGAAGGGCTCTATCAGTTAGCAGCGGCTCTACTGCGCGCAGGACGTGCCGGCGAAGCCGTCGACCGATACAGAGAATACACGGAGCGTTTCCCACAGGGCGAGCGCATAGAGGGCGCTTACCTGAATGTGATAGATGGATTGCGTGAAGCGGGCAGACCCTCTGAAGCCATAGAGTGGATCACACGTACGCGCGAGAGGTTTCGCACCACGGCGACGGATACCAATGCGCAGTTTGCACGGCTTCGTCTGGATGTGTCCGTCGGCGATTGGCAGCACGCCATCGAAGTCGCAGATCAATTGCGCAGCAGCATGAGCGTGCGCACACTCCCAGGTGTGCAGACGAACCTGACCGAAGTAGCATACCTGAGAGCCTACAGCCTGGAACGCGCCGGACGCACGGAGGAGGCGATCAACGCCTATCTGGCGATTACAGACAGCCTCAATTCATACTACGGCGGGCTGGCGACGCGGCGTCTGCTAAGTATCAAAAGCGCTGCTCGCCGTCCGGTCGTACTGGAGCGCACGAGTCGCGTCAATGCCGAGATAGCCTCAAGCTCAAACCTCTATCCTGTTCAATATCGCGAAGCTATTCTGCGCGCGACAGCGAGGCAAAGAGTTGACCCGCGTCTTATCCTGGCGATCATGCGACAGGAGAGTAATTTTCGCCCGCGCGCCAAATCACAGGCGGCGGCGCGCGGACTTCTTCAGTTGACCATCGACACGGCGCTCAAATACGCGCCGCGCGCCGGTCTCAATAATTTGCAGGACATGGAGCTGTACCGACCGGACACTAACATTCTGGTCGGCAGCGTTGTACTCGCCGACCTCAACGGCCTCTTTCCGGATCAGCCCGAAGCCGTCGCGGCATCCTACAACGGCGGCGAAGACAACGTCGCGCGCTGGCTCAAACGCGCAGGGCAAAAGGACGCAGGCGTCTTCGCCTCGGAAGTCGGTTTTTCAGAAACGAAAGATTACGTCTTCAAGGTCATGTCGAACTACCGCGCCTATCGCCAACTTTACACCGCAGACCTCAAACCGAAGGGGTGAAGGATGAGGGATGAGGGATGAAATTGGTTGAATGATTGATTCACTTGACCGGTTCACTCAATCATTCATCCCTCATCCCTCCGCCCTCATCCCTTCGTTACGGCTCTGGGCTGTAGCGGCGATCCTCGAAGCCCGTTGAAGTCTCGCGACGGCGCAGCGTGTCAGGGTGCGGATAGGGTCGCGGTAGAATCCCCAGGCGGACGAGCGCTGCGCGATATTCATAACGGATCGTCACTTCGCTGACGGGGCGAGGCTGAAGATCCATGTTGACCCAGCGCACGTCGTTGTGCACGTTGCGACCGATACCTGTGGCCGCGTAATCGTCGTCCGGCGCAGGGTAAGCCTCGGCGCTACGGGATTTTGCCGCCCCCGCTCTTCCCGCGCTATCGCTCGAAGAGCTTGGGGCTTGTGAATCGGTCTGCGGACGCCTGCTCTCGCCTCGCTCGTCTTCCCTTCCGAGCGGATATGGGCGCGGCGGCACGATCACGACGGGTTGACGCTCGCGAAAGAAAACCGCCGTAATGACTCCCAAGTTTGAGGTCTGACCGAGCTTTGCTCCGTAAGAATTCTTCTCGTTCGTAAAGTAGAAACGGCGCGCACGCTCAGAACTCATCTGCCAGCCGCTAATCGAAATCGTCCCGTAAGGCTGGATCACCCATTTGCTCGCGTTCATGGCGCTCGTGCGGCGCGCGTCGATCGTATTCAACCCGTCGACTGACAGCGCCACGGCAACCCTCACGCCGAGCGGATTCCTGATTCGCAACTCGTATTCAGCTCCCTCCAGGGCCTCTACATAACGGCGGCCTCGCGCGGCATATTCTTCAAGAGGCACTCCACCCACCAGCACATCCACGTCGAACCACTCTTCGGTCACAATCTGCCGCTCCGGCTCCAGGCTATTGGCCGCCAAAGAAACTTCGGTCTCAGAACGGGCATGTGGAACCAACGCGGCTGTGCCCAGAATGAACAGGATCAAAAGGGCGCATGAGAGCGCCGCCAAAGCTTTTCGCATATCTCGTCTCTCCTTTGCAAAAGAACACGTCCGGACGCATGATGAACGCCTGTCCGGGTGATTTCTTGCGACGATTCTATTTATCCTGCTGGGCCGCCCGCCGCTTCTAGCAAGCACACTGCACCCCCCGTAAATGCTCGATAATCGCCGTCACGCGGCCAACATGGCAGGGCCGGGTGATTTTTTTGTAACCGTATGGAAGCAGAACTATTACATTGCCGCTCCCCTTTTTAGTATAAAATAGGGGCGCAGTTTTTCAGGCAGGCGAATCCCATTGGCTTCCGAGTTCTTCGGTGTGGGCTGGGAGCGGCTCTCGCTCTCTGTCCAGGTATGCTGTATATAGATACCAAGATAAAAGTTTGATTCATCATACGAGGGGCACAAGTAAGGAGCAGATGGTACAAAGCGGACTGACAATCGACAAAGCGGCGGAAGCGGAAGCCGGTACTTTTTATGACCGGATAGCGGGTCTTTACGATATTACTTTCAAGCTCAACGGCTATGGTCGCTCGCTGGATCAATACCTGCGCACGCATCCGCTGCCGCTGCGGCCCGGCGCGCATGTCCTGGATGCGGGTTGCGGTACGGGCTTGCTGACGCTGGCGCTGCTGCGTGCGGTCAAAGTTCCGGTGAGGATCACCGCCGTCGATCTCTCTGCCTCTTCGATTGCGAAGGCCGAGAGTGCCGTCATTGAGCGGGCCAGGCGATCACACAAGGTCTGGTTTACGCAGGCCAACGTGCTCGCGCTCCCCTTCGCCGACGACTCTTTTGATCTGGTGGTGACCAGCGGGGCGCTCGAATACGTGCCGCTCTCCGAAGGCTTCAGCGAGCTGGCGCGTGTGCTGATGCCCGGAGGTCACATGCTTCATCTGCCCGTTCATCCATCGCTCGCCAGTCGTTTCCTCGAACTCTTATTCCGTTTTAAGACGCACCCGCCGCGCGAAGTCGCAGAAAACACAGAGCGCCATTTTCGTATCGTCGAGCAATACCGTTTCCCGCGCTTAGACCCGATTGGCTGGACGAAGACCGCCATCCTCGCGCAGAAAATTTAAAGCGAAGGCGCGAAATTTAAATATGAAGCGCAAGTTCATATTGATCTACTTTTTGAACATCATCCTCATTCACTTCGCGCCTGCCTGCCTGAGCATTTGAACAATATCGCTTTTGGCACCGTCGAGCGCCGCCCTCAGCGCCGTCGAATCATAGTTATCTCTGACGTTGACATTCGCGCCTTTAGCTATTAACGCGCGCGCAATCTCCGGGCGACCGTTCTCCGCCGACAAGATCAGCGCCGTCTTCCCTTCCTTATTTATTGCATCAGGATTCGCTCCATGATCCAGCAGGGCCTGGGCCGTATCGATCTTGCCCATCACGGTCGTATGCATTAGCGCCGTGTAACCGTTATTGTCTTTCGCTTCCGTATCAGCGCTGCTTGCCAGCAGCGTCTTGACGATCTCCGTGTGCCCCTCGAACGCGGCCCACAGAAGGGCAGTTCCGCCGTCCCTGCTTTTGAGATTGACATCAGCGCCTCGACTCAACAGCAGTCGAACGATCTCTATATGATCCTGCCACGCGGCCTGTATGAGTGGCGTCGTGCCATCAGCGTCCTGTGCATTCGGATCAACGCCTTCGTCGAGCAAGGCTTTGACCGCAGCGCTGTCGCCAGTTCCGGCAGCGCGCGTCAGTTCCTTGATCCGGCCCGTACAGCCCGCCAACAGTGTGAGCAGTGCAGCGAGCAAAATGGCCGCGCTTAATTTGAGCTTCGTCATCTTTAGATTTTTGCGTGTGCGAGGGAATGCTCTGACCATCCCAGTGCAGGAAGACCTTTATTTGACGGGCGCGAGCCGTAGGATTCTGTCATCAGCTTCGGCGGGCGTTCCACGCCCATCACGATTGGAAGTGGAAAAGTAGATCGCACCATCCGGCCCTTCCGCCATCTCGCGTATACGACCGTATTTCTTTTCCAGCAAGCGCTCCTGACTTACCACGCGCCTGCCGTCGAGTACTACGCGGATGATCGTCTCACCACGCAAGCCTCCGAAGAAGAAGTTGCCGCGAAATTGTGGAAAGGCCTGGCCGCGATAAAACATTCCGCTTGCGGGCGCAACTGCGGGCGTATATTCCAGCAGCGGCGATTCAAGGCCGGCGCGCGACTG
>DATLMN010000019.1:0-6584 GCA_035537255.1 Pyrinomonadaceae bacterium | reverse complement strand
GAGACAGTCCCGGAGGAGAACATGAAGAAGAGTTTCAAAGCCCCTGTGCTCGTCGCCATCGCGCTCGTGCTGTGCATGGGCTCACCCGTATTGGCCGATACCATTCGCCTGAAGGACGGCAGCGTCATACGCGGGCAGGTGGTAGGATTTAAAGACCAGCAGTTCACTGTGCTCGTCGGCACAGGCACGCGCGGTCGCCGCAGCCGCATCACGCTCTACATGGAAGATGTCGACTCCATAGAGTTCGACGCGGTGACGGCCTCTGCGGGCGGCGCAGCAGACATATCAAGCGATAATCAGCCGAGCACACAAACGTCCAGAACCGAGCCGCCGCGAACCAATACGCGTACACAGCCCGAAGAAGAGGAAGCGCGCACGCCGCCGCCTCGGGCCAATACGACCGCAAGGCCGCCCGCGACCTCTTCAACTTCTCCGACCTTCTTTCAGATCAATACGCGCGTGCGCGGCGACGCGACGACCAACGGGTGGACGAACAGTGGTCTGGTGGTCAGACGCGGGCAGCGCCTGCGCATCTCCGCGACGGGGCGTGTCCTGCTGGGCTCTGGAAGAGTTGCGACGCCAGCCGGTCTGGCCGGAGTCCCGGATACAGATAAATTAATGCGCAACGATCCGACGGGCGGGCTCATCGCCGTCATCGGCGACGACAACGACGACTTTCTCTTTATAGGTCGCAGCCGTGAGTTTACGGCGCAACGCGACGGCGTCCTTTTCCTGGGCGTCAACGAGGGCAATCTCAACGATAATACAGGCGCTTTCGATGTCGTCGTCGAAGCAGAGGCCATCAGCAACACCACACAGCGTTAAAAAGCAGCGACCGGAGGCTAGAGGTTGAAAGCGCTTTCCTCTAGCCTCCGGCCTCTGTTTTCTAATCTTTAACTCCCTCTGTTGCGCTCCTCAAGCAAACGCTCCGCAGGCCCTGTGCATCAGAAAAATGTGCGTCAGAAGCCGGAAGTCGGGTGTCTGGATAGAGTCTTAAACTGACCTCTGAGTTCCAGCCTCTCACTGCTGTTTTCCGAGCTTGACCGTCCACGTTGGCTGAGCCTATATTTCAGCCAGCAATGTTTAGCATCCCCCGCGCCCTCTTGCTTTAAAGGATCAATCCGTATGAGACGTTTTATCTTCTGCCGCCGCTTCTCTGCACTCATGCTCGGCTTCGCGCTCTTGCTTGGACTTGCGGGCAACCTGACCTCCTTCGCACAGTCGCGCCGCCAGCCGCCCACCAGCAATCAGAAGAAGAACAAACGCCCCGCCGAGGGGACGACAACGACGACTCAGGAGGGAGAGCAGCCCGAAGAACTGCCGCCTGATTTGATTAACAAGCCGGGCGAGGCCGAGACGATCAGCGTCTCGACCGCAGTCGTCAACGTCGATGCCGTCGTCTACGGCAAAAAGAGCAAGCAGATCATCGTTAATCTCAAGAAAGAAAACTTCGCGATCTTTGAAGACGGCGTCAAAAAAGAGATCACCAACTTTGCCACGCCCGAAGCGCCGATCACCGTCGCGATGGTGCTCGAATACAGCAAGCTCACAGACCGTCTCGCTGGTAGCTGGGACGAGCCCGGACGCTACGAGGTCATACGACCGATGGCGCTTTTCCTCTCGCGCTTCGTCAAGCCGCCCGACGATTACGTCTCTGTCATAGCCTTCGACATACGCCCGACGACGCTCACGGACTTTACGAACAATCCCGGGCGCATGAGTCAGGTCATCAACCTTCTGTTGAATAACCGTCCGGCCTTTACCGAGACTAATCTTTTCGACGCGCTCAAATTCACGCTGCTCGGCGGCAAGGGCGATGCCGTGGTGCTCGACAAATCGGAGTCGAACACGGCCGAATATGACGGGATGGCGAAATTGCAGGGACGCCGCCGCGCCATCATTCTGGTCGCATCCGGCCTGGACACCTTTAGCAAGATCAACTACGACCAGGCGCGTAAGATTACGCAGAACGCCGGTGTGCCGATCTACATCATCGGGACGGCGAACATGTTCTTCAAAAGAAATGAGGATCAGCTTTCCACTCTGGACGGGCCGTTCGGCGCGATCACGCCCGGGCGTATGAGCTTTCTACAGGCGCAGAATACTCTGCGCACCTTCGCCAAAGAGACCGGCGGGATGTATTTTCCCGTGACGTTTCAGGGCGAAGTTCCCGCCGTGCTTCAGACCATCAACGCAGTGCTGCGCAGCCAGTACAGTCTGGGCTTTAATCCCGGCAACCCGCGCGACGGCAAACAGCACAAGATCGTCGTCAAAGTGGACGTAGACGGCGACGGCCAGTATGACGATAAAGAATACGAGGTTCAGAACCGACCGTTCTACAACGCGCCCAAAGGATAAGCGAAACAGTAGGCACACAAGCGTAAAGGCAGCGAGTTTATCTAGACTCGCTGCCTTTAAATTTTTTCTTGCGCCTCTGTTTCTATCAGATGCCGTAAAGACGCAGACGAAACTCGTCGTTAAAAGCGTGGAGTTCGGCGCGACGGCCTGAGAAGAGACGCGCGGCGCGCAACAATTTGGGCAGCCCGCCTGAGTAAAGCCGCAGGCCATAGGCCGGACTTGAGAAGATGGATGCTAACTGCGGGTTGAGGCGTTGCTGTACGCCGTAGCGAATCGCCCGCAGCGCGGTCGGCGCGAACCCTTGTGTGCGTCTGGGATTGATGATCTCTATCGAGCGGTCAAAGATATGTATGCGCGTCGTGACATCCCTGAGCGCGAGGTCGCGGTGTATGAGCGCGTTGGCGATGGCTTCCGAGACCGCGCCGCGCTGGTAGTTGGCGCGCGCCACGACAGCGGGCAACTCATCAACGTCTTTCGCTCCGGGAAAAGAGCGCGGGCGCTCGTCCCACAGATCACAATACCTGCTGATAAAACGCATGGCCGCTTCAAAGAGCGTGTGCAGATTACCCTGAAGATGCAGGCGCTCTATGTCCGGCGATTGCGAAGTGTCTCCGGCGAAGCGAGTCGCGATGATTTGTGAGCGCGGCAGAAATTCTGTCACGCGCTCGTCGCGTCCGAAGAGTAAAAGACCTGCGACCGTCGGCGTGACTTCGCCCATGTTCCCCGCCGCCAGCAACAGATCACGCTTGAGCACATCTCCGGTCGGATAGCCGACAGCAGCCGCTTCTCCCTCAAAAGCGTCGCCCTCGAACTCGCGTACAAAGCTCCACAGATGCGCCTCGTCTATGTCTGCGACGCTCGCGCCCATGACTGGAATATTTTCGTAGCCGAAGGGGCGCGCCTCGTCCATCAGGGCCGACAGCTCTTCGCGTGAAGCCTCGCGTTTTTCCGAGCCGATGCGCAGGTAAAAGCGCCCGTCGCGCGTGCGGTAAGGGCGGCGCTTGCCCTCTACATCAAGGGCGACGACGCGGCGGCCGTTATCGAAAGCGATGCGATCAATATAGGGGACGAGCGGCGGTTGAATCTCTTCGCGACAGATGCGCGCCAACTCGTCCTGCACGTCCTCGGAGTCGTCCACGCCCTCGACTCTCAACTGATCGTTGACGCCGAAGATGATCACGCCGCCGCCCGTGTTGGCGAGCGCGACGATCTCCTGCGCGATCTTCTCTGGATTAGAGAGCTTGACTTTGAGTTCGAGGAAAGTATCCTCGCCGCCACGTACCAATCGCATCAACTCTGTGCGCGAGGTCTGTGGCACGGGGACGGAGGACATGTACTCCTGGAAAGAGCGTTCCGTGGAGGGTTCGTGTCGCTGGTTGCTGCGGTATTTTCTGCGAGCCATTTGTGTCTGGACGGGGCTTGCACCCTCCCGCCCGGATGCTTAAAACAGGTCTGCTCGCCCTTGACGGCGGACTTAAGCGCGGCGAGCGCCTGAAAGCATCACTGGAATAAGTAGAAGGGATGAGGGCGGCAGTGTGAGGGATGAATAAAGAATGATTCAAGTTGAATCAGTACTCTTTCATCCCTTATCCCTCCGCCCTCATCCCTTAATTTGTCTTCCGCCTGTCCGCTGGCGGCTTATGCGTTGCTGCTGTTCGCGTCGCGCCCTGAAGGCTCTCTTCTGGCCCGCTCGCGGGCTGGTCGTGCGCTTCCGGTCTGGGCGAACACTGGCAGTTTAGCATACTTCACTGTGAAAGCTCGCGTGTAGATTATAGGCGATGGCTCGTGAAAGCCCCGCCGTGTTAATTGTACAATAGCGGGCTTCAGGCAAATGCGTGCCTGTTGGACTAAAGCCTATTTGTTCAGCTTCCTTTTTCCTGAGCCGACTGTAATGAGCCCAGCTTACGGATTCAATACTACTGATACGTTGCGCGCGTATGTCTGTCTGGGCTCGAACATGGGCGAGCGCGCGGGCCATCTGCTTCTCGCCGTGCGGGGGATGATGGACGCGGGATTAAAAATCCGGCGGCTCTCTTCCGTTTACGAGACCGCGCCTGTCGATGTGCTGGAACAACCGGCCTTCCTTAACATGGTCGCGGAACTAGACGGCAGCACTCTGCCCGCGCCGCAATACGTGCTCGGTCGCCTGCTCCGCATCGAATATGCGCTGGGTCGCAGGCGCACAAAGCTCGCGCGCGGCCCTCGCCCGATTGATCTTGACCTGTTGCTCTACGGCGACGAGCAGCGCGCGACGGAGTTTTTGACACTACCGCACCCCAGACTACACCTGCGCCGCTTCGTCCTGGTGCCGCTTGCAGAGCTTGCGCCCCGCCTCTTGCACCCTAAGCTCGGGCGCACCATCAGCCAGCTTCTGGCCGAAACCACAGACCACTCTAAAGTCACACGGTGGAAAGCAGAACGAAGGGATGAGGGATGAGGGATGAAAGCGTGGCTATTGAAGTTGAATGCCTTCTTATTCATCCCTCATCCCTCCGCCCTCATCCCTTCGTTCCGCCCTTCGTTCATCTTTGCTTTCGCGGCGCGCTCGCCTATAATTGGGAGTCCGGCGCACCTCGTATCTCTTAAATGTAAGCGACGAGCGGCAGAGTCTCCCCGGCTGTGAGTGGGGAGCGCCGTCTCTCGGTGTGGAGAAAGAAGTTCAAGGATGGCTTATCTCAAACCGCAACGTCCCGAAAAGGTGACAGCACCCTCTTTGCGTGCCAGCAAAGAGAGAGGCGAACGCCTGGTCTGTTTGACGGCTTACGATTATCCGACGGCACGCATCGTCGACGAAGCAGGCACGGACATTATTCTGGTCGGCGACAGCGTCGGCAATGTCGTGCTCGGTTACGGCAATACCGTGCCCGTCACGCTCGAAGAAATCCTGCGCCATACGCGCGCCGTGCGTCGCGGAGTGCAGCGCGCTCTGCTCGTCTCTGACATGCCCTACGGCTCTTATCACACGGGCGCGGACGAAGCCGTGCGCAACGCGCTTCGCCTGATCAAAGAGGGCGGCGCAGAGGCCGTCAAGCTCGAAGGCGGGCGCACGCGCGCAGACCTCGTCAAGCGGCTCGTAGACGAAGAGATTCCTGTGATGGGCCATATCGGTCTGACTCCGCAGTCCGTCAATAAGCTCGGCGGCTTTCGCGTGCAGGGCAAGACTGCGGAAACGGCGCGCGCCATTCTGGACGATGCGCGGGCGCTGGAAGAGGCAGGGGCTTTTAGTATCGTCTTGGAATTAGTGCCGCGCGAGATCGCCAGGCTTGTCACAGAGAGCATACGGATTCCGACCATAGGCATCGGTGCGGGCGCGCATTGCGACATACAGGTGCTTGTCCTGCACGACCTCTTGGGCCTATCGTTTGGCAAGCTACCGCGCTTTGTGCGCCAGTATGCTAATCTTCAAGCCCAGATGACGGATGCGATCAGTCGTTTCGCAGAAGATGTGCGCACGGGAGCTTATCCATCCGACGCAGAAAGTTACGGTCTGCCCGCAGAGGCCGCCGCCGAGCTGAACATCGAGACGCCCCGCAAGGAAGGGGAGGTTGAGCGCTCCTAGAAATTCCCGCCCCCAACACTTATGGAGATAATCAATCGCCGTCAGCGCATGAGTTCCGTGTCGCGTAAAGTGCGACGCCAGCAGGACAGAACCATCGGGCTCGTGCCGACGATGGGCGCTCTACACGACGGACACCTCTCTCTCGTGCGCGAGGCCCGCCGCATGTGCGATGTCGTCGTCGTCTCCGTCTTCGTCAACCCGACGCAGTTCGCGCCCGGCGAGGATTTCGAGCGTTACCCGCGCGACCTGACGCATGATGCTGCGCTGCTTACGGACTACAACGTCGATTACATCTTCGCGCCCGCGCCCGAAGAGATTTATCCGAAGAATTTTTCGACCTATGTAACGGTCGAAGGCTTGTCCGATCAACTGGAAGGCGCGTCGCGTCCGGGCCACTTTCGCGGCGTCGCCACGGTCGTCACCGTTCTCTTTAACATCGTGCGGCCCGATTTTGCTTTCTTCGGACAAAAGGATGCGCAGCAGACGATGATCGTGCGCCGCCTCGTGCGCGATCTGGCTTTCGATACGGAGATCGTCCTCCTTCCCACCGTGCGCGAAGAGTCCGGCCTGGCGCTCTCTTCACGCAACGCCTATTTGAACGACGAGGAGCGATTCGCCGCCCCTGCGCTTTATCGCGCCCTACAGCGCGCGAAGGTTCTGTATAAGG
>DATLMN010000018.1:0-16090 GCA_035537255.1 Pyrinomonadaceae bacterium | reverse complement strand
CGATGTGGTCGTTGCTGACGAGTCGCAGATGCGCGCCCTTCAGGAGCGCCGCATTGATAAATCCGTTGATATGGCTCGAAGCGCCGCCGACCTGCGTTCCAGCGCCCGGCGTGGCGCGCAGGTAAACGATCAAAGGCCCATGTTGTGGCCGCTCTGTTTGCTGCTTTGCCTGCTCCGGCCTTGGGTCTTCATCATGCGCGAGCGCTTTCATCGAGCGAACCTTGTGATGATCGCTCGTAATGATTTCGCGCTCAAGACGGCTTAACCTTCGGCGCGCATTGAGGACGGCCCGCGCGCTCGCAGCCGTCTCGTGAGCGAGACGCGCGGGCGCGCTCAGCATAATTCGTGCGCGCATCTCTTCGCGCATTGCGCCGTGACTATCCATCAGTAAAACTCTGTCCGCTCCGGCCAGCGCGCCGAACAACAGCAGAGAGTTTTGTCCGCGCTGCCAAGAGAGACGCTCTGTTAAGACGGCGAAAAGGTCTGGGCGCGCGGCGCGCAGTCTTGCCAACCGAGCGGCGGGGCTTCCCGTTTCAATCTCGCGGCGCGCAAGCTCTTCGATTGTGGAATGCGGGTAACGCTCCCTAAGGCGCGCGCGTGCCTCGCGCACATCGCCACTCAATGCTACCAGCACGATCTTCATAAGCGGTGTACCGCGCAAACTGAGGAGCGCGCACGTCTGCCCGCGCGCTCGCTCTCTCAATCAGACTCGTTTTAAAAGGGCGCGGGCGCTCACAGCCGCAAAAAGCTCGCGCACCTCTGTGCCGCTCAAAAGCAGCGCTTCGGAGATTGTTCGTCGTGTGCGCGCTCTGAAATAGAGAGCGACCAGCGCGAAGATCATCGCGTAGGCCGCCGTCGAAGCGATTGCTGCGCCGCGCGCGCCGTAAGCGGGCACGAGCGCAAAGACGAGCGCAATGTTTATCAGCAGCGTCGCGACCCAGAAGAGAGGAATCGCGACGGGTAGACCCGTGGCGTTGAAATGCTGTACGAGGACGGATTCCAGTCCGATCAGATAAACGCCCGGAAGAAGTATCAACAACTGTACTTTTACGTCCGCGAATGGCGCGCCGTAAAGCAGTGGCAAAAGAAGGCTCGCGGGTACTGCCAGCAAACAGACGATCAGCATCACTAACGCCGTGTGCCTTGAGACCACACAGGTCAGACGACCCGACGCGTCCTCTTCGGCGCTGATGCGCGGAAAAAGCAGCGTCGCAATCACGCCAGGCAAGAGCATCAACATCATCGCGACTTGCGAAGCGACGGAATAAACGCCCGCTTCGGCCGCGCCGCGAAAATGGTTGACGACCAGCAGGTCCGCGCGAAAGATCAGCATCGCCGCCAGCAGAGAGACGTGAAACTTGAGCCCGTAACGCAACATCTCTCCGAAGAGCCGCCGGCTCGGACGTGCAAGAGAGCGCGCCTTATCCAGACTAAGTATCTGGCGACTGATCAACCACACGATCATCAAACTGACCACAATGCTCGCAGCAGTATTCAATGAGACGAGCGTCCACAGTCCTCTGCTCAAAATCAGCAGCGCAAAGACGGCATTGACGAGCACGAAGGATTGGCTGGCGAGGTCTAAGAGATTGAAACGATCAACGCGCCCGACGGCCAGAAAGATGTTGAGGCCGAGCAGCATAATCAACTGAAACGGCACGGCGGCGGCGGCAATCGCTACCAGTCGCGGCGAGATCGAATTAAAGAGAGAGGGCTGCCACCAGGCCAGCGCCGTGAGCAAAAGAGTGAGCACACTACCCGCAAAGAGCGCAAAGACGAGCGAATTGAGCGCGACGGCTGCGAGGCGCGTCTGGTCTCTGGAAATAAAATATGTGTTAGCCGAAGGGAGTCCTGCGCTGCCAAGCTGCGCGACCGTCCCGACCGTGACGTTCAGCACAGCGAGTTGGCCTAAGCCCTCTGCCCCGAGCCAGCGAGCGACGATGATGCCTGCGACGACGCTGTTGAAGGTCATCGCTGTGCGCGCCAGAAGAGTCCAGGCCACGTGTATGGAGAAGCGCCGCCGCCCGGACTCTTCGCGCGGCAGCTCTGTTCGTTCCAACTCGTCTGGCGTCTCTTTCATTCAAAGCTCAATTGCATGAATAAAGGCAGGCCGCTACCGCCGAGCGATTATTCGTGCGGCTATGGCCGCGCGCTCTTCCTCACTTTTCTATTTCTCACTCCGGCTCAATCCAGCGTTCATACCAGAGGCTCAGGTTAAGTAAGCACCAGAGGTGAAAGCTCCAATCGTGCGCTCCGCGCCGGTGCTCATCCAACATGCGCTCGATGTATGCGTAATCGAAGAAGTCTCGACGGCGCATACGCGAATTGAGCAGATGCTTATCGAACCATTGGCCCAGGCCGTTGCGAAACCACGCGCGAATCGGCGCTCCGAATCCGCGCTTAGGACTGTAGAGCAAATCATTCGGCAGGATGTCTTCGAGCGCACGCTTCAAGATATGCTTTCCCACATTGCCTTCGACTTTTAAAGAGCGCGGCACGCCCATCGCGTACTCGACCAGATGATGATCCAGAAAGGGCACACGCGCTTCTATGGAAGTCGCCATAGTGATCTTGTCCACGCGCATTAGAAGAAGCTCCGGCAGCCGCAGCTTTAATTCCAGATATGTCATGCGCGCCAGAAAATCCGAATCGGGGCGCACCTTCTCTATACGTTCCAGATAAGGGCGCACGGCTTCGAGCGAAGAACGCTTGCTCCACTGCGCGCGCATTCTTCTGGAAAGCACACGCGGCTTAGACATTTCGTTATAAACGATAGCCCCGCCCCAGAAGAGCGGCTCGTCCGCGCCAAGACGGCGCAAGAGTTCCACGGCCGTCTGCATCCTTCCGGTTCTGCTAAGCGCAGGCAAAGCAACAAAGCTCGCAGCGCGGCGCAGCGGCGGCGGCACACGTTCGGCGTGCTGCCAGAACCGCTCGTAGATGCGCAGATGCCGCACGTAATTGGCATAACCGCTAAAGATTTCATCAGCGCCCTCGCCGACCTGCACGACGATTGTGCCGGAATCTCTGGCCAGTTTCGACACGTAATAGAGCGGCACACAGACCGGATCGGCGATGGGCTCATCCTGATGAAATACAAGGCTCGGAAGAAACTCCTGCAACTCCTCTTCGCCGATCATCACCTCGTGATGATTCGTGCCAAAGTCGCGCGCGATGCGACGTGCGGAGTCCAGCTCGTTAAACTCTTCCTGATCGCGAAAGCCTACCGTAAAGGTCTGCACGGGGCGCGACATCTGTTCGGCCATCAAGGCGACGTTGGCGGAAGAATCCACGCCGCCGGACAAAAAGACGCCGAACGGCACGTCCGACATCATGCGCTTGGAGATTGAAGCGCGAAGCAGCCGCAGGATTTCCGCCTTGTGCTCTTCGTCGCTCAAGTTCGTCTCAGGGTTTTCAGGAGGGAGCGCGTCCCAGTATTGTTTGATATTCACCTGACCATCGCGCGTTAGCGTGAGCATGTGCCCGGCCGGCAGTTTCTGTATGTCGCGAAAGAGCGTGCGCGGCGCAGGCGTGGTCAGGAATGTCAGGTAGTGATAGAGCGATTCTTCGTCGACTTCAGGCGTAACGGCAGGGTGTTGCAGGATGGCTTTGATCTCGGAAGCAAAGATAAAGCGCCCGTCGCGTTGATAAAAGTAGAGCGGCTTGACGCCTATGCGGTCGCGCACTAAGGTCAGGCGCTCACGCTCTTCGTCCCACAGCGCAATCGCGTAATCGCCCTCGATCTCATGGACGAAATCCAGCCCGCGCTCTTCGTAAAGATGCAGGATGGTCTCGGAATCCGTGCGCGAAGCATAGGTGTGGCCGCGCTCCAAAAGTTTTTCGCGCAAGGTGGCGTGATTATAAATCTCGCCGTTAAAGACTAGCCACACGCGACGTGTGCAACCGTGCATCGGCTGATGTCCGGCTTCGGAGAGGTCTATGATCGAGAGGCGACGAAAGCCAAGGCCGCCACGTCCCTCGTCAAAGAGAAGTTCGCCCGCATCATCCGGCCCGCGATGCGTCATCTGGTCGCGCATGCGCTCAATCAGAGCAAGGTCAACGCGCGCGTTAGCAGTCGCCGCGCCCGCACCATATTCCCAAACTCCGCAGATTCCGCACATCAGCAGCCCTTAGCCTTTACCCTCTTCATCAATCACGTCCGGCCCTTTAACCTGTCGCAAGAAATTCACTTCTTACCAGCCTGCACACGCTCGCTCTCTGGCGATTTCCAAACGCGCCCTTTCATCTTCGCCGGCGCAAACCGGCACGATCAACCAGCGAAAGCTCAGGGGTGCGCGCGCGCGCAGTGTCCAGCAAGCCGCAAGCGTCCTGTGTTTCTCGCCGTAATCGCGCGAGGCAAACTGCTCCTCAAGCTCGGCAGCTTCGAACGCATCGAGCGGGACGAGCATGAGACACGCATTCGTCATCTTATCGCAGGCGCGCACGATTCCGTCAGCAAGGATACTCACCTCAAGATTTTCCGCGAAGTGACAACGCACGCGAAACACGTGCTCGCCCTCTCCCTTAAGCGCGTCCTCAATCATCCAGTACCCGGCGCTCTTATCGAAAACGACCGAGCGGCGATGCGTGATCGGCTCACGAAGTCGCGCATAGCCGTCATGCTCTGCAACGATGCGGTCACTTTCCTTAGTCACTTCCCAGGCGAGGACGCGCGGGTGCGCCTCGTCGCCCATGACAAACGGCATCTGTTCGTCCGTAGAGTTCTGCTCCGCGCCGTCCACCTCGACCGTCGAATGATAGCGAGTCGAACGAAAGAGCGCGCGCTCCTTTAAGTCGGACGTGTAAACGTACGTGCCCGGATCGATGATAAAGCTGCGACCGCAGGTAGAGACTTCCAGCGAGAGCGCATCGTTGTGCCCGTGCGAGCCGCGCCCTCCGAGGCCGTTGCCGCTCGCGTTAAAGAGCATGTAGAGATCGCTCTCGCGCATCAGGTACGTCCCGGCCTCTGTGAATGCTTGCGACCGCGCGCCCTCACGCCGAGGTTGCAGGTTTTCATAAACCCTGAGCCCTTGCTCGCCCAGAATCCACAGCAACTCTTCGGGTACGGGCAAACGTTGATCCTTGAAATGCGGCTCGTCGAAAACCACAGCGCCGAGCGCCAGCACGTAAGCGTGATCGTCAGCGCTTCGCACTCTGATGGGCATCACCTGCCCGCTGTCAGTGTCGCCGACGAGCGGCGCGCGTCCACAGGGACGCAGGTAGCCGGTCACGTACTCAAGCATCGCGCGCAAGCGTCGCCAGTATCTTTCTTCGATCTCTATCCTGTTCTCGCGACACAGAATAAACGAGTAGAGAAACAGCTCAAGCACGAAACGATGATAGCCCGTCGAAGCCTCGCAGTCCGCGCCATCGGTGAGCACCTGCTTGTCCATCTCGCTGAGCATCTCTTTTAAAGCCCAGTCGCGCCAACGCCGCGCACGCTCCAACTCGGGCAGCATCAGCCCCAGCCAGAAGAGGCCGACCACGTCCGAGAGATAATGATTGCTCGTCGAGATGTACGAAAATTCCAGATTGCGGCGAATGTGCGCGCCGTGTTGGTCAAGTAAAGTAAGGAGCGCGATAAGTCTTGCTTCGTCCAGATGCTGTGAGGAGAGAAAAAGCTCTAAGGCGGCGAGCAGGTTCATCGCGCGCAGCGCCACCTCCATCGCGCAGGCCCAGTTGGGCCCAAGGCCCACAGCATTCTGCCCGCGCCAGCTTTCGCACTGCGCGAAGAACTCTTCGGCCAAACGCTCGTCACCGCTTAAGCGAAAGGCACGCCCCATCGCGATAAAGTGCGAGAGGCGATTGAGTTCCCACAGCACCCGCGCGTCAGAGCCATCTTGACGCGCCAACGTCAAGCTTGCGTGATAAGCAAGCGGCCACTCTGCGCCCGAAATCGGATCGCGCAGCCAGTCGATTTTCCCTTTGCCGAACTCTTTTTCACCGTAGCCCAGCAATCGCCAGCGATGCTCTTTGGCCATCGTCGCCGCCACGGAAAGCAGCTCTTTTGTCTCTTCCGGGAAAAGCTCTCGCTGTAGTCGCGCCGTCGTATCAATGTTGGAGGCGTTTAGCCCCGGAAAGAATTTTGGACTGGTGCGTCGGCGAAAGTGCGCGAGTAGTTCTGAAGGAGGAAGCCGCGCAAACTGTGGGCTGAGCCTTACGGGTGATTTATTCAGTTGATCTAGCTCTGCGCGCTCGCGCCTGCGTCGCAGAGACGCTGTCCCGCGCCTCAACGTCTCAAGCGCAATAGTGCGCGCGTCCACCTCTCCACGCAATGCACGACGAAGTTTAGGGATGAGGGATGAGGGATGAGGGATGAGGGATAAATCTTTCTTCTCGTCCTCCATCACGCTTCTGTCCCTTGCGCTTCCAGCAACGCTTCGAGAATACGCGGCGCTGTGTGGCCGTCCCAGAGTGGAGGCACGGGCTTTTGTTTTGTCTCGCGCGGACTGTTGAGCGCGTTGAAAGCCGCCTCTGTGATCTTTGCTGTGTTCGTGCCGACGATCCGGTTCGTGCCCATCTCGACGGTGATGGGCCGCTCTGTATTTTCGCGCAGCGTCAGACATGGAATGGAAAGCGCCGTCGTCTCTTCCTGTATGCCGCCCGAATCCGTCAGCACAAGGCGCGCGCCGCTGTAGAGGCGCAGAAAATCCAGATAACCCAGAGGCTCTACGAGGCGCAGATTCTCAAGACGCTCAATGCGCTCTGTAAAGTCGAACTCCGCGATGCGCGCGCGCGTGCGCGGATGAACGGGAAAGATGATTGGCAGGCGCTCTGCGATCTGTTCGAGCGCGTCGAGGATGCGAGAGAAGGCTTCGCGCTCGTCCACGTTCGAGGGGCGATGCAGCGTGAGCGTGGCGTAATCCTTATCCTTCAATCCAAGGTCTTCGCGCACTGTCGAAAGCTTTGCGCGTTCCAACTGGCTAAAGAGCGAATCGATCATCACGTTGCCGACGAAGCGTATGCGCTTCTTTGGTATGCCTTCGGCCAGAAGGTTAGCGTCGGCATCTTGGGACGGCGTGAGCAGGAGGTCTGCGAGCTGGTCTGTCAGAAGGCGGTTGATCTCTTCTGGCATCGTGCGGTCGCGGCTGCGAAGGCCCGCTTCGACGTGTGCCACACGCACGCCGAGCTTTGAACAAACGAGCGCGCAGGCGAGTGTGGAATTGACATCGCCGACGACGACGACCCAGTCCGGGCGCTCGCTTAAAACCACAGGCTCGAACTTCTGCATCACAGCAGCGGTCTGCGCGGCATGAGAGCCCGAGCCCACACCCAGATAAACGTCGGGCGCGGGCAACCCTAAGTCGCGAAAGAAAGCGTCGGACATTCCTTCGTCGTAATGCTGCCCCGTATGCAGCAGAAGCGGCATGAACTCCCCTTCACGCCGCTTCATCGCTTCGACAATGGGCGCGACCTTCATAAAGTTTGGACGCGCGCCCACCACATTTAGGACTTTCAACATAAGGAAGTAGTCAGTAGTCAGTAGTCACTAATCAGTGAAAAGCCAGGAAAGCTGATAACTGATTACTGGCTACTGATTACCTACAATCGAATGACGCGCGCAAGGCTTGCGCGGCGCATGTCGCCGTTCAAGGCGTTACGCGTATCTACTATGAGCGTGGTCAAGGCCGTGACGCGCGAGTAATCGATCCCGCTGTGATCCGTCACGATCACAACGCAGTCCGCAGCCTTTAGCTCCTCGTCGGTCAACTCTACGGACGTGAGCGCTTCGCCGCCGCCCTCCGTATGCGCATCATCAAAGCGCACCTCTTCGACAAAAGGATCATGATAACGCACGTCCGCACCCTTCGCGCGCAAGCGGTCTATGATCGAGAGCGCCGGGCTCTCCCTCACATCGTTGATGTCCTTCTTGTAGGCGACGCCGAGCAGCAAGACGCGCGCTCCCTTCAAACTTTTGCGCTCGTCGTTAAGGCCGTCGACGACCAGCGTCACGACGTGCTCAGGCATACGCGAGTTGACCTCTTCGGCCAACCCTATAAAGCGCGAGTCGAACCCGTGCTGGCGCGCCTTCCAAGAAAGATAATGCGGGTCGAGCGGGATGCAATGTCCACCTATTCCGGGGCCCGGATAAAAAGGCATAAAGCCGAAGGGTTTGGTGGCGGCGGCGCGGATCACTTCCCAGGTGTCTATGTTCAGCGCGTAACAGAGGCGGGCCATCTCGTTAGCCATTCCGATGTTGACGGCGCGAAAGGTATTCTCAAGAAGCTTGGCGGCTTCGGCAACGCGCGCGGAGCTGACGGCATGCACGTCGTTGACGATCTGCGAGTAGAGCTGCGCTGCGGCGTCCGTCGAATCCTGTGTGCAGCCGCCGACGACCTTCGGAATGTTGTGCGTCTGAAACTGCGGATTGCCCGGATCGACTCGCTCCGGCGAGAAGGCCAGCAGGAAATCCTGATCGAGCTTTAAGCCCATTTCCTCGAACATAGGCAGCAGCACTTCGTCTGTCGTGCCGGGGTAGGTGGTTGATTCGAGCACGATCAATTGCCCACGGCGCAGGCTCTTCTGTATCTGCTCGGCGGCGGCCAGAATGTAAGAGACATCCGGCTCTTTGGTCTTACGCAAAGGCGTGGGCACGCAGATGATGATCGCGTCGCAATCCTTCAGATAACGGAAATCCGTGGTGGCGCGAAGCCTGTCTGCGCGGACGAGTTCCGCGACCGCTTCGCTCGTAACATCGCCGATGTAGGAGCGCCCGGCGTTGATCTCAGAGGCCTTGTGCTCGTCAACCTCAAAGCCCGTCGAGCTAAAACCGCTGCGGGCAAATTCAACGAGCAGCGGCAACCCGACATAGCCCAGGCCGATGACGCCGATGCGCGCACTTTTACTGGTAATTAACTGGATGATCTCGTCTTTCATTATGTCGCTCAAATGTTCTGGCAATTGTGGTTCACTTTTATCAGGTAGGAGCGGCGCACTGCTTGCGCCTGCAAATGACTAGACTATGTGAGCACTGCGCGGGCTGTCAAGAACAGACGAAGAAGAGATGCTGGGTGCTGGATGTCAGATGTCAGCTACGGGTCAAGTGCCAGTCCAAGCTTAATCCAGCATCCGGCGTCTGGCCTCTAAACTAAATCCTTGACAGCCGCTGCTCGAACGGTTCAATATCCCGCCCGACAAGCTCAGTACCATCAGACGGGCGCGCGCAACAGACCGTGGCGTTCCTCGCTTCTGAGGAGGAAGCGCCGCCGCCTCTTTCAGGTATGGGCCATCATTAGAGTTTTAAGACAAACCCAGTTCAGGAAAGGAACAATCAAGAATATGCTTAAACAGAAGGGGCGGGCCAACGCCGCGTTGGCGCTGCTGTTGCTCGCTTCATTCGCACTCGCCTGTAGCCAGCTTAAAGAGCTAGGCAAAACGGGCGGCGGAGGCGGCGGCGAGGTCAATAAACTCGTGCAGGAAGCCAAAGGCGACCTGGACGCTGTCGAAAAGATTCAGGACGATAACGAGGACAGAGTCAGTAAGATCAATCAGGCGGAGAACGCCAACGACGCGGCAGAGGTCAAGAAGCAGCTCAACGAAGCCATAGAGGCCATAGACAAGGGCCTGGAGCGCGGCAATAGCGCCGTCGACAAGATCGACCGCGCTTCACAGATTGAAACCGACACGACCTACAAAGAGTATCTGTCGCTCAAGGCGCAGGCATTCCGTAAACAGGTAGAGGCTTTCAAGAAGCTGCGCGAGGCGGCCGTCATCGAGCGCGACAACTTCGGCAAGGGCGGCGATGTCGAAAAGAAAGCGATTGCAGATTTTCGCAAGGCTTACAACGACTACAAAAAGCTTCTGACGGAAGCCAAGGACCTGCACCGCAAGGCGGACGAGATCGCGCGCAAGAACCCTGACAAGATCAAAGCCTGATTCTGTAGGGGAAGCGTCGCAGGACGCTGTCAGTGTGTAGAGCAGCCGCGCAGCAGGGGGTGACGGAAGTGTAAAAGTCTTCGGCCAACTCTTCTGCGCGGCTGCTCTTTCTGCTTTTCACCTGTATGTCCAAGAGCAAAGAACGCCAAGCGACCTCTTCCAGTCACAAGCTGGTTCGCGGACTGGGTCTGATGGACGCGACGATGATCGTCGTCGGCTCTATGATAGGGTCGGGCATCTTCATCGCGTCCGCCGAATCAACCAGACTGATAGGCTCGCCCGGCTGGCTGCTGGCGGCATGGGCGCTCGCAGGGCTCTTAACGATCACTGGCGCGCTCTGTTGTGCGGAGTTGGCGGCGATGATGCCGCGCGCCGGAGGGCAATATGTTTTCCTGCGCGAGGCGTATGGGCCAGCCCTGGGGTTTCTCTTCGGCTGGTCGCTCTTTCTGGTTATACAGACGGGCACAATTGCCGCCGTGGCCGTCGCCTTCGCGCGCTTTACGGGAGTGCTCACGCCGCTGGTGGCGACGGATCGTTATCTTATAGCCCCCATACGCATCTCTGAACGCTATGCCATCAGCCTTTCGACCGAACAGCTCGTCGCCATTGCTCTGATTCTGCTGTTGACCGCAACCAACACGCGCGGCCTTAAGACGGGCAAGCTGATTCAGAATACTTTTACTTTCACCAAGACCGCTGCGCTGATCGGTTTGATCGTCGTGGGGCTTCTCTTCGGCTGGAACGAGGGGAGCGCGGCTTACATTTCCTCCTGGTGGAATCCGCTCGCTAACGGCTGGAATCCGCAGGCGGCGCAGCCGGGGCTCGAAGCAGTGGGCGCGGCGGCGCTCCTGATGTTGTTGGGACGCGCGATGACCGGGCCGCTGTTCGCGCAGTCCGCGTGGAACAACGTGACGTTTACGGGCAGCGAGATACGCGATCCAGGCCGCAATCTGCCGCGCGCTCTGCTGATCGGCTGCCTGACTGTCGTCACGCTTTATCTTCTGGCAAATCTGGCGTACGTCGTGACACTGCCGCTTGCCGTCATGCAAAAACCGCCGAATAGTATTGCGACCGCCGTGATGCAAGCGGTCTTCGGTCGCCCCGGTACTGTGCTGATGGCGGTGGCGATTATGATCTCGACCTTTGGCTGTAACAACGGTCTGATCTTGGCCGGAGCGCGCGTCTATTACGCGATGGCGCGAGATGGATTATTTTTCGAGCGCGTCGGTTGGGTTAACGCTCGTCAAGTCCCCTCCATCGCGCTGATCGCGCAAGGCGTGTGGGCTTCTCTTTTGACTCTGCCGCGCACGGTCACGACTGCTCCCGATGGTGCTGTGACGTACGCCAATGTCTATAACCAACTACTCGAATACATCATCCCTGCCGATCTGGTCTTTTACGGATTGATGGTCGGCGCGGTCATCATCATGCGAAGAAAAGCGCCGAACATCGAGCGCCCTTATCGCACGCCAGGCTATCCCGTAGTGCCGCTCGTCTACATCCTGATCGCGACTGTTTTGATCGTCGATCTGGTCTGGCTCGCGCCGACCACCTCCGGCATAGGCTTTCTGATCGTCCTCACGGGCTTTCCCGTCTATCTCATCTGGCGCAAGCAGGCTGCGCCGCGCCCCGCAATCGAAGCAGAGTTGACAGATTAAAAAGAAGAAAGCGCGCTGAAGCTTGAGCCCGACGCGCTTTAAGTTTCCTAAGAAAAAGAATTTTGTTGATTGAGTATTAACTAAGCAAGCGAAGCGCGAAACTTTATTTCACCCACTCGTCCGACACTTCCGTTTCGACCTTGACGGGCACTTTCCTGACGTACTCTTCGCCCGCCGAGCACATCGCGTCTTCGACTACTTTGGCGATCTCCTCTGCTTCAGCGGCAGCCGCCTCGACCACAATCTCGTCATGCACGACGTTGACGATGCATGCGCTCGTCGCTTGCAGTTTGTCGTGCAGCACACGCAAAGCGCGTTTGATGATGTCCGCAGAGCTGTTGTGAGTAATTAGGCCGTTGGCCATGAACTGCTCGCTGGCAGAATTGACCACGTCGTACATCTCTACCCATTCGTCCGTGACTTCGACGGACTTGACGCGCATTGCGCGTCCGTAAATCTGCGAGTCGCTGACGTAAGCTTGAGGCTCGATCAACGCCAGCTTGGACTGTTTGGCTGGATTCATAAACCCTATCTGCTCGGCGAACACTGGTGTGTCGCGCTTTAAAACCCTGACGTTGATCCGATCCGCACAGCGGTTAAGACGGCTTCGCACTCCGAAAAGTAATAAAGCCTGCTGAATTTGCCTTGCCCAATCGAGATGATAATCCGGCCCCTTGCCGAAGGTCAGCACAGGGCCGTCCCTGTTCACCGTTCCGTCCCCGTCGAACATTCCGCGCAGATAGCCGCGCAGCGCAGACTTACTCTTCCAGAGGAAGTCTGGCACTCTATCCTTGATTCCGTAATGGAGTAGCTGCCTGGTTAAAGTGATTGACCCGAGCGTCAAAGAGTGAAAAGCGCCCGGCTGCGTCTCTGTGATTCTAGTCCTCTTCCCGAAGTAACCGAACGTTCCTGTCATCATTTCCAACTGCGGCAGGATAGTCTCCTCATGCTCCGCGACCATCAGCACGATATTGCCCGGACGCTTTGAGCTAAGCGACGAGACACTTCCGTCCGACGCCAGCCGTCCTGTCCACAGGCCCAGGCTGAAGCGGTCTGTGAAAGCTTCAAGCGAAAGCGTCTTGGCGTTGTGAGGCTTGGTCACAGGCTGATGTTTCAGTTGCAGCTCTTTCGGCTCAAAGACTCGCAGGTTTAGCGGCAGTTCCCAATCCGGCGCAGGCCCTGTAATGTCAACGTAAATCTGTTTACGCGCCCCAATCTCTTCGGCCTTCAGCCAGCGTCTTGTCCCGTTGGCGTCAATCGTCCAGAACTTATGATCGGGGCTGCATTCGACGTAGTAGCCGCCCCATAGTTCAAGCTTGAAGAGCCGCTTGAGCCCGCTTGGAACGACAGACGCAGAGACAAAAGCGCGCCCGTCCCAGATAGTGATTTCCTGATGGACTGCTTCTTCAACACGAACGTAGCCGTGCTCAACTGTCAGGATACGTGTGCCTTCACGGACACATCCCTGAATCGGAGAATTCTTACCGTTGCGTTGGGCCAACGAGGCGGCCTGTTTGTCTTCGGGGTCGAAGTTGAAGCGCGACAGACGGCCTGCGACGGTGCGTGGCGCGGTGCGCTCTCTGACGGCCTGAAGAGCAGCCTTGCGCAGCCAGGCGTCCAAGTCGCGATAGGTGGCGAAGTAGCGGCGCAGGATGTCTTCGGCGTCCGAGAGAGGCATGCCCGTCATCATAGCGAAACGCTGCGCGCCGATGCCGTAGACCACGCCGAAGTTCAGACGCTTGGCGAAATCACGCTGCTCTTTCGTAACCTGTTCGAGCGGCACGGCGAAGACCTGCGCGGCGGTCACACGATGCAGGTCTTGGCCGGAATTGAAGGCTTCAATAAATCCCTTATCACCTGTGTAGTCCGCGAGGATTCTAAGCTCAATCTGGCTGTAGTCGGCGATGATCAGTTTTCTTCCATCGGGCGCGCGAAAACAGCGACGATATTCTATGGCGTGCGGGACTTGCTGGATGTTCGGCTGAGTGCAGGACATTCTGCCGGTGGGCGCGCCGATCTGATGAAAGTTCGCGTGGATGCGACCGTCCGCTTTGATCTCTTCGAGAATATTTTCGCCGTAACTGGTGAGCGCCTTTTGCATCGTGCGGTATTCGAGCAGCTTGGCGATCTCCGGATGCTTGGCGGCGAGCGGTTGCAATTTCCAGTTGCGCGTAGACTCCGGCACTTCTATGCCGATTCTTTTTAAAGCTTTAGTCAACTGGACGTGCGAATCAAGATTGATGTCGTTGCGCACAGGCCCGAAGAACGATTGCTGAAGGGATTCTTCGGCCAGCATCTCTTGCAGCTCTTCGGCCAGCGTCGCACGCTTTTTATTGACGACCGCGAGTTGTTCGCGCCAGCGCTCCTTGTCCAAAAAGAAGCCCGCCAGCTCAATGCCCGCGACTGGGACGACGCACTCGAACTCAAGTTGAGCGCAACGACCAAGGGCGTTTGCGCGCAGGTGCTCGATCAGCTTTTCGCGCAGGGGCAGCATCACGGCGGCATCGCGCGCGGCATATTCAAGCTGCAAAGCGGAAAGCTCGCCGCTCCAATCGCTCAACTGCTGAGACTTGTCAATCGGCTCGTCCAAATAGCGAGAGACGACCGCCTCAAGACCGTGCCTGTCTTCCGGCTCGCCCGCAGACACGATCTGGCTGGCGAGCAAGGTATCGAAGAGACCTCCGCGCTCGACGCTCCCGTTGGTCTCTGTTTTTGAATCGTAATCGCGCCCCAATTCCACGCCGAGCTTGTGCCTGACCCACTTCGCATCGAACTTGGCGTTGTGTGCGATCTTGACAGGACGCGTGGCGCTCAAGAGACGGCGCAGAGGCTCAAGCGCCTCAATCTTCGTGAGGTCGCCACGGCCAAAGCTGTAGAGGTCTATGACGCACACGCCGTCGGGGGCGGCCAATTGCACGAGTCTGAGGTCGCCCTTAAAAGGGTCCAGATCGGTCGTTTCAGTATCGAAGCCGACGACGGGTTGCGTGGATAAAAGCTCGACCTCTGTGCGCAGCTCTTCAGCCGTCTTGATTAGTTTGTAATCGGGAGTATCCATCTATGATTTTCTATTCTTTTACGCCGACAAGGTAAATGATTGCGAGCGCGTCGCACTCCATTGAACGCAGACCCTTTTATTCTTAGCCTTAGTGTATCAACTCGACGGATGAGCAGCAGCCGTTGGGTTACTGCTTTTGACCATCAGCAGAAGCAGCAACGCGGCCACAGCGCCGATCACTGCGCTCACAATAAATGCTGTGCGCGCGCCCTGCCATGTCCAGAGCAAGCCCATCAAAATCGATGCGGGGAAAACCGTAATACCGAACGCCAGATTATACAAGCCGTAAGCCGTCCCGCGCTGTTCAGCCCGCACAAGGTCTGCGACCAGAGCCTTCTCTGCGCCCTCCGCCAAACCAAAGTAGACACCGTAGATCAGAAAGAGCACCCAGGCCATACGGACAGACGTGACGAAGGCGAAGCCCGCATAGACTACGGCGTAAAGCAGCCAGCCGGAAGCGATCAGCCGCTTGCGACCCAAACGGTCGGAGAGATTACCGCCGATGAGAGAGCTTAAGACCTTGACCGTGTGCAGCGCCGCCCACGTCAAGAGGATAGTCACAGCCCCGCCTCCGGCCTCGCGCGTGCGCAGCAGCAAGAATATATCTGAAGAATTGGCGAGGGTAAAAAGCGCCAGGATGAGTAGAAAGCGTTTGAAGTTGGCATCGAACCCGCCGAGCGAAAGTCGCGCAGGCTGTTGCTCTACTTCCACGTTACTCGCACCGACGCGCTCTTCTCTGGGCGTGTCGCGGACAAAGAAGACTGCGACGAGGACGGAGCAGAGCGCCGGAATGGAAGCGACGATAAAGACCTTCATAAAGTCGCTGGCGCGCGGCGAAAATATATCGTCGGCGAACAGCAGAAGAATAATGAGGCCAAGCAGTGGGCCGATGACCGCGCCCAGGTGATCCATCGCGCGATGAAAGCCGAAGGCAAGGCCGCGCTCCGCGAGCGGCGCGGCGTCCGCGATCATGGCGTCGCGCGGCGCTGTGCGAATGCCTTTGCCGACGCGATCCACCAGCCGTATGGTCAAGACCTGAGGCCAGCTCGTCGCAAACGCCAGAACGGGCCGAGCCACGCTCGCCAGCGCATAACCGAAGACGACCCAGCCTTTGCGCCCCCCGCGCCGGTCGCTGAAATATCCTGCGAAGAGCTTGAGCAGACTCGAAACCGATTCGGCCGCTCCTTCTATGAGGCCGATGGCGACGGGAGTTGCGCCGAGTGTGCTGAAGAGAAAAAGCGGCAGGAGCGGGTAGATGATCTCGCTTGATGCGTCGTTCAAGAGACTGACTAGACTGATGACGAGGACGTTGCGCGGCAGGCGATTGTAACGTTGCCAGAGACCGACCGTCGCCTCATTCAGCTTATCGTGGCTGATCGAAGCGTCGAATTGATCGGCGGCGTCGGTGTCTGTTTCACCCATTCTTTATTGATCATCGCTTTAGCGAGAGTTCGCACGCCGCGTCGCGGAAGGTTTCTCCTTTGGCGACCGGTTCGTCCCGGCG
>DATLMN010000017.1:0-9948 GCA_035537255.1 Pyrinomonadaceae bacterium | reverse complement strand
AATTTATTTTACGCTTGACTTTCCCATGCATTGCGGCATAGACTGCCCGCGTTGCTGGCCAATTAAATAGCCTTGTAATCGTGCCCGCGTTTCAGTTTCTGAAACGGCCAGGAGGCGCGGTGGTCTATGTTGAGCGGCCAGTCGTGTTTTGGGTTATTCCCGCACAGCGGTTGGCTTTCACTGTAGGCTCAAACGGCGTCATCTAAACGCGCCGGGTCACCGCTCGGTTTCCCCCCTCTATACTTTTTAATGCTTAAGCGGGCACAGGCTGCAAACGTTTGAAAAGTAATACTAAGTTCTTAAAATTTTTCGCACCCCTGATCCATTTGGCACCGGAATAGGGAGGATATACAAAATGTTCGATCACCTGGTTGAGTCTACTTCGCACAAAGACGACATTGCGCGAAAAGGCTCATTCATTCTCGGCACGGTCGTGGTGTACATCATCCTCGGCACGGCTCTCTTTGTGGCGGGCATCTACTGGTACGACGCGCAGCTGGAAAACCAGAATCTGGAATTGACCACGCTGGTCGCGCCCGTCCCCGTCATGCCGCAACAGCAGCAGGCAGAGCCTGAGAAGGCCAAGCCCGCAGACCAGCCCAAGGATCAAGCAGTCGCCACACGAACGGAGCTGGTCGCCAGAGTTGACCAGCCGATTGCCCCTAAAGAGGTCTCGGCTGTCGCCAGCAAAGTTCCGCCGATCCCGAAGGGAGTGCCCGTCGCGCTCGGCACATCTAATACTGAGGCGACCGTCACAGGGCCCATCGGTTCGGGCAGCGGTATCCCCGGAGGCACGGGCACAGCTCCTGCTCCCGTCGTCAAGCTAAATGAAGATCCGCCGCCTCCGGCCCCCGATCCGACGCCGAAGAAGCCGACCGCGCCGATCTCCGGCGGTGTGCTGAATGGTAAAGCCATCAGCCTGCCTAAGCCGCAATATCCGGCCATCGCACGCACGGCGCGCGCCTCGGGTCAGGTGACCGTGCAAGTGACCATCGACGAAAACGGCAGTGTCATCTCGGCGCGCGCCGTCGGCGGCCACCCGCTCTTACAGGCGGCGGCAGTCGCGGCGGCTCGTGGGGCACGCTTTTCGCCGACGAAGCTCTCTGGGCAGCCAGTGAAGGTCACAGGCGTGATCACTTACAATTTTCTTCCTCAATAGTAATGGGCTTTCAGCCAGCCGAGAGAGCAGCCTGAAAGAGCCCGCGCGCGCGGTTTCTTGCCATGCCTGCTCAAAGCGGCTCATGACGAGCTCTCGCATGAATGTATTAAAACCTTTTGGAGGGGTTCACCATGACTATTCTAACAAGCCTTCTCGGAATGAAAGCCCTGAGCTTTCTCGTGTTTTTGTGGCAGGAAGGGGCGGCCAGCCCGGCTGCCGCTCCAGCACCTGCCGAGGGCGGCGGTTTTACCATCACAGAGATGATTAAGAACCTCGGCGGCGTCGCCCTCGGCGTGGTAATCATTCTGTTGATCATGTCAGTCTATGCGGTCGCCATCATGGTCGAGCGCTATCTGACCTACAGGGCCGCCAAACAGCAGTCGCGTGAGTTCGCTCCGCGCGTCGCGCAGGCTCTGAAGAACGACCGCATCGAAGAGGCCATCAATATCAGCGACAAGCATAAGAGGTCGCATCTGGCGATGGTTGTCAACAGTGGTCTTCAGGAGTTCCGCGCCCATGAGGGTACATCGGACATCTCCGGCGACGAGATCGAAGCCAGTAAGCGTGCGCTGCAACGCGCCATCGCCATCAAGACGGCTGAGTTCCGGCGCGGTTTGTCGGGCCTTGCGACGATTGGCTCGACCGCTCCGTTCGTCGGACTCTTCGGCACGGTGTTCGGCATCATCAACGCGTTCCAGGGAATGAAGAACGCCGAGTCGGCTGGTATCGCGGCGGTCGCCGGCGGTATCTCCGAGGCGCTCTTTACGACGGCTTTGGGGTTGGCCGTGGCTGTGCCCGCGGTGTGGCTCTTCAACTATTTCACGGGTAAGGTGGATGGTTTTATCGTCGAGATGGACAACTCGGCGTCAGAGTTGATCGACTATTTCCTGAAGAATCGCACACGCAGCTTGAATGCCGGGGCGACGATGCCGAGTTCAAAGTTGAATCCGTAAGGGTTAGAGACGGCAGCGGGCGCGCCATTGGCGTACGTCGCCCAAGTGGCGCGTCCAATCGTTCTGAAATTTTTCGCCGTCAGGAGATTTTGTTATGGGAATGTCTGGTGGCGGAGGCGGTGGCCTCCAATCCGAGATCAATGTCACGCCGATGGTGGACATTATGCTGGTGCTGCTGATCATCTTCATGGTGGTCACGCCTTTTCTTCAGCAGGGTGTCACGGTCGCCATCCCGCGCGACATGAACAGCCCTGATGTTGATCCTGCGATCATCAAAGAGTCTTCGGTCGTTGTCTCGATCCCGAACGATGGCGAGTTCTATATCGCCAAGGACAGGATCACGAAAGAAGACATGGGCGCGAAGATCGAGCGCATGTTGAAGAATAAGACCGAAGCCGAAAAGATCGTCTATATCAAGAGCGGCGTCGGCGTCAGCTACGGTACTGTCGTGGAAGTGATCAACGTCATTCGCAAGCAAGGTGTAGATAAGATCGGGCTGGTCGCCGACAAGAAGAAAAAGGGCGCAGCCGTACCAGCCAGTTAGAAATCGCCCTTGTAACACAATAGAGGAGTTCCGAAGATGGGGATGAGTGGAGGTGGTGGCGGTGGAGCAACCGCCGTACCGTATATCAACGTCACGCCTTTGATTGACGTGCTTCTCGTGCTGCTGATCATCTTTATGGTGGTCACGCCGCTCAAACCAAGTCGCTTCGAGGCCAAAATACCGTCAGAGCCGGATCCGCAGCAGGACTTGAGCCAGATCAAGCCCAATCCGCTGACGCTCGTCGTGACTATCGCCAGTGATCTCAAGCTCAAGTTGAATCAGGACGAAATGGGCTCGGTCAATGACACGGGGCCAATGGGCCAGCGACTGAGCGCCCTCTTTGCGCAGCGCAAAGAGCAGCGCGCCTACAGACCTGGCACAGAGGAAGTCGAAAGGACCGTCTTCGTCAAGGCACCGCGTTCATTAAAATACGGCGAAGTAGTTAAAGTCATAGACGCTATCAAGGGCTCAGGCGCAAACCCTGTTGGGCTACAGATAGACGACCTAGCGCAGTAACAAGCAGTGATGAGCGATGAGTGATGCGTGATGAGAAGTGAAACCCGCTCTCATCATTCATCACTCATCGCCCATCACTTAAAATTGGGGGCCATTAACCGATGAAACTCTCTCAAGCCAGGGTCGTGCTCCTGATCTTGGTTGTGTTCGCAGGCACTTCCGGCTGCACCGTCATCAACCGCATCCGCGCCAAGAATGAGCTTAACGAAACGGCTCGCGCCTACAAGGCGGGTCATTTTGCCGAAGCGGAACAGCACGCGCGCCGGGCGATGGAACTTGATCCGCTCAACAAGACGGCGCCCGCCTTTGTCGCTCGCTCGATCCACGCGCAATATAAGCCGGGCGTAGACACGCCAGAGAATATCGAAAGAGCGCGCCAGGCCATCGATGCTTACCAGAAACTACTGGCGCAGAATCCCAATAACGAAGAGGCTTATAAAGCCATCGCCTTTCTCTACGGCGCAATCAAAGAGGATCAAAAGCAGCGCGAGTGGATTACGCAGCGCGCCGGTGATAACTCTGTGGATGCTGCCAAGCGTGCCGAAGCTTATGTCGTACTAGCCAGCCAGGACTGGAACTGTTCCTACCAGATCACAGAGCAGCCGACCGTCAAGACCACTGAGGGGACGAAAGTCGTCTACAAGAAGCCGAAAGAGCAGAAGGATTACGATCAGGCCGTGGCCTGTGTGACGCGCGGGCTGGAGGAGGCCAATCAGGCCATCAGCCTCGATCCTGTTAACGAGTCGGCCTGGTCTTTCAAGACTAACCTGCTGCTCGAAAGAGTCAAGTTCGCGGAGATGGACGGTAAACCCGAAGACAAGGATCGTCTACAGAAAGAGGCCGAGGCGGCACAAAAGCAGACCATCAAGCTAAGCGAAGAGAACGAGCGCAAGAAAGAGGCAGAGGAAGCCAAAAAAGGTCAGAAGCCGCCTACTAGCTAAAACCCCGGCTCAAGATCAGGGAAGAGCTATCAAGCCGGGTGCTTCCCGCACGGCGCGCTTACCACTCTCCTAAAAGGTGATGACGGACTTTCGAGTCTGTCATCACCTATTGTTATAATAAGAAGTAGTCAGCAGTCAGTTATCAGTTATCAGCTTTACAGCTTTTGGCTGACCGACTGACAACTGATTACCGATTACTTTTTTTATGATTCGCATCGAAGACATCGTCGAAAAGGTCTCGCGCAATCATCCGCAGGCCGATCTCGATCTCTTGCGCCGCGCCTATTTCTTCTCGGCGCGCGAGCACAAGGGGCAGACGCGCGCTTCGGGTGAGCCCTACCTGATGCATCCTCTTGAGGTCGCCAACATCCTGGCCGACATGCGGCTCGACGCCGTCTCTGTCTCGACGGGGTTGCTGCATGATGTCGTCGAAGATACGCTCGTTGACCTGGATACGATTCGCCTGAACTTCGGCGACGAAGTCACGCATCTGGTCGACGGCCTGACCAAGATCGCGCAGATCAGCACCGTCTCGCGCGAAGAACAGCAGGCAGAGAACGTCCGCAAGATGCTGCTGGCGATGATCGACGACGTAAGGGTCGTCCTCGTCAAACTCGCAGACCGTCTTCACAATATGCGCACGCTCCATTACCTCAAGCCGGAAAAGCGCAAGCGCATCGCGCAGGAGACGATGGACATCTTCGCGCCCATCGCGCACCGCCTTGGCATGGGCAAACTGCGCGGCGAACTCGAAGACCTTGCCTTTCAACATCTGCATCCGGAAGAGTACCGAGAGCTTTCAGCCCAGCTAGAACGTCGCCGTCCTGAGAACGACGCTTTTCTCAAAGGCGTGACCGCGCGCATCGAAGAGAAGATGCACGAATCTGAAGTGCCCTACGTTCGCATAGAAGGGCGCGTCAAGCGTCTCTATTCAATCTGGAAAAAGCTGAAGCGACAGAAAATCGAGCTCGATCAGGTTTATGATCTGGTGGCCGCGCGCGTCATTACGCCGAATGAGATACGCTATTGCTACGGCGCGCTCGGCGTCATCCACAACATGTGGAAGCCTGTGCCGGGAAGAATCAAGGACTGGATCGCCACGCCGCGCGACAATCTCTACCAGTCGCTTCATACTTCCGTCATCGGCGCGAAGGGGCAATCCTTTGAAGTCCAAATCCGCACCGAAGAGATGCACCACATTGCCGAAGAGGGCGTGGCCGCGCACTGGAAGTACAAAGAAGGAAAGCGCGGCGCGCACGATGACGACGAGGCTTTGAAGGCGCTGCGCTCGCTGGTCGAATGGACGCAGGATGTCAAAGACAGCAAAGACTTCCTTGATTCCTTAAAACTCGATCTGTACCCGAAGGATGTCTACGCGTTTACGCCTATGGGCAAGGTGATACAACTGCCGCGCGGCGCAACGCCAGTGGATTTCGCTTACATGATTCACTCCGAGGTCGGCAATACCTGTACTGGCGCGCGCATCAACAATCGCATGGTTCCACTGCGCACGCAGATTCAAAACGGCGATGTCGTAGAGATTCTCACCACCTCGAGTTCGCATCCTTCGCGCGACTGGCTGAATTTTGTCGTCACTTCGCGCGCGCGCAATCGTGTGCGCCACTGGGTCGCCGAACAGCAACGCGCGCAATCCATAGAGATCGGACGCAAACTCTTCGAGAAGGAGGCGACGCGTTTTCAGCTCTCTGCCAAGAAGCTTTTGAACGATGCGGACGGAGCGTTCAAGCGCGTGGCTGGCGAATACGGCTACGGGCGCATAGACGACCTGCTGGCGGGCATTGGTTACGGCAAGCTCGCGGCGCGCAATGTGATCGCGAAATACCTCGGGCCTGAGAAGTTCGAGGAGCTTGACCAGAAGAAAGAGTCTCGCCTGTTGAGCAGTGTGCGCGCCGTCAAACGTCTCATACGCTTTGGCGATGATTCAATCGTCGTGCGTGGCGTGGACGACCTGATGGTGACGCGTGCCCGCTGCTGTAATCCTCTGCGCGGCGAGCCGATTGTCGGCTACATCACTCTCGGCAAGGGTGTGGCCGTGCATACCACGCGCTGCAAGAACGTCGCGCAGTTGATGGTCAATCCGGAGCGCGTCGTCGAAGTCGAATGGGCTGGCAAATCCGATAACGAGGCTTATGCGGTCAAGCTGCTCGCGATTACGGAGAATCGCACGGGCATGATCGCGGGCATCACCGGCGCAATCTCAGACATGAAGACAGGCATACGAGATGCGCGCGCCACGGTCGCCGACGACGAGCGCGGTCGCATAGAGGTCACCGTAGAGGTCTTCGACGTAAAGCATCTGGACAAGGTCATCAACTCGATCAAGAGTGTACCGGGCGTCCTAGATGTGGAACGCCAGCAGGGTGCTGTCTAAAAGCAAAAGTGGGAGCGCGAGCGCTAGACGCTTTTAAGGGCCAAGGGTTAGAAGGGCAGGATGGTTTCACCTTTTCTGCTTTTCACCCCTTGGCCTTTTCACCTTTTCGCCCTTTTTCTGTTAGAATGCGTGTTTTGTTTTCGAAGTCGTAAAAGAGGGTATCGCAAACAGTGAGGGAGATCATCAGGACGGAGCGCGCGCCGCAGGCCATAGGCCCTTATTCTCAGGCCGTCAGGGTCGCCGGTTTCGTCTTCGCTTCGGGGCAGATACCTATCGATCCCGCGACGGGCCAGTTCGTTCCAGGCGGCGTGGCGGAGCAGACAGAGCAAGTGCTGCGCAATCTCTCTGCCGTGCTCGAAGCCGCCGGGACAAATCTTGAAAGCGTAGTTAAAACCACGGTCTTCCTCGCGGACATGAACGACTTTGCGGCGATGAACGAGGTTTACGGGCGTTATTTCAAAGAGGATGCCCCGGCGCGTGCGACCGTCGAAGCCGCAAGGCTGCCCAGAGATGCGCGCGTTGAGATCGAAGCCATCGCGCTTTGCGGAAAAGAATAGCTACCAGCCCAACGCTCCGTTCGGATTCGTCATCCTAGAGGGCAAGACTGGTAGCCTTTAAGTTTGAAAACCGAGATTTTTCTTCGTGCCGTCAGGCCGCCTTCGCGACTTTGCCAGCCTTGATACAGGTCGTGCAAACCTTCATGCGCTGAGCGCCGCCCTTGGGTAGCTGCACTCGTATGGATTGCAGGTTGGGATCGAAACGACGGCGCGTGCGATTGTTCGCGTGTGAAACATTATTGCCGAACTGTGGGCCTTTGCCACAGACTTCGCATCGTTTAGCCATGATTACTTAGATACCTCCGACAAGTTAAAGAAAGCGCGGATTACTCGCTAGGTTGAAAACGCCTGAAAACGCGCCACGAATTCAAAACGAGAATTTATAGCAAACAGGTTTACATAAAGTCAAACATGTAGGGCGCGCATGCGCCTTCTCGTGAACTGCCATGATCGTCACAGTCTGAAGGAGCAAGAGCCAAAGTGCAAAGAGTCGTCAAACAGTTTCTAAACCTTTTCCTCGTCACCCTCGCCGCTTTTCTAGTGGTCGCCTGCAATCGTACGGGCGCAGGCGGGCAGGGTGATGCGGGCAACACAGCCGTCGCGGCCACCGTCAACGGCAAAAACATCATGCTGAGCGAAGTCGATAAGCTCATTAACGATCAAGCGCAGGGCAAACAGTCGCTGATGTCTCCGCTCGAATTGGCGCAGGCGCGCCTGCAAGTCCTCGGCCAGCTCGTGCAAAAAGAGGTGCTCTTTCAGCGCGCCGAGAAGGAAAAACAGTTGCCGAGCGAGGAAGATGTCACGCAGTTCATAAATAATATGAAGCAGCAGGCCGGCATGACCGATGATCAGTTTCAAAAGCGTCTGAAGGAACAGAACCAGACGATGGAATCGCTGCGCGAAGAGGCGCGCAAGACCCTTGCGATTCAAAAGCTTCAGGATCAGACCTACGGCAAGATCACGATCAGCGATAAAGAGGTCGAGGACTATTACAACAACAACCGGCAGGTCTTCGTCAACGCGCGCGGCGTAGATCTGGCGGACATCGTCGTCGATCCATCAGACAACGGCGCGCAGGATGACGCCAAGGGCGATGTCGAGGCGAAACAAAAGGTAGACCTTATTTACCAGCAGTTGAAGAGCGGCGCTGATTTCGCTGATGTCGCGAGGGCGCGAAGCGAAGACCCCAGCAACGTGCGCGGCGGCGACGTAGGCTTTGCCACCGAAGATGATCTCAAGCAGAACGGTTTCCCACAGGAGTTGATCGGCCAGCTCTTCGGCTCTGAGATGCAGGCAGGCAGCTTCACCGCGCCCATACGCTTTGGCACAGGCAAGTGGTATATCTTCAAGCTCAAGCGAAAGCAGTTGCAGACAGAGAACCTGACGCTGGAAAGCCCCGGCGTGCGCGAGCAGATCACGAACGCTCTGCTCAATCAACGCAAGCAGATTTTGAACGCGGCGCTGCTTGAGGTCGCGATGAACGATGCCAAGATCGTCAACAATCTGGCGAACAATATGCTCAGCAGCCCTAGCAATCTGAGCGGCCCGCGCCCAGCCGGTGCAACCCCTGCGGCCAATTCCAATGCTGCTCCGGCAGCAACAACGACGCCGACAGCGACAACAAGTCCGGCAGCGACCGCGACGCCGCAAGCGACAACCAGTCCGGCTGCAACGCCGACAGCAACAGCGGGCAATGCTAATACGTTGTCTAGAGCGCCTTCGCCAAAGGCTTCACCCAAGGCTTCGCCGAAACCTTAAACCGGGTTTGGGTTTTCGTAACTTCCCCCGTAGCGGGTGCGGGCTTGCCATAGAGGATGAGCCCTGCGCCCGCTTCGCGCTTTCGTTTAGTCGATTCGGTTTTCACCAGCTCATGTTGTTTCGCCTCTCAGACGTTCATAAATCTTACGGCTCGCAGGAAGTCCTGCGCGGCACTTCGCTTCAGATCAATCCTGGCGAGCATGTCGGACTCGTAGGCCGTAACGGCGCGGGCAAGACGACTGTGTTTCGGCTCACGAGCGGTGAAGAGACGCCTGATCGCGGCGACGTGGTGCGCGCGCGCGGCGTCAAGTTGGGCCTGCTCGCGCAGCACGTGCATTTCGAGCCGGGCTCGACCGTTCATGAGTCAGCGCTCGCGGCCTTCGGCCATCTGCAACAGATAGAGCATGAGATGCACTTGCTTGAGCAACGCATGGCGGAAGCGCCGGATGATCTGGACGCGATTCTTGAACGCTACAGCGATCTTCAACATGAGTTCGAGCGTGAGGGTGGTTTCGAGTACGCGGCCCGTGCCGAAGCTATATTGCAGGGACTAGGGTTTGATCGCGAGATGTGGCAGATGGAGACGGAAAAACTTTCCGGCGGACAGCAGAATCGACTGGGGCTCGCGCGACTCTTGCTCGCAGAGCCTGATGTTCTCCTGCTGGACGAACCGACGAATCATCTGGATGTCACTTCTGTCGAATGGCTCGAAGAATTTCTTTCGACCTACGCGGCGGGCTTCATCATCGTCAGCCACGACCGTTACTTTCTTGATCGCACCTGCCGTCGCATCATAGAGATCGAGCAGGGGCGCGCGGCGAGCTACACCGGCAACTACTCGGATTTTCTTGTTGAGCGCGAAGAGCGGCGCGAAGCTCAGCGCCGTGCATTCGAAAATCAACAGCAACTGATCGCCAAGACCGAAGAGTTCATACGCCGCAACATAGCAGGACAAAAGACCAAGCAGGCCAAGTCGCGCCGCAAGAGGCTCGAAAAACTTGAGAGGGTCGAAGGCGTCCGCGTCGATCAATCGTCCGGAGATTTCCGCCTGCAAGCGATTGAGCGCGCGGGCACGCAAGTTCTAACGGTCGAGAAAGCGGCGGTCGGCTATCCCAATAAACTTCTGGC
>DATLMN010000016.1:0-10478 GCA_035537255.1 Pyrinomonadaceae bacterium | reverse complement strand
CTCAAGGGCGACGAGATTCCTATGATGGCGCGCATCGTCTCTGTCGCAGACACCTTCGATGCGATGACGACGGATCGCCCCTATCAACGCGCCATGAAGTTTGAAGACGCCGTCGAGCGCATCAAGAGTTTCGTCGGCACGCGCTATGATGAGCGCGTAGTGGCTTCGCTGGTCGCTGCCTGCGAATCCGGGCAGATACGTCCGGGCTCTGTGCGTCTCAAACGCCCCGTCAAAGACGCTAATGCAAAGCTCACGACAGTTTCGCCCGCCCCGGAGCAGCCGTCACGCGAGAGCGTCCCCGTCACCTGATGAAAAAAAATCGGCGGCAGCAGAAGAACGCCGAGCAAACGGGAAACCAATCGACGCGAACAGGGAATTGATCGACTAAGGATTTAAGGAATAAAAAGAGTGCTAAGTAGTCTTAGATATTCGCCGCTCCCGGCGCTTCTGTTATTACTCGCGTTTGTGTGTGCGATGCCTGCGAGTGGACAGGGGCTAGACTCGCGTGCGTTCGACACAGAGGTGAGACAGCAATCCCCATTGCGCGGCGAAAGCCCTTCTGCGCAAATAAACAATTGGATCAGGGTCGCGCCCATCGGCGAAGAGTTCACCGTGCTGATGCCGTCCCGGCCCATCCTGCGCAAGGCGTCCGATTCTCTCCCTTTAGACCAGTCCTTACATTTTTACGGCGCAAGCGACGATAACAACATGTATATGGTCACTTCGTCGCCGAGGATGAGCGGTGCAAATGTAGAGTCTATGCTCAATCCTCTCGCGGGCGAATACATGCACCCGCTCTTCAAAGATGTGCGTCAGAGTGGCGGCGCGATCAAAGTGATTGCGAAAAGAGACCTCGTGCTCGGCGTTTACAAGGGGCGCGAATATCATCTGTCTTTTAGCAATGAGACCCCTTGCGTCGCACGCGTCTATGTCACCAACAGGCGAGTTTACACTTTGATCTGGATATATAATTACGTCCCTGGCTCGCCGGGCCATCAAAGTCAGGACAGATTTTTGGACTCCTTCAAGCTTGGGCCCATCAACACGAACGCCTCTAACAGCAACGTACGGGTCGGCGAAGAGCGCACGAATGAGTTGAGCGCGGGCGTCGGGCCGGGTTGCGGTGGCCTGGGATGCGCAGGAACAGGACAAGGTGGCTACAGCGGCGGTGGTGGCGGCAGCGGCAATAGCAGCGGGCTCTCAGATAACGATCCCAACAGAGTTTTCAGTCCGCGTGAGGTGACGCAGAAGGCGCGAATCCTCTCCAAGCCCGAGCCTCAATATACGATTGAGGCCCGTCAAAACAACGTCAGCGGTACAGTGGTTTTGAGAGTGGTGTTCGGTGCTGACGGAGTGGTAAGAAATATACGCGCCGTCAGTGGTCTGCCTTACGGCCTGACGGAGCGGGCAATTGCGGCGGCGCGGCAGATCAGGTTCGCCCCGGCGCAGAGGGATGGACGCCCCGTCTCGCAGTACATCCAGCTCGAATATAACTTCAACCCGTACTAAAATCCTCTCTTTAACATTCCGTCATCTAATTCCTCTTAATCGTATAGTGCCTGGCGCGCTCTTCGCACACGTTTAGACTCTTCGACCCGCTCATCATATCTACGTTTGGCGCAGCCCCCGCTCGCCATGTATATTACTGCGCGTAAGATTGATCCAATTAAGGCTGTAGACGCAGAGGCGACTGAGATTCGCGCTTTGGCATCGGCTCACTGTCAGTTGTGGGCCAACGTAGAGCGAAGGGTCGCGTCAAAGCGTCAATCGTTTGAAGGAGACCATCATGAACGTCAATCAGGGACAGAGCAAAGCGACGGAGCAGGAACAGAAGCCAAAGGCAGAGGAAAGCCCCAGCGAAAAGCTGGAAGAAGAGAAACCCACGGGGTCGCTCGTCCCCGGCGCGGAAAATCCTGAGAGCAAAGAGATCAAGCAAGAGAAGAATCTGAATACGGAATAGCGCTCGGCGCGCCTTTACGCCTCAAAACCTGTAACTTACTCAGCTACGGATTTAAAATGAACGCGCATAAAAAGGTATGCGCGTTCGTCCGGGGCCTGCCGTCAATATCTGAATCAAACTAGAGCCGCCGCCTTTGATTGAAGCGATCAAGCTCCTTCGGGAATCGCTTTTGTCGTGCTGCGGCAGTTGCGTTTATAATCATTCGCTTGACGCTTCGGGACTGTAGATTCACAAGGGTACATTATTGAGCTATGCCATTCTGGAAACGCACAAACAAGGAACGCTTCGTCACGCTCGGACTAAACGAGCCACGCCCCACACGTCAGGCCTCGGAGCAACAGTCGCCCGCGCCCTCCGCTCTTGAAACGCCGCTTCAAACACCCGCTGCGCCGGCGCAGGGTCAGGACGCAGCACAATTAAGCAGGCCGCCCGCGATTGAGCCCGCGCCTACGGGAGCAGCCCCGACTCCGCCACCCGCGCGCGAGACGCAAACGGTGACGGAGAGTCCGCGACCAACGAAGCCGCCGGAATCGAGCGAGCGCCGCACAGCAGAGCCTATCAAGCCCGCAGCGCAGCAAAGGGCTGTGCCTTCGCGCTCGCCCTTTACGACCTCAATCCTTGGTCTTGATCGTTCTATAGAAGAGTTGCAGGCCGAAGAGGCCGCGCTCGAACAGGAGTTCAGCGCCCGTTTTCGTCGCGCCGTCGCCGCCACGCGCGAATCGCTTTCAGAAAGAATTGACACGGTCTTTCAAGGTCGTAAGCAGATCGACGCGGAGCTGCTGGACGAATTGGAAGAGGCGCTCATCGCGGCGGACATCGGCGTGCCGACGACTTTGCATATACTTGAAACGGTGCGTCGCGGCATCGCTCGCCAGCAGATCAACGACATCGACGCACTCAAGCAGGCGATCAAATCGGAACTGCTTTCGATCCTACAAGCATCCGAGCGCGAGGGCATCGCTTCGGAGACGAGTGTGCCGGAAGGGATTGTGCCCTATGTGATGATGATCGTCGGCGTCAACGGCGTGGGCAAGACGACGACCATCGGCAAGCTCGCGCAACGCATCAAGGCCGAAGGCAATGACGTGCTGATCTGCGCCGCAGACACCTTCCGCGCCGCAGCCTCAGACCAACTAGCCATCTGGGCAGAGCGCACGGGCGTTCCGCTGATACAGCAGAAGCAGGGCACTGATCCGGCGGCAGTTCTCTTCGATTCCTTGAAGGCTGCCAAGGCGCGCAATTCCGATGTCCTGATCGTGGATACTGCCGGACGCCTGCACAACAAATCGAATCTGATGGCCGAGCTGGAAAAGATGAAGCGCGTCGCCGGGCGCGAAGTCGAAGGCGCGCCGCACGAGACGCTACTCGTCGTGGACGCCGTCACGGGACAGAACGGACTTGAACAGGCGCGACAATTTTTGAAAGTAGCGGGTGTCACCGGAATAGTTTTGACCAAGCTCGACGGCACGGCCAAGGGCGGCATCGCCGTCGCCATCGCCAAAGAGCTTAACCTGCCGATACGCTACGCGGGCATCGGCGAAAAGGTTGACGACCTCGTCGTGTTCGACCCTGAGCAGTATGTCAATAGCCTGTTTGAATAAGAGGGACTATTGAGGCCGGATGAAACAGCCACAAGTGACGTGGGCGTGCATCGCTGGAGCGAGATAGATCAGCAGATGATGCGTCGCGCGCTCATTCTGGCTGCGCGCGGCGTTGGACAGGTCAGTCCGAGCCCGCTCGTCGGTTGCGTCATCACTGACGCACGCGGTGAGGTCGTCGGCGAGGGTTTTTATCTCTACGAAAATCTCAAACATGCCGAGACGCTCGCGCTCGAAGAGGCCGGTTCAAAAGCTAATGGGGCGACCGCTTATGTTTCGTTAGAGCCGCATGCTCATCACGGGCGCACGCCGCCCTGCACGGATGCGCTGATACGCGCAGGCGTCGCGCGTGTCGTCGCGCCCATCGAAGACCCCAACCCGAAGGTCTCAGGCCAGGGCTTCAATCATCTGCGCGCCGCAGGGCTCATTGTCGAGACGGGTCTGTCGGCCCAGGAGGCAGCGCGTCTTAACGAAAAATATATTCACTTCATGCGCCGTGCGCGCCCCTTCGTTCACCTCAAGCTCGCGTGCTCTATGGATGGACGCATCGCCACGCGCACGGGCGACTCGCGCTGGATCACAGGTACAAAAGCGCGCGAGCGCGTGCATCACCTCCGCCATGAATACGACGCCATCCTGATCGGCTCTGGCACAGCCATCAATGACGACCCGCTGCTGACTGATCGTTCGGGCGAGCCGCGCAGACTTCCCTTGGTGCGCGTCGTGCTCGATCCACGTTTGCGTCTCTCCGCCGCTTCGCAGCTTGCGCTCTCCGCGCGCGATGCGCCCGTCATACTGTTTACGTCTGAGCGCGCGGACGCTTCTGCCGTCGAAGCTCTAAAGGAGCGCGGCGTCGAAGTTTTCAGCGCGAGCAACGGTGGCCGCGATCTCGAAAACGTATTAAAGGAGCTGGGCCGTCGCTCTATTCAAAGCGTGCTGGTCGAAGGCGGAGCAAGCGTCGCCGGAGCATTCCTCTCTTCAGGGCTCGTCGATAAGGTGAGCTTTTTTATCGCGCCGCTAATTATCGGAGGATGCGACGCGCCAGTTGCGGTCGGCGGCACGGGCGCTGAAAAAATCAGCGACGCCGTCAGGCTTCGCGATGTCGAGATCACGCAGCATGGGCCGGACTTGGAAATAACCGGATACCCGGAAAAAGGGATGAGGGCGGAGGGATGAAGGATGAAGTTAAGAAAAAAAGCTCATCCCGCCGGTCTCCTCGTTCATCCCTCATCCCTCCGCCCTCATCCCTTCCTTCGTCTCGTGCTAAAAAGAGTCTAGGGCAGAACTTTCTCACGGATGAGCGTGTCGCCGCGCGTATCGTCGAGGCGCTCGGGCCGCGCGCTGATGAAGCGATCATCGAGATCGGGCCGGGGCAGGGTGCTTTGACTTCGCGCCTTCTGGAAAGGGCCGGACGCCTCTTTGCCGTCGAGCTTGATTTTAACCTCGCGCAAGGTCTGCGAGAGCAGTTTGCCGCGAACTCGAACTTTCATCTCTTAGAAGCAGACGCGCTCGCCACGGACTTCTGTGCGCTGATCGCGCCGGATAAGAGTGCGCGTCTGGTCGCGAATCTTCCTTACAATATTTCGACGGCCATCCTGCAACGTTTGATACGGCAACGCGCCTGTATTCCTGAGATGGTCTTGATGCTTCAGCGCGAAGTGGTCGAGCGTATCACAGCGCCGCCTGCTTCCACAGAGCGAGGCTATCTCTCCGTGCTGGTCGAGGCTTATTGCGAGCGTGAAGCGCTCTTCGACGTTGCGCCGCAGGCGTTTCGCCCCGTGCCGAAGATTTGGAGTACGGTCGTGCGTCTCACTGTATGCCAGCGCCCGGCCGTCGAGGTCGAAGATGAAGAGCTGCTGTGGCGGCTGGTCAGCGCCGGGTTTGCTCAGAGGCGCAAGACGATCTTTAATAATCTGCGCAGCATCTCCGGTGAATTGTCCGCGCGTCTTGAAAAGTCTGGTGGCCCGCGTCCCGCGCTCGAAGCGGCACACATCGCGCCCAACCGGCGCGCAGAGACCCTGACCCTGGAAGAGTGGGCCGCGCTGGCGCGCACGATTGAACAAGCCGAGGATGGGCGCTAAGCACTTAATTGAGTATGCGGTGTATTGAGATTCACCACAGAGGCACAGAGGACACGGAGATGACACAGAGGCTTGAATTATTTCTCTGTGCTTCCTCTGTGTGTTCTGTGTCTCTGTGGTGAGCAATCACTCCCACGACCCTCATTCTAAATCGACCTGATTAGTCAAACTTCGGAGAAGCGAAACTAAAGCCTTCCGTGTGTTATACTGTCAGGCTTAATTCCGCCCGGCGAAAGCGTTCAGTTTTGAGCATTCGTCGGGCTCTTTTGGAGAGTAGAGTAAAGAATCACAGTGGGTAATGTTTTAGAGATCATCCCGCTCGGCGGTATCGGCGAGTTCGGGATGAATTGTATGGCCGTGCGCTACGACGATGAGATGATCATCCTCGACGCCGGCATGGGTTTCCCTGAAGAGAGCGCTTATGGCGTGGACGTGTCCGTTCCCGATTTCGATTTTCTGGAAGAGTACAGGGAGCAGATCACGGCCATCATCCTGACGCACGGTCACGAAGACCATCTGGGCGCGCTCCCCTATATCCTGAAAAAATTTAACGTCCCCGTTTACGCTTCGCATTTCACGGTCGGCCTGGCCGAGAGCAAGCTGGACGAGCACGATCTGCTCGGCGACACCTTGATACACCGCGTCGAGCCGCGCGATGTGGTCGAGCTTGGGCCTTTTAAGATCGAGTTTATACGCGTCTCGCATTCGCTGGTGGATTGTTTCTCGCTGGCGATCAAGACGCCCGTGGGAACGATCATTCATACGGGCGATTACAAAGTCGACGAGACGCCCGTCATCGGCGAGCCGATTGACCTGCGCACCCTTCGTCGCTACGGGCAGGAGGGCGTGTTAGCGCTGCTTTCGGATTCGACCAATGCGACAGTGCCCGGACGCACGCCCTCAGAGCGCGCAGTGATTCCAGCCTTCGAGGAGATTTTCTCGGAATCCCAAGGGCGCATCGTCGTCGCAGCCTTCGCCTCTTCCATTCATCGCTTGCAGATTGTGCTCGACGTGGCCCAGCAGTTCGGTCGCCGCGTCTGTGTGCTCGGTCGCTCGATGCAAAAGAACGTGGAGATCGCAGACCGCCTTGGCTATCTGGATATTCCGGACGGCCTGATGGTTTCCTTGAACGAGACGAAGCACCTGGACGATGACGAAGTTGTCTTTCTGGTCACTGGTTCGCAGGGAGAATCGCGCGCGGCGCTTTCGCAGATGGCGACGCAAAGCTATAAGGGCTTGACCATAGAGGAAGGCGATACGGTCGTCCTCTCGGCACGAATTATTCCGGGCAACGAGAGGGCCATCTCGCGCCTGATCGGCGCAATCTACAAACGCGGCGCAAACATCATCGAAGAGAAGCGCCGCTTGATTCACGTCTCCGGCCACGCCTCGCAGGAAGACATCAAGATCATGACCGAGGCTGTCAGGCCAAAGTACGTCGTGCCGATTCACGGCGAGTACCGCATGCTCTTCCGCCACAAGGAGTTCATCAAAAATCATCTGAGCTATGACGAAGAGCATATTATTCTGATCGAGAACGGCGATGTGCTTGAGCTGGACGGCGAGCGCGCCACGGTCGTCGAAAAACGCGAGGTCGGACGAACCTTTATAGACGAATCTGGCTTTGAAGAGATCGACCGCGAGACTGTGCGCGAGCGTAAACAGATCGCCTACGACGGCGTCGTGACATTAGTCATCACGATCAACGAAGAGACCGGCGCGATGGAAGCGCCGCCGGAGATCGTCGCGCGCGGCGTCATCGGCCTCGAAGGCTCGAACGGTTATCACGAAGACGCACAGCGCATCATCACGGAAACCGTCGAGAGCGCCACGCTGAAAGAGAGACAGGACACAGGTCTTCTCAAGGAGCGTGTGCGCGTCGAGGTCAAACGTTTTCTACAGAAGCAGACCGGCGCTAAGCCCGTCATCACTCCGGTCATCGTTCAGGTATAACACGCCACTCTTAATTTCCGATTTTGTATGATCGAAAACGCCGAGCGGACAGAGACGAAACCGGACGCTGCCGAACTGTTGCGGCGAACCAGCATAGAGGTCGCGCCCGCCACCTACTTTCTCGTCGGCCTGCGCCATGAGGAATGGACGCGCCTGCTCGAAAGTCCTGAGCTGAGCCCGCGCGGAAGCGCGCCCTTTATGCTCCTGCGCGATCAGTACGAGGTGACGCTGCTGCTCGACGAAGAAGACTGGCGCACGATGCGGCACGCCGCCCGCGACGCGCGCGTCGAAGGCGGCTTTCGCCTGCTGACGTTCAACCTTGAGCTTCAGTGGAACGTCGTCGGTTATCTGGCGCGCGTCTCGGAGATTTTAGCCGAGGCTGACATTAGCTGCGGCGCTCTCTCCGCCTTCTCGCGCGATCACCTTCTAATTAAGCAGGATGATCTGGCCGCCGCCCTGCGCGCGCTCGGCCCGCACGTCGCCGAGTTGTGTTGAAAAAAATAATCAGTAGTCAGTAATCAGTTGTCAGCTAAAACGCGCCTGATCGTGGCGACGGGTTTACAGACTGGTTTGCTTCCATAAACGGAATTTTTTTCTTGACTGATGACTGATTACTGACTACTGACTACTCTTATGACTGACTGGCGAGAGAAAGTTGTGCTGATCACGGGCGCATCGAGCGGCATCGGGCGTGCGCTCACTCTTGAGTTGGCGCGGCGCGGCGCGACGTTGGGCCTGCTGGCGAGGCGCGCGAATGTGCTCGCGGAGATCGTCGGGGAAGTAGAAGGCGTGGGCGGACGTGCGTTGGCGCTGCCCGCTGATGTTAAGGATGCAGAGTCTGTGCGCGAGGCCGCAGACCTTCTGCGCGCAGAGTTCGGCCATATTGATGTGCTCATCGCCAACGCGGGTGTCGGGGCGACGACCGCCGCGCTGGATTTAAAGGCCGCAGACGTGGCGGAGGTTATCAACATCAACCTGCTCGGCGCGGTTAATAGCGCGACGGCGGTCGTTCCGGAGATGGTCGCACGCGGACAGGGCCAACTGGTCGCCATCTCTTCGCTTGCGGCGTACAGAGGCTTACCGAAATCGGCAGCCTACTGCGCCAGTAAAGCCGCGCTCTCGGCCTTCTTCGAGAGCCTGCGTCTGGACTTAACGGGCACGGGTGTTGACGTGACGATTATTCATCCGGGCTTTATCAAGACTCCATTGACGGCAGGGCGTCACGCGCAGATGCCATACCTGATGGAGTTGGAGGACGCGACCAAAAAGATCGTGCGTGCCATCGAAGCACGCAGGAAGTCTTATGCTTTCCCCTGGCAACTGGCGAGCATCGTGCGCGCCGCTATGCTTATGCCGAATTTCCTGTATGATCGAATCGCTGTGAGAAATTCATTCCGCGAATAATTCAAGACCGAGATTATGTCCATACTTCAAGCCATCATCTTAGGCATCGTTCAGGGACTGACGGAATTTATCCCTATCAGCTCGACGGCGCACCTGATCTTCGCCAGTCGCGCTCTGGGATTATACGAGGGCGTCGAGCAGACTCTGCGCGCGGAGCGTATGACTGCTACCATCGCCGTTATACAGCTCGGCACACTGCTGGCCGTCCTGATCTATTTCGCGCGCGACATCTGGGCGATCACTTACGCTTTCGTGCGCGATCACTTTGCGCTTCTGCGCGGTGGCAAGAGCGAGGCCGCGATGGATATGACGATGATCGGCCAGAAGCAGACTAAGCTTTCGCACGAAGCATGGCTCGGCTGGCTAGTTATCATCGGCTCGATCCCGATTGGCACAATCGGTCTGCTCTTAAAGAAACTTATCGAAGGGCCGTTTACGAAAAATCTCTACGTCATCGCGACGATGATGATACTGGTGGCTATAGGGCTCGCCGTTGCGGAATTGATAGGCAAGCGCAAGCGTGGGATGGAAGATTTGGGCATACGTGATGCGCTGGCCGTGGGCGGCGCGCAGGTTTTGTCGCTGCTGCCGGGCGCGAGCCGTTCGGGCTCGACCATCATGGGCGGCCTCTTCGCCGGAGAGACGCGCGAGACTGCCGCACGCTTCTCCTTTCTGCTTTCGATCCCGGCCATCGCCGCCAGCGGCCTGCTCGAACTCAAAGAAGCGTACGATAAGCTCCCCTCGGATAGTTATGTCTCGCTACTTGTCGCGACTATCGTCTCAGGACTGGTCGGCTACGCCTCTATCTGGTTTCTGTTGCGCTTTCTGCGCACGCACTCGACCGGCATCTTTATAGGCTATCGTCTGGTCGTGGGCTTCGCCGTGCTGGGTCTCTTACTGGCGGGCGTCATGCAGCCCTTTGATTCTACGCAGGCTGGCCCTTCGTCGCCGCAAATTGTTCCGGCCCTTGCCACGCCGTCGCCCACAGCTTCCCAAAACACTAACAATCGCAGCCGAAATTCGGTAAACTCATCTCGCCCCTCCTCCCGCAGAGCCAGAAGTTGGAATGAAAATAAATAGAAGGGGCCAGAATGATTTATGAGTAATGAAATGAAGCGCGATGAAGGGATTGCGCCTGCGCAGCGCCCGCGCAGCCCGCGCGTACCCGTTGACTTTGCCGTTCAGTTGGAAGGCCGCAGCCGCGAGGGTGAAACCTTTCAGGTAGAGGCCGAAGCAGTAAAGGTCAGTCGTGGCGGAGCTACGCTGATCACGGATGCAGCCGTCGAACTCGGAACAGTGGTGCGCCTCACGCCGCCGTTCGGACGCTCTATAGACGCCGAAGTCAACGGCGTCTGGACGGACGAGACGGACGGCAAACAACGCATCGGCGTCAAGCTCCTTGATGCCAATGGCTGGTTTGCCGAGTAACTCTTCATGCCGATAAACGCCAAACGCTGGATCGTGCGCGAGCACGACTCGCAT
>DATLMN010000015.1:0-25031 GCA_035537255.1 Pyrinomonadaceae bacterium | reverse complement strand
AGCCCTGCGGTCGCCAGCGAGAGCGCAAGCGCTCCTGCAATCCTCAGAAAACGTTTGCTCATCGGTTATCTCCTCCTAAAATTATGGAATTTCTTCCGAGTTGTGGGGGAGAGTGCATATTTAGTCGTACGTTGTTAAGGGCAACGATTGTGCCACCGCGCGGCGAGAGCTAAGTTGAATTAAATATGAGTTTAGAGCCAGAAGATGGCGGGAACTCGCGGCACGGGGCGACACGTTACGATACAGACGTGTATCGCATCTTGCCGCAGACAAGATATAGAAAAATGGCGGCCACACAGGCTGGCCGCCTTCTCATCCAGAGTAAAGCTTCGCTTATTGGAAATTTATTGGGGCAAGCCAACGCGACGTTCAAGGTCTGCAAAGCGCGGGTCTGAGCGAAGAGGATCAAGTCTGGCTTCGGCTTTCAGGAATAGAAGTCTGTAGTCACGCTCCTTAAAACTTTTTTCGAGGGCGTCAAACGCTTTATCTTTCTCACCCAGCGCCGTGTAGACCAGGGCCAGTTCCTGAAAGGAGACATAGTTCTGACTTGATCTTTCGATCATCTCGTCAAGGAGCTTCTGTGCTTCAGGACGCCTGCCGGCCAACGCATAGGCTTGCGCCAATCCTCCTTTGGTTCCAGGGCTGATGCGATACAGCTCTTCATACACCTCGACAGATTCCCTGTACATTCCCTTCAGAAGATACGCTCTCCCGAGCGAGGAGCGCGCGATGTAGTTTTGCGGGTCTAATTCAAGCGCCAGTCGCGCCTGCCTGATGGCCTCGTCGTACTGGCGCGCCCCAATATAAATGATCACTAAATCCGAATTGATTTGCCGCGAGACAGGGTCCAACTCCTGCGCGCGTTTACCTTCAAGCAAACCCTCTTCAAATTTTCCCTCGGCCTGTAAAAAGAAGCCGTAGGTTAAGTGCGCCACCGCAAAGTTCGGATTAAGCTCAAGGGCACGTCGATTACTATGCTCTGCTCCCGCCCAGTCCCAGTCATTATAAAAGCGAAGTATCGCCAGAGAGTTATGGGCCTCTGCCAGCGTCTCGTCCAGCTCAATAGCCTTCGCCAGGGCGGCCTTCGCCAGAGGATATTCCTCTTTGCCACTGGCGTAGCTGAAACGCACCAGCAGGCTGTAGGCATCGGCCAGCCCTACATAAGCCAGCGCGTAGTTCGGATCACGCTCAATGGCCTGCTTGAAATAGTCTATCGCCCGCCTGTAATTCTCTTCAGAGCGATTGCCTAGAAAGTAACGACCCTTCTGATAAAGCTGATAAGCCTCGCTGTCTTCGGTCGAGCGTCTGGCGAAACGCTCTGTCTCTTCGCCAGACAGTTTTAACTCCAGCGCCCTGACAACCTTTCCTGAGATCGCGTCCTGCACGGTGAAGATGTCTGTAAACTTCGTGTCGAACTTCTCTGCCCAGAGCGCAGCGCCGTCTTCCACGTTGATCAGTTGCACTGTCGCCCTCAAAGTGTCGCCCACCTTCTGCACATTGCCCACCAGGACTGCCCCGACCTTGAGCTCACGACCGGCCTCCACAGGGTCTTGATTAAGACCGGCGTACTTGCGCACGGAACTCGTCGGACGCACGACCACCTGCTTGAGGTTGCTGAGTTTCGTGATCAGGGCATCGGCCATTCCAAGCTCAAGAAATTCGTCCCGCCCGTCCGCGCTGATCGGAGCGAAGGGCAGCACCGCCACCGTCCTCACAGACGCGATTGCGGCGGGCTTCCGGTTCTGCTTTTTCCACACCAGCAGTGAAGCAATAATGATGGCTACCAGGCCACAGCAAAGGGCTGTCAAAGTTAGGACGCCCGCGCGCTGCTTCCACCAAGGGGCGCGCTTTTGTCTTGCCCCGACGATCAAAGCCTCCTCGACATAAGCTGTGGGCTCAAGCTCTAAAGACGTGATCTCTAAAGGCTCGCCTTCTCTATCGCCTTGAGCGTCCGTCTCCCGCTCCTCTTCGACCAGCAGGCGCGTCTTCGTGCGCTCGATCACAATTTCCGTCTCGTCTCCCTCGGCGCGGCGCACGTTCGCGATAAAGCGATAGCCGCGCTTTGGCACTGTCTCGATAAATTTTTGCTCGTCCTGCCTTTCGCCCAGCGCCTTGCGCAGCGCCGAGACGTTCTTGTTGAGGTTGTTCTCCTCGACAAAGGTGTCGGGCCAGACGCGCTTCATCAACTCTTCCTTCGCAATCAGACGCCCGTTGTTTTCCACCAGCACCAGCAGCGTGTCGATGACTTTGGGAGGCAGGGGCAATGGCTCGCCGTTCTGGAAAAGCAGTCTTTCGGTGGCGTCCAGACGGAACGCGCCGAACTCGTATATCTGCTTTGTTTTCACACTCATGAGCCTGCTCAGGATTTAGTCAGGTTTTCTTCAGAACCGAATCCACAACTCTTTCAGGGTTTCCGAAGGACGACAGGCAAGGTCTTTTGAGAACCTGCGATTCGCGCAGGGAAAGATCGAAACAGTAACCGCTTGGCCCAAGCGCCGATTGTATCACGCGAGTGCCAGCGGCCAGACGAAAACTTTGGAGGCCTTCAGTGAAGACGAAAAAAAGATTAGAGATCGAGGTCGAAACCATACGGTTGACGATCCGCCGAACGGATAGCGTCTGCCGCCTTCTGCCGTGCGCTTTGTGCGCCGCAGAGGTCGAGATGCTGACGGCGGAAACGGCCGCCCTGCTCTGCGGCCTCACCCTGCGCTCTTTGGTTGGCCACCTTGACATCGGCGCACTTCATTTCACGGAGACAGCCGACGGGCTGCTCTACATCTGTCTCAACTCGCTGACCGGATCAGCACTGAACAGTTAAAGCCGCACGTGTGCGCAGGTCGCCGCACGCGAAGCGAAGACAGGCTTTCGGCAAGAGACTTAACTTTTTGAAATCAATGAAGGAGAAAAAGAGATGAAAACAGAAAAGAGGACAATCCGACAGGCAGGCCACATAGTTAAAATGATGATACTGATCGCCTGCATTTTTCTGCTCGCGGCAACAGTCGCACAGGCCGCGACCTATCATGTCACGACGACGGCAGACAACGGCGATAACCAGAATCCAACACCCGGTTCTTTAAGAAAGGCCATCAAGGATGCGAACGGAAATTCGGGCCCGGACTTGATTGATTTTCAGATTCCGGGCGCGGGTGTCAAAACCATCAGCCCGCCGACACCGCTCCCGATCATTACCGATCCCGTGACCATCGACGGCTACACGCAGCCGGGCGCGAGCGCTAACACTCTCGCCACAGGCAACAATGCCGTGCTTCTGATAGAACTTGACGGCTCGAACGTCTCGGTCAACGATATTTACGACAACATCGGGCTACAGCTTTTTGGGCCAACGAACGGCGGCACGACGATCCGTGGGCTCGTTATCAATCGCTTCGGCTTTTACGGTATCCAAATTTTGCCTGACGATGCAGGCGGTAACAAGATTGAGGGCTGCTTTATCGGCACAGACCCGACTGGCAACATCGCGCGCCCGAACGTCAACACGGGCATTCTTATCCTGGCCTCGGACAACAACACCATCGGGGGCACAACGCCTGCGGCGCGCAATCTCATCTCCGGCAACGCCGACCCGAGCACAGGCAACGGCTACGGCATCTATATCTCCGGCAACGGCAACAAGCAGGCCGTAAACAATCGAGTTCAGGGCAACTACATCGGCACGAATGCGGCGGGCACGGCCAAAGTCGGTAACTTCGCCGGTGGTGTAGTCGTCTCACTTGCTCCCAACACGCTGGTTGGCGGAACGACTCCGAGCGCGCGCAACGTCATTTCGGGAAACGCCTACGGCGTTTCTCTGCAAGGCACTGGCTCGACGCTCGTGCAGGGAAATTACATCGGCACGGACGTGACGGGAACCGTCGCGCTTGGTAACTCTTCTGCCGGCGTCGCGTTTGATAGCGCAGCCGACAATACTATCGGGGGCACAGCGCCGGGCGCGCGTAATCTGATCTCCGGCAATACACAGGTTTACGGAATTCTCTTCAGCGGTGACAGTTCGACGGGCAATGTAGTGCAGGGAAATTACATCGGCACAAACGTCACGGGCGATGCCGCTCTCGGTAACGGTTACGGCATCTATTTTATTAACCAGAGCCCCTCGAACAACAAGATCGGTGGCACGTCTGCTGGCGAAGGAAATCTTATCTCAGGGAATTCGTCTGACGGCATTACGATGAATGCCAGCAGCCCTGCTAACAACACGATTCAGGGCAACCTGATCGGCACGAACGCGACGGGCACAGCCGCCGTCCCGAACGCCAACGGCATCAGCATCTATTTAAATTCAGGCGGCAACCTGATCGGCGGCTCAACCTCTGGCGCACGCAACGTCATCTCCGGCAACAATGGCAAAGGCATCGTCCTGTACGGCTCTAAGAATCAGCTCGTTCAGGGCAACCTGATCGGCACGGATGCGAACGGCTCTGCGCTCGGCAACGGCAGAATGGGCATCTTTATTCAGAATGATGCGCAGAACAACACCATCGGAGGCACGGCGGCGGGCGCAGGCAATATCATCGCCTTCAACAAAGAGGGCGGCGTGGTTCTCGCCAGCGCTAACGACACGGGCAATAGGATCAACGGTAATGCCATCTATTCCAACGTGGGCCTAAGCGGCGGGCTGGGCATCGATCTCTTCTGGAATAATGTCACGCAGAACGATGTGAACGATACGACGCCCGGGCCCAACAATCTGCAAAACTTCCCCGCCCTGACTTCCGTCAATTCGAGCAACGGCTCGACGACCATCGCGGGCACTCTCAACTCCACGGCCAACAAGCAGTTTCGTATAGAATTTTTCGCCAGCGCGCAGTGCAACCCGTCGGGCTTCGGCGAAGGGCAGGTGTTTCTGGGCGCTGCCGACATTGCAACCGTCGGCAACAACGCGAACATCAACGTCACGCTCCCCGTTGCGGTTCAGCAGGGCGCAGTCATCACCGCGACCGCGACCGATCCTGCTGGCAACACCTCGGAATTCTCTCAGTGTTTCACTCTGGGCGGCGCGCCGCCACAACCTGGAACGCTGCAATTTAGTATCGCGAGTTACGATGTCAGCGAGAGTGGTGGTCAGGCCACCGTCGTCGTGACGCGCGCCGGTGGGTCGTCGGGCGCAGTCTCTGTTCAGTATGCGACGAGCAGCAACGGCGCATCTGCAACTCCGGGCACAGACTACACAGCCGTCTCCGGCACACTTAACTGGGCGAGCGGTGATCTGATAAGCAAGACCTTCAGCATTCCCGTCAGCAACGATCCGACGGATGAGAATGACGAGACAGTCAATCTAGTCTTGAGTAACCCGACGGGCGGAGCGACGCTCGGCAATCAGAGCACGGCTGTGCTGATCATCAAAGACGACGATGCCCCGGTCGTTCAACCGACCATTCAATTCGGTCAGGCCGCTTACAGCGTCGCAGAGGGCGCGGGCCACATCTCTATCACCGTGACTCGCACAGGCGATACCTCCACGACAGCCTCTGTCTTTTTCAACACGGCGGATGCTTCGGCCGTGCAGAAGAACGACTTCAACATCGCCCTCGGAAGATTGAAGTTCGCTCCGGGCGAAGCGGCGAAATCCTTCGACATCTTCATCACCAACGATGCTTATGTCGAGGGCCCCGAGAGCTTCTCGATCATACTGAGCGAACCTGAGAGCATAAACCTCGGCGCGACCACGACGACCGTTGTCACCATCAACGATAATGACCTTGCGCCTTCGGCGAATAATCCTGCCGACGACGCGGACTTCTTTATCCGCCAGCACTACGTTGACTTCCTCAACCGCGAGCCCGAGCCGCAGGGTCTTCAGGATTGGAAAGCGATTCTCGCCAACTGCGCTGCGGGTGATACGAAATGTGACCGCATAGAAGTCTCCTCTGGCTTCTTCCGCTCGCCGGAGTTCTATGATCGCGGCTACTTCGTCTATCGTTTCTACGAGACGGCGCTGGGCCGCAAGCCGGACTACATGGAGTTCATGCCGGGACTGAGGAAAGTCACAGGCTTCCTGACTCCGCAGCAGTTGGAAGCCGCCAAAGTGGAGTTCATCACGGAGTTCATGGACACGGCGGAATACAAACAAAGGTACGCCGCGATTCAAGATGCAGGGCAGTATGTGGACACGCTGGCGCAGACTGCCGGAATCGTTCTCTCGAACAGAGACGCGCTGGTGCAGTCCTTACAGGCCAATCAGAAAACCAGAGCACAGGTTTTGAGGGAAGTGATAGAGAGCGCGGAAGTGGGCGCGAAGTTCTACAACAAGGCGTTTGTCGTGATGCAGTACTTCGGCTACTTGAGGCGCGACCCGGACGCGCTTTACCTCAACTGGATAGATACTCTGAATCAGACGGGTGACTACAGAGTGATGGTCAACGGGTTTATCAACTCGCCCGAGTACCGCGCTCGTTTCAACCAGTAGGAGAGAGGCGCACGCCCGGCAGCATTCTCTGTCAATAACAAATGCCGGAGATTACATGGCATGAGGCCCGCAGGATTATTGTGGTAAATCCTGCGGGCCTCATGCCATGTAATGACGAGCCGATAGCTCTCAATAACCGTAAAGCTCTGTAATCGCTTTCGAGACATCGTCCGCTTGCGGCAGGATTGCGTCTTCGAGTTGCGGAGCGTAAGCCACGAAGGTATCAAGCGCGGCGACGCGGCGCACAGGGGCATCAAGATACTCAAACAACTCGTCGCCGATGCGCGCGGCGATCTCTGCGCCGTAGCCGAACGACAGCGAGTCCTCGTGCGCGACGATGACCTTGTTGGTCTTCTTCACCGTCGCCATGATCGCTTCCCAATCGTAGGGGGCGAGGGAGCGCAGGTCAATGATCTCGACGTTGATGCCCGCAGCTTCAGCCTGCTTGGCGGCGACAATGGAACGCTGCACCAGCGCGCCGTACGTGATGATCGAAAGGTCTGTGCCCTCGCGCACGCGTTTGGCCTTGCCGAACGGGATCATAAAATTGTCGGACGGATACTGCGACTTGTTGTACGCCTGACGATAGAGATGCTTGTGCTCAAGGAAAAGCACAGGGTCGTCCGCGCGTATCGCCGTGCGCAGCAGCCCGTTGGCATCGAGCGCGTTCGAAGGATAAAGCACGCGCAGCCCCGGAATATGTGTGAAGATAGAGACGCCGGACTGCGAGTGATAGACAGCGCCGCCTTTAAGATAGCCGCCGACGGGGACGCGCATCACGAGCGGAGATTTAAATTCATTGCCGGAGCGCCAGCGCATCAACGCCAGCTCGTTTCTGATCTGGTGATAAGCGGGCCAGATGTAATCGAAGAATTGAATCTCGACGACAGGTTTAAGCCCGCGCGTCGCCATGCCGATGGCGCGACCGACTATGTTTGCCTCCGCGAGCGGCGAATTAAAGACGCGCGCGCCACCGAACTTTCGCTGCAAGTTGGCCGTCACTTTAAAGACGCCGCCCTTGCCTTTGACCTTATCCAGATTCTCTTCGCGTGATACGTCTGCCACGTCCTCACCGAAGATAACGATTGACGCATCGCGCGCCATCTCTTCGTGCAGGCAGCGATTGATCAGATCAACCATCGTGCCCGCGTTACCCGACAGCTCCGCTCCCTCTTCCGTATCGAACTCAGTCGAAGTCGGATCAACATCCGGCGAATAGACGAACTCTGTGGCCGTAGCGGGCGCGGGCTGCGGGCTCGCGAGCGCACGGTCTGCCGCCTCGTTGACCTCGCCATCAATCTCGTCCTTGATGTGCTGCAACTCTTCCTGCGTGACGATATTCTCTTCGACGAGGAGCGCGCCGAAGCGTTTGATCGGGTCACGCTCGGCGTCCGTCGTGCGTTCTTCGTCGGGACGGTAGAGCTTTTCGTCGTCCGAGAGCGAGTGCGAATAGGGTCGTATCACCTTGGCATGAACGAGCGATGGCCCACGGCCCGCGCGGCAATTCTCGACCGCGCGCTTCATGGTTTCCAGAGATTCGAGCGGGTCTGTGCCGTCGCATCGCTGAAGGTATAGATTGGGAAAACCTTCTACGAGCTTTGAGACATCGCCCCCGGCGGTCTGCACCTCTACGGGGACGCTGATCGCATAGCCGTTGTCTTCGATCAGGAACAACACTGGCAGCCTCAAGTTGCAGGCCGTGTTGAGCGCCTCCCAGAACTCGCCCTCGCTCGTCGTCCCATCACCCGCAGAGACATAGACGACCTCATCGCCTTTAAAGCCTGTGACTTTATTTTGAATCTCTTCGATCAGCGAGGCGCGATAGGTGGCTTCGGCGCAACCGACCGCCTGCAAAAACTGCGTGCCTGTGGGCGAAGACTGCGAGACGATGTTCAGTTTTTTATGTCCCCAGTGCGAAGGCATCTGGCGACCGTGCGAGTTCGGATCATCCGCCGCTCCGACCGCCGATAGCAATTGTTCCAGCGGCGTCATGCCCAACTGCAAACAGAGCGCGCGGTCACGATAGTAGGGATAGAACCAATCGTAAGCTGGCTTCAGAGCCATCCCTGCGGCGACCAGCACAGCTTCGTGGCCCGCACCGCTGATCTGAAAGAAAATCTTGTTCTGCCCTTTAAGCTGTATCTCTTTATCATCAATCCGGCGCGACAAATACATCGTCCGATAAATACCTATCATCTGTTCACGGTCGAGCACACGGCTGTGCTCGCGCGCTTCAAGGCTTGCGCTGCTCATCTCGTCTGTTCTCCTGATAAGTTTTAATACTTTAGTATCAGTCGTCATAATCACTCATTAGTGTCATGCGATAATCCTCGGCCATAGAGGGATGATTGTGCTTTTGCGAAGCCTCTATGCCGCGCTCGTAGGCCGCACGCGCTTCCGTGCGGCGTCCCACTTTCTCCAATGCACGCGCCAGCATCCCGTAGGCCGCGCCCTCGTCATCGCTACGTTCAAGGTAATCGTTGAGCGCACTGATAGCCTCCTCGTATTGCTCGGCCTTTAAATACTCGTTTGCCAGCCCGAACCTTACGAGCGCGTTCTCGGGGTCGCTCTCCAATATCTGCTTGAATGTCTCTATGCGCGATGCGGCCATAGGTTTTGCTTCCCTTGTTGGTCAGACCTGTTTGCCGCCCAGCAACAGTTTGGCAATCGTCTGCAACTGCATGTTTGAAGTGCCCTCGTAGATCGCGCCGATCTTCGAGTCGCGCCAGAATTTTTCTACCGGGTAATCCTTGACGAAACCGTAGCCGCCGTAAAGCTCTATGGCGCGCGACGCAATCGCTTCAGCCGCGCGCGAAGAATAGAGCTTGGCCATCGCCGCCTCTTTGACGAAGGGCTGGCCCGCGTCCTTCAGACGCGCGGCGTTGTAGACCATCAGGCGCGCGGCTTCCAATTCCGTCGCCATCTCTGCCAGTTGAAACTGCACGCCCTGAAATTCGCTCACTGGCTTGCCGAACTGTGCGCGCTCCTGCGTGTATAAAAGCGCCGCTTGCAGCGCGCCGCGCGCCAGCCCGATCATCTGCGCGCCGATGCCTATGCGCCCCTCGTTCAAAGTTTCGATGGAGACCTTATAACCTTTGCCAAGAAGCCCTAGCACGTTCTCCTTCGGCACGCGACAATCTTCCAGGATAAGCTCCGTCGTCGAAGAGGCGCGAATGCCGAGCTTGTTCTCTTTCTTGCCGACCGCGAAGCCGTCGAAACTTTTTTCGACGATAAAGGCAGTGATGCCGCGATAGCCCGCTTCAGGGTTCGCGTTGGCGAAGACGATAAAGATTTCCGCCTCAAGCCCGTTCGTAATCCAGAGCTTGCGCCCGTTCAGGATGAAATGATCGCCCTTGTCGGCGGCGCGCGTTTGCAGCGCGAAGGCGTCAGAGCCGGAGCCAGCTTCGCTTAAGGCATAAGCGCCGACGCGCGTGGCGGCGAGTTCCGTGAGATATTTTTTCTTCTGGTCGGGATTTCCCCAGCGCAGCAGCGCGTTGTTGACGAGCGTGTTCTGCACGTCGACCAGGACTCCGACAGAAGGGTCTACGCGCGAGAGTTCTTCGACGGCGAGGATGGCCGTGAAAAAGTTTGCGCCAGCGCCGCCGTATTCCTCCGGCGTTTCAATGCCCATCAAGCCCAGCTCGAAGCATTGCTTAACGAGCGCCGGATCGAGATGCGCCTCCTCGTCCATCTTTTCGACGCGGGGGCGCAGTTCGCCCTCTGCAAACTCGCGTATGCTAGACCGGAACATCTCCTCGTCCTCGGAAAGCGAGGTCAGAGGACGCCCACCTTGCTGCTCGATTATCGTTTGACTCATCTCTTGCTTGGCTCACTTGCGAATTAAAGCTTTGTTGACCTTAGCATCATAATCAAGGCAAAAGGCAAAGGCAAAAGGTAAAGGTAAGAAAAGCAGATGGAGCGCGCTCCATTTTTCTTTGACCTTTGACCTTTTGTCCGTCAACTGTCGGATGAATACTGCTCTGGTGCAAGGGGATGAGCGCCGTGTGTGCGCCGTAAATGCAGCGCAGAGCGGCAGCGGTATATCTATTGCGGGGTTGAGAATGAGGGCACGATACCGTATCTTGCTGCTTTAGTGGCAACCTTCTGAAATTAAAGGAAAGACGAACAAGGGACGCACATCAATCCTGTAAGATGAATCAGCGCGCACAACATAAAACTAACGGTCGAAGGTTTACGCCGCTCGGCATCGTCTTTGCCATTCTGGGACTGGCGCTCTTCGCCTATTTCGTCCGCTCGGCTGGCCTCACGGAGATCGCGGACGGCATACGCAAACTAGGCGCTGGCTTCCTCTTAGTAATGCTCATCAGCGGCCTCAGACCCGTCGTGCGTTCGCTGGCCTGGACACGTTGTTTTGAAGCGCCGTACGAGCTGCGCTTTCGTGATGCGTTCAGGGCTTATCTGATCGGCGACGCCGTCGGCACGCTCGTCCCGCTGGGCATCTTCGTGAGCGAGCCCGCGAAGGCGGCGATGGTCAGAAAGCGTGTCCCGCTCGTCGCGGGTCTCTCGGCGCTGGCCATCGAAAACCTTTTTTATAGTCTGTCGGTCGCGCTCTTTATCTTTGCAGGGATGGCTGCGCTGCTGTTTAGTTTTCAACTGAACAAGGGGCTGCGGATCGTCAGCATCTGCGCGCTCGTCGGAGTCGTCCTGGCCGTCAGCGTCGCGTTTTTCGTGATCCGCAAGCAGTGGAAATTTTTGAGCGGCGCGCTTGAGTTTTTATACGGGCGCGGCATAGGGCGCTCCGTCCTTGAGACAAGACGTGAGCGCGTGCGCTCGCTGGAAGATCGCGTCTACGGCTTTTACACGCGCAACCGTTCGCGCTTTCTTCCGATCATGCTGCTGGAAGCCTGCTTTCATCTCTCAGGGGTGGCGGAAGTCTACGTCGTGCTCTGGTTTATCAGCGATATGTTTACAAGTGATCCATCGTCGCTGCTGTTGACGGCGTTCGTGCTGGAATCCGTCAACCGCGTCATCAACGTAGTATTCAAGTTCGTCCCTTTACGCCTGGGCGTTGACGAGGCGGGCTCTGGTTGGATTACGCACGTCCTGAAATTCGGCAAGGCGAGCGGTGTGACGCTCGCCATCATACGCAAGGCGCGTATCATCTGCTGGACGGCCATCGGCGTGGCGCTGCTCGTTCGCCAGGGACTCTCCCTTCGCGGTGTGACGGAAGAGACGCAGGCGGCAGTTGCTCAAGAGATGCCTGCGGCCCCGCCTGTTCCGGCAGGCGAATCCAGATAAAAGAAGAAAGGGAAGGGAAAACAGGAAGCGAGAGAGGGCGCGCTGCTTCTGCGCGTCAGGATAATCTCTCAGACCGTATGAACTCATCACGTCCGGTCGTCAAGGGGATAGTTTCTCGCACAAAGATTTTCCGTCCGTTGAAGGAGTTTCTTGTCTAGCTCTGTGGAAATAGATAGCGCCAGAGGAGAAGATGTGGTCGTCGCTTCGGCCACCGCTGACGTTGGTGTGCCGCTGGCGGGCGAGCGCAATCTGTCGCGCGCGCGTCAATGGGCCGTCGCGTTGGCGCTCGTCGCGCTTTTCCTCGCGGGACTTGGCCTGCGCGCGAGCGGTATCTCAAAGATAGGTTTCGCCGAAGACGAGATCAACAAGCTCGAAGCGATACGCGCTTATCAGCAGGGCGATATTCGTCCGAACGCAGAGCATCCGATGTTGATGAAGGCTTTGATGTTCGTCTCTATGCGAACGGCGCGTTGGTGGAACAGCACGGCGAGCGATGGAAACCGTATCACGGACGAAGCGGCGCTCAGGTTTCCCAACCTTCTGTTCGGCGCACTGACGGTCTTGCCGCTCTTTCTTCTGACGGCAGCATTTTTCGACCGGCGCACGGCGCTGTTGGCAGCGGCTCTCTGGGCCGTGGGCGTCAATGCCATCACCTACAATCGCATCGCCAAGGAAGACACTCTGCTCGTCTTCTTTATGCTCTTCGCCTTCTACTTTTACCTGCGCGCCAAGCAGGTTGCGCCTCATGAGGCGAAAGCCAAAAAGCGCAACTATATTTTAAGCGGCGCGGCGTTCGGCCTGATGTTCGCCTCGAAATACTTTCCGCACTACTTCGGATTGAATGCCCTCTATCACCATTATTTCAGAGTTCGTGAGCGCGGGCAGGGTGAAGCGTCCGGGGGACGCACGCCGCGTATCTTTTATCTCATCATTCCCATTGTGTTCATCATCGCGAATCCGGTGATACTGCTGCCGCAGACCTGGAGCTATCTACAGTCTTACACGAGCGGGCAGCTCTTAACGCACACGGGCTATTTGATGGGCGATCAGCTCTACAAGAACACGATGAAGTCGACGCCTTTCTGGGGCACACCCGTCTATTTTTATTTGCTGTTTCTGCTGATCAAAATGGCGCTGCCCGTTCTTTTGGCCTTCATCGCGGGACTTGTGGTCTGCATTCGTCGATGGCGCAGTCCGGGCCACGCCTTTCTGCTCTTTATGCTTCTTTTCTGGATCGTGCCCTATTCGGTGATGGGAGCGAAGTGGCTGCGTTACACACTCTCTCTGATGCCGTTCGTCTACATGACCGCGGCGGTCGGAATCCTTGCTTTGATCGGGTACTGTTACTCATTCTTCGAGAGACGGAATCAACAGGGCGTAGCCCCTTACGCCTGCGTGACGGCGCTCTTACTTCTCTTTCTCGCATGGCCCGCTTGGATCGCAGTCACGAGCGGGCCGCATTACGCGACCTATACGAATGTGATCGGAGAAACTTTTTCCAGAATTACCAGAGGCAATGCGCCTGTGACGGGCTACTATTTCCCGCACGACGAGTTTTATGATGATGGTCTGCGCGAGGCGATTCAATTCGTCTGCCAGACAGCGCCACAGGGCGCGACCATCGCGCACGAGACGCAGGGCGTCGTCCGCTATTACCTGGAAAAGTACGGGCGCACAGATTTGCAATCACGTGTGCTCTCGGACGCGAACTACAGTATTGACCCGCAACAGGAGACGTACATTATCCTGCAACGCGGCCGCACATATTTCGAGAACCGCGAGAAGATGACGCAGGTTCGCGCGCGTTTTCCCTTGATCTTTGATGTCTGCGTGGAGGGCGCACAAGCCGCAGAGGTTTACGCCACGAAGAAAAGCGCGAGTGATGCGCTGATTCATGCTTGCCCCCGAGGTGATCTCTGATTTCGCAGGGGAACAATTTAGAGATGAGAAACCGCTTCTCGTACGGATTTCTGCCCGTCCTGCTGTTGCCATTGTTGCTGGCGCTGGCGGCTTTCACTTTCGCCGCAGGTCAAACGGCTGCGCCCGCTCGCGCGCACATCACCATCATGGCGACCACGGATTTGCACGGCAACATCCTGCCCGTCGATTACTACACGAACAAGCCGGACAATCGCGGGCTGGCTAAAGCGGCCACGGTCATCAAACAGGCGCGCAAAGATCAGCCGAACCTTCTGCTGATAGATTCCGGCGATACGATTCAGGGCACGCCCCTCGCTTACTATCACAACAAGAAGAACAACGCGCCGCCAGACCCTATGATGCTTGCGATGAGCGCGCTCCATTACGACGCGATGGCGGTCGGCAATCATGAATACAACTTCGGCTTGCAGGTCTTAAACAAAGCGCGCAGCGAAGCGAAGTTTCCCTGGCTCTCCGCCAACACCTACAAAAAGGGAACGGACGAGACGGCTTACGATCCGTACCTCGTTAAGGAAGTAAACGGCGTGCGGGTCGGCATTCTGGGTCTCACTACGCCGGGTGTGCCCAACTGGGAGAATGCGCAGAACTACGCCGGGCTTGAATTTCGCGAGCCCGTCAGTGAAGCGAAAAAATGGACAGCCATACTTCGCGAGCGTGAGCGCGTCGACGCCATCATCGTCGCGATGCACATGGGGCTTGAAGAGGATTTAAGGACGGGCGAGAAAAATCCCGGACAAGTGCCGAACGAAAACGAGGCCATACAGATCGCCGAGCAAGTGCCGGGCATAGATGTCATCCTGATGGGTCATACGCACCGCGAAGTGCCGTCCCTTGTCATCAACGGCGTGTTGCTGGCGCAGGCCAATTACTGGGGGCGACACGTGGCGCGCGTCGATCTGTATCTGGAAAAGGATAGCGGCGGTCGCTGGCACGTGGCGGCTAAATCTTCACGCACTATCCCCCTGGACGAGCGCGTAGAGCCGGACGCGGAAATCTCCAAGCTTGCAGAGCCTTATGATCGTGAGACGCAAAGCTGGCTCAATCAGGTGATCGGTCAATCCTCAGCGGAATTGAGCGCAAGGGATGCGCGCTTTCGTGACACGGCGATTCTTGACCTGATTCAGCGCGTGCAGTTGGAGGCCGGGCGCGCGGATGTCTCTCTGGCGGCCAGCTTCAATCCGGAAGCTCGCATCGCGCGTGGGCCTGTGACGGTGCGTGACATTGCAGGGCTCTACATTTACGAAAACACTCTCGTCACGCTTGAGGTCACAGGCCAGCAGGTCAAAGACGCGCTCGAACACTCCGCCAAATATTTTCTGGCGTACGTGCAGGGTCGAAAGCCTTCCGAGCTGATAGACGAAAAAATACCAGGCTACAATTTCGACATCGCCGAGGGCGTAACCTACGAGCTGGACATCACAAAGCCTTTGGGCCAACGCATTCAAAATCTGCGCTACAAGGGCGAGCCTCTCAAGATGACGCAGAAGCTGCGGCTCGTGACCAATAACTACAGGGTCAACGGCGGCGGAGGCTACTCGATGTTCAAGGGCGCTCCGGTCGTCTATCGTTCCAGCGAAGAGATACGCGAGCTGATTATCGACTGGGTGGAGCGCAACAAACAGATTCCGGCAGAGCCGTCTGGTAACTGGCGGTTGTTGCCGGAATAATTTAAGGGCGATGCTGCGGGACTTCTAGGCTGGATGTGCTGGTGTGAGCAATAAAAAACTTGAAACGGCAATCCGGAGTTGCGACGCTCGTCGGATTGCCGTTTCAGTTGTGCGACGCGGGGTCAAGGTAGGGGCGTCAATTGGGGCGTTCGTAGCAGGAATCGGCTTTCGCCGTTGGGAGATCAAAAAATCTTTTTCAAATTTTCAATGGCGCTCTTTGCGCTCGAAACTTTTGTGTGTGGGCCGCGCGGGTCGTAAGTGTTGTCCTCGCTCTTTGGCTCGACATTCCGTTTGCATTCCCGGCCTTGGCCGATTGGCCTTCGGTTTCGTTGATCGTCACGTTCGATCTGCGGCTGGCGAATGCTCGGGGGAAGGGGAATGTCCACTCGCGACCCGGCGGCTACTCGATTACGAATTAGCGGTGACGACCGCTGTGAAGAAGGCCACGGTAATGATCAGAATCAACATCGTGACGGCCTTAAAAGCTAGCGTAGTCATTTCTCTCCTTTTGCCTCCTGTGGGAGGCGACGGTCGAAGTGGCCGACCGCTCGGTTCACCGGGGTAGAAGTGGTCTTTGCGACCGACCGCTCCGCCGTTTTTTCAATCTTGAGTCCGGGTTTAAGATTGGGGCGATTCCCGAACTCGCACTATAGCAATGCTAACGGCGTGCCACTCGGCAACAGACACTGCGCCGCCACGTCTTCGATTGCCGGAAGGTCTTGAAATTAAAAGCCATAGTGGCCGAACGCGAGAGCCTTTGAAGATCGTGTGCGAAACAGAGGATGTGACGGACTCTATCCTTTTGGATAGAGTTTCTAACCTCTTAGATAGATTTTCGTCACACCCCCCTTCCGGCGGAAACGTTTTTGCCAGAATCCGGGGCAAGGTGCGCGCAAGCCCGCGCGCTCTATGCTTGAGCCGGGTAAATATGTTAAAGACAATTCGAGGGGCGCTCCCGCCAAGGGTATGAATCCTAGACTGACAGCCATCGCAGGGCCTCTGAAGGGAACTACCTATCCGCTTCAGGCCGCCACAGAGACGACCATCGGGCGGGAGTCCGCCAATAAGGTCTGTATCACGGACAGCTCCGTCTCAAGGCGGCACTGCGTCATCAGTCTAGAGGCCGAAGACCAGTTCAGGATCAAAGACCTTGAAAGCCTCAACGGCACATTCGTCAACGACGTGCCGGTCAAGGAGCGCGAACTCGTCGCCGGTGATCGCGTTCGCATCGGTCATCACCTCTTTCTTTTCCTGACGGGCGAAGAGGAGACGCCCATCGTCTCTAGCCCGGTTCAGCTGGACGAGACCAACCTGTTGACCGGAGCTACCGTGCAGCTACGCGTCAAGGATGCGCTCTACCTGATGGCGCGCGACCTCTCTGCGCTGATGAAGATCAGCATGCGGATCAACTCCGTGCGCGGCCTTGAACAGCTTGAGCGCGAGCTGCTTGAGCTGATCCTCGAAGTCGTGCCCGCCGAGCAGGGCGCTATCCTTTTGGTTGAGGCCGGGAGTGAAGAGTTCACCTCCGTCTTCGGTTGGGACAGGGAAATGGGTGCGGGGCGCACAGTGCGCGTGAGCCGCACAATCAGCCAGAAAGTAATGCGCGAGCGCACGGCCATCCTGAGCAACGATATACAGCAGAGCGAGGGCTTCGACATGACCGAGAGCCTGATCGCCTCGCAGAGCCGCTCTGTCATGTGTATGCCGCTGGTGCTGCCGGACAAGGTGCTGGGCGTCATCTATCTGTGCGCGAGCAGCCTGACGAATGCGCGTTTTGATGAAGATCATCTGAAGCTGCTCACGGCCATCGCCAATATCGCCGCCGTGTCGCTTGAAAACGCGCGGCACGTCGAATGGCTACAGAGCGAGAATCGTCGTCTTCAGGAAGCCATTCATCTAGAACACAACATGATCGGCGAGAGCGCCAGGATGCAGAGCGTCTACCAGTTCATCAGTAGAGTCGCGCCCACGGATGCGACCGTGCTGATTAACGGCGAGTCCGGGACGGGAAAAGAGATGGCCGCGCGCGCCATTCATCTCAACAGCCGTCGCGGAGAAAAAGCTTTCGTCGCGATTAACTGCGCGGCGCTGACTGAGACGCTGCTGGAAAGCGAGATGTTCGGCCACGAGAAGGGAGCTTTCACGGGAGCGCTCGGCCTCAAGAAAGGGAAGCTGGAAGTGGCCGACGGCGGCACAGTCTTCCTGGACGAAATAGGCGAGATGGCCCCGCAGCTTCAGGCCAAACTCCTGCGTGTGCTGCAAGAGCGCGAGTTCGAGCGCGTCGGCGGCACGCGCACCATCAAGATAGACATACGATTGATCGCCGCCACCAACCGCGAGCTGGAAGAAGCGATCAAGCAGGGCGCGTTTCGACAAGACCTCTATTATCGCCTCAACGTCGTCTCGATACGGATGCCGCCGCTTAGAGAGCGCCCCGAAGACATCCCACTGCTGGCAAGTTATTTCGCCGCCAAGTACAGCAAGAAATGCAAACCGCACGCGATGGGCGTCAGCGCGGCCGCTCGCTCGCTGCTGATGCACTACGACTGGCCGGGCAATGTCAGAGAGCTTGAGAACGCCATCGAGCGCGCCGTCGTGCTCGGCTCAAGCGATGTCATCCTGCCAGAGGATTTGCCCGAAGCTGTGCTTGAAAAGGAAGTCCCCGAGAGCGCGGGCGTAACGAAATACCACGAGGCGATCACAGAAGCGAAAAAACAGATCATCACCAAAGCGCTCGAACAGGCCAAAGGCAACTACACGGAGGCCGCGCGCCTGCTCGGCGTCCATCCCAACTACCTGCATCGCCTGGTCAGCAACATGAACCTCAGATCAGCGATCAAGAAGTGAGAACTTCTCAAAGAAAATTAACAGGGATGGACAGAGATTGTCAGGATAAAGACAGGAAGAAGAGAATTCAAATCTGAGTTTTTAAATCACAACTCTTCTTGCCGAAGCTCTGCTTTTATCCTGACAATCTCTGTCCATCCTGTTTGAATCTGATATGAATAATTCCGAGACTCGGGTTTGATGTACTCAACATCAGGCAGTCTTGCTCGCCGCCGCGCTCTTCTCCTCTGGATGAAACGTCGCGCGCTCTTTCCAGATGCGGTACATGTGAAGCGAGAGCGCGAGCCACACGCCGCCCATCAGATATGCGCCGAGCGTATCGCTGGGCCAATGCGCGCCCAGATAGACGCGCGAAAAACCTACGAGCGCGATGGGCAGCGCAGAGAGAGTCAACGCCGTGCGCCGCGCCAGAGAGCGCAGGGGCAAAAGCGCGTAGGCCGTGAAGAAAAGAAATCCAAAATAGCAGACGTAGAAAGTCACGTGGCCCGAAGGAAAGCTACGCGTTTGTAAATCGACCTCGACTCTCACCAGTTCCATCGTGGGACGCGGCCGCGCGATGAGAACTTTTATCAGTCCATTCAAAACGGCGCTTCCGCCCGCGCTCATAAGCAGTCCGGCGGCCTCGCTGCGACGCCCCAGTATCCAGAAGACGATAAACGTGACGGTCGTAATCGCGTAAGGCTTCCATTTGTTGCCGAACACGGAAACGAATCGCATAAAGTCCGGCAGTCCCGGCATGGACAGATTTTGCAGGCTGTGCGCGACTCTTAAATCCCATCCGAAATATGCGTTGAAGTACGCGAACACGGCCAGCACTGCAAAGCCCAGGAGCATCACCGCATAGAGAGTCTCTGCGCGGAGCAGTCGCCTTGCGGCGCGCTGTCTAAGCGAAGCGCGCACAGGCGCAGATTCAGCCGCCAACGTTTGATTCTTTTCCACCATCTTCGCCTTTCGAGAGCAGCGGGCCCAAGCGTAGCACGCTTGCCCTCTTTGCACTATAATACATGCAAGACAAATCTCCCGAAGATAACGAATTGTCAGGAAGCTGAAAGCGAGGCTGTACCGCATGGGCTCGGAAACTTGTGCCCGAGCGCTGCGCCGCTACAGGCCGGAAGGATTTAAGCGTTTGTTAAGAGTTGAATATCAGGACGGACTATATTTACCCGAGCTGGATTTGTGGCTCGACGCGGACGGGCCAAGGGATCGCTGCGTCATCTCGCACGGTCATTCGGATCACATTGCGGAGCATCGCTCGATCATCGCGACGCCGGAGACGGCGCGTATCTTTCGTCACCGTCGTGGCGAGGCGGAGATGGAGATGCTCTCTTACGGCGAGCGTCGTGATTATGGACGCTTCACTTTGACGTTTTTCCCTGCGGGACATTGTCTGGGCTCTGCGCAGGTGTTAGTCGAGGCGGACGGAGAGCGACTGGTTTACACGGGCGACATCAAGCTGCGCCCGAACGTCACGGCTGAAGATGCAGTGATCGTGCCGTGCGATACGCTTGTGATGGAATCGACCTTCGGCGACCCGCTTTATCGTTTCCCGCCGGACGTGGCGACGTTTGACAGGCTCTACGCGGCGGTTGATCGTGCGCTCTCGGATGATCGTGTGCCGGTCGTGCTGGCCTACGCGCTCGGCAAAGGGCAGGAGGCTTTAGAGCTTCTGCTGCGCCGCGATTATCGCGTCACGCTGCACGGCTCTGTGTGGAACGTTGCGGAGATTTATCGAGAGCTGGGCGTGGAATTTTCAGGGCCGTATGAAAAGTATGACCGCGAGCATCTGCGCGGTCGCGTGTTGATTGCGCCGCCCGGTTGCCGCAAGCAGGCAATGATCAATAACATCGAGCGACGTTACCTGATTATGCTGACGGGCTGGGCGATGAATAAAAGCGCTCCCTACATGTACAGGGGCGTGGATTTGATCCTGCCGCTATCGGATCACGCGGACTTTGACGAGCTTGTACACTTGGCGCGTGCCAGTGGTGCGCAGAGGATTATCACCATGCACGGCGCGCCGAAATTCGCCGCCACCCTGCGCGAGCTTGGCCTCAACGCAGAGCACCTGGCGCATCATCCGGGCACGGAGTCCGCCAAAACGAAGGGCAAGCGCACTGTCAAGAAAGCCGCTACAGCCGTCGAGCGCTCACTGTTCAATTAAGCCAAAGAAAGATTAGAAGTAAGATCAGATGTAGCCCCTTTCAGGGGCTCGTTAATCCCCCCTTAATTGATTCCGCAAATATGGGCGTCTCACACTTCCGCCTTCATGGTTTTTCGTCCGCGTTCGTCGAGCAGCTTGGTGATGGCGTGCTCAAGGTTTGGGTCAATCTCTGAGAGTTCCGAAAGGGCAGACTTGTTCAAACGCAAGGTTACGACTTCCGTCTCCTCATGCGGAATGGTGAGCGCACGCTCAATCGCTCCGAGTATTGCATCGTAGTCCGGCGGCTTTGAGAGATATTCCTGAACGCCCAGCAGCTCGCATTGTCTTTGCAGGTCGCTGCTGGCCTCGCCCGTGATGATGATGACGGGGACATTGGCGTTGAGGATGCGTATCTCTTTGAGAACCTGCGCGCCGTGCATCTCCGGCAGCGTCATGTCCAGCAGGATTACGTCAGCGCCGTTGGCCTGAAATTCCGCTATGCCCTCTTCGCCGGTGTAAGCGTTACGCACTCCATAACCCGCGTTTTTGAGCGTCTCTTCGTAAAGTGTGGCTAAGTCCTCTTGATCTTCTATGACAAGAATGCAATGCTGCTCCACGATTCTTTTCCCCCTTGTCGAAGAATAATGAATTTGTGCTGTACGGATTTTTGTCTTCGGACGGATTATAACAGAAAACTTTTATGAGCCCCGTCGCCATCGTTCTGATTCTGCTCTTGATCGCCGTCATTCTGTTTGCGACCGAGCGTATTCCGATAGACATCGTCACACTGCTGCTGGTCGTCGCGCTCGTCTTGACGGGCACGCTCACCGCCGCAGAAGCGTTCGCGGGCTTTGGCAACGACATCGTCATCACCATCGCGGGACTCTTTATCTTGACGGGCGGCCTGGTCAAAACAGGCGTTATAGATGTCGTCGGGCGTCGCCTGCATCGTATCGCCGGCGGCAACGAGTTTCGCCTGACGGTGCTGATTATGGTGACGGCAGCCGCCTGCGCGGCCGTGATGAAGAATACGACGACGACGGCGATGTTCGTGCCAGTCGTTCTGGGGATGGCGACGCGCGCGCGCGTTGCGCCGTCAAAGCTGATGATGCCGCTCGCCTTCGGCGCGATCCTCGGCGGCACGTGTACGCTGATCGGGACTTCGACGAATCTGGCCGTCTCCGGCGCGCTGCCGCGATACAACATGCAGCCCTTCTCTATGTTCGAGCTGACGCCCGTCGGCATCGCGATTGTCGCCGCCGGGATGCTCTACATGCTGCTTATCGGTCTGAGATTGTTGCCGCGACGCGGCGGCGAGGAATCCCTGACCGAGCAATATAATATTCGTGAGTACATGTCCGAAGTGCTAGTCCTAAAGGATTCGCCCCTGGTCGGAAGGACGCTTGCGGAAGCGAACCTCAGCGACGAGCTTGACCTGACGGTCATAGGCATCATACGCGGCACACAGGGGCGCATCGCGCCGAGCGCAGAGCAAACAATTGAAGCGGAGGATTTGCTGCTGGTTCAGGGGCGCGTTGAAGACATCCTGCGCGTCAAGACGGAAGCTGGCATCGAGATCAAAGCCGATTTTAAATTGAGCGACCGCGTGCTCGAAGGAGAAGACGTAGAGCTGTTTGAAGCGACAGTGCTGCGCGGCTCGGATTTTATCGGGCGTACGCTCAAAGGATTAAAGTTTCGCCAGCGTTATCAACTGACTGTGCTGGCGATCAATCGTCACGGCGTGGCGCTGCTCTCAAAGATCAGCACGCTTCCGCTGCGCTTCGGCGATGTGCTGCTCGTGCAGGGGAGGCGCGAGCACATCGAACGACTGGCGCAGGACGGACAGATACTTCTTCTCGAAGATGTCTCGGAGCGGCGCGGGCGCGTCGGAAAAAGACGCTGGGCGCTGATAGCCTTCAGCGTCTTCCTGCTGCTCTCGATCACGCACCCCTGGAATCTGCCGCTCTCCGTCGCCGTCCTCATAGGCGTGCTGATCCTTCTGGCGAGCGGCGCGGTGCGCACAGGCGAAATCTACGACATGATCGAATGGCGCTTGATCGTGCTGATCGCGGGCATGATAAGTTTTGGCGTCGCGATGGAGAAGACGCACGCCGATCAGTATCTGGCAGACCTGATCGTGAAAGCAACGGGAAGCTTTGGCCCCGTGGCCGTGCTGGCCGGATTCTTTATCATGACGGTCGCCATCACGCAGCCCATGTCCAATCAGGCGGCGGCGCTCGTCATGCTGCCCATCGCCGTCAAGACCGCAATGGCGCTGGGCCTCAACCCGCGCACCTTCGCCGTGACTGTCACCTATGCGGCCTCTTGCTCCTTCGTCACGCCACTTGAGCCCGCGTGCGTCCTGATCTTTACGCCCGGACGCTACCGCTTTTTCGATTTCGTCAAGGTCGGCACGATTCTGACCATCGCCGTCTTCGCCATCGTCATCCTGCTCGTCCCGCTTGTCTGGCCCTTCTGATAGAGGTCAATACCAGATGCTGGATTTCAGTAAAAACCGCTGCTTTTCATTAACATCCGGCATCCGGCATCTGACCTCCGCTTTCTCCCCTTTGCCTTTTTCCGCTTGATCTGTATAATGCGCGAGCTTTGTGGAGCGCGCATAGGTTCTGGCAGGAACGGTGCGTATCCGGCGAGCCTCGCCGATCAAATAAGCTTAAATCATGGCAAATACGGTCAGGTGGAAAGAGCGCGGACGTGCCGCGCGCCTCAATCGTTCCGGCGCTGCAACCTCGACGACACCGCTGCGTGCGCTCGCAGCCGGTATCACACAGGCTGCGCGCGCGGCTCTGGCAGAACCCTACATGCTCACCGTCGAGCATCGAGTGATTCATCTGCGCCGCCTCCCGCAAGCCCTCGACGGCCTGCGCATCGTCCAGCTCTCAGATATTCATCACAGCCCCTTCACCGGCAGCGAACAGATCAGACGCGCCATTGAGACGGCCAACAGCCTTGAGCCGGACTTGATCGCGCTGACAGGCGATTACGTCTCGCACGAGCGCGCTTATGCTGCGCCTTGCGCGGAGATGCTGGGCAGACTCAGGGCGCGCTACGGCGTCTACGCGGTGCTAGGCAATCACGATCACTGGACTGACGCGGCGCTCATCACAGACCTGTTTCGTCTCGCAGGCATACGCATGCTGATCAACGAGGGCATGCGCTTTGAGCTGAAGGGAGCGTCCTTCTGGCTGGCTGGCGTGGACGATACGATGGTCGGCCTGGAAGACCTGTCCCTGGCGCTGGCCGGATCATCTCAGGACGAGATGAAGCTGCTGCTGGCGCATAACCCCATCATTTTACGACGTGCGGCGCGCGCAGGGGTCGATCTGGTCTTGAGCGGTCATACGCACGGCGGGCAGGTCACATGGCGTTCGGAACGCAGCGCCTCCGGCCGTCCGCGCCGTCGCCTGCTAAAGGGCTTAGGCCACCAGGGCGAGACGCAGATTTATGTGACGCGCGGGCTCGGCACAGTCGTTCTCCCCATACGCTATGGCTGCCCGCCGGAAGTCTCCCTCCTTGAGCTGCGGCGCGCTGACCATTTTGGATTTTAGATTTTGGATTTTAGATTCAAGCTTTCCGCTTGTCTTGAATCCTGCAACAGAGGCTTTCAAACTCCGTTGCCCGCCAATCCAAAATCCAAAATCTAAAATCCAAAATCTAAATGTCTTCCAGGATCGCGACGGTTCCCAATCTGCTGACCATGCTGCGCATGGTGCTGATCCCCGTTTTCGTCTCGCTTCTGTTTTATCAGAGATTTTACTGGGCTCTGGCGGTCTTCATCCTCGCGGGCGTGACAGACGGCCTTGACGGGCTGCTGGCGCGTCGCTTTAATCAGAAATCGCAGCTCGGCAGTATTCTAGACCCGATTGCAGATAAGCTGCTGCTGGTCACATCCTTTATAGTGCTGGCGCTGCCCTCCATTAGTCCGCAGCAGCAGCCCCCTAGCCACCTGCCCGTCCCCTTCTGGGTCACCACAGCCGTCATCAGCCGCGATGTCTTTATCTTGGTCGGTGCGGCGGCCATCAACGTCGTCACGGGATTTCGCAGCTTTCGCCCCTCCCTGCTCGGTAAGCTCAATACCGTCGTGCAGATCGTCGCCGTCGTCCTGATTCTCATCGCTGCGGGCATTCCGTCCTACATCAGCGGTTATTACCTCCCGACGGTTTACGTGACCGTCTTTATGCTAGCCATCCTCTCCGGCATCCACTACGTCTTTTTCGCCTCCAAGCTGCTCAACGAAGAGCGCAGAGGGGGCGAATAAGCCTCTCGGAACGCCCGCCCGTCTTTTTTAACTCCTACTATTTCAGCATTTAAGATGTAAGTCGAGGATGCCTTGAAGCCTGAAATTAAAGTTGACAAAGACGGACTCAAGTATTATATTAAGGACGCGTTCAACCCGTAACATGAGACCTGCCAGCAAAGGGTATTCGGGATTCACGATCCCGCCTCTTTCACGGTGGGTGACAGGATAAGACGGCGGGCGCGTCTTCCACTGCTGCGGCCAGGCGTTTAGCCGGGGCAGTCAAACAACTATCTGGAGAGTAAGAGAGCAATGAGCAAGATTATCGGAATTGACTTGGGCACGACTAATTCGGTGGTGGCCGTGATGGAAGGCGGCGAGCCGACCGTCATCACCAACTCGGAAGGCGGGCGCACGACACCCTCTGTGGTCGCTTTTGCCAAGGATGGCAATCGTCTGGTCGGGCAGGTCGCCAAGCGCCAGGCCGTCACC
>DATLMN010000014.1:0-12353 GCA_035537255.1 Pyrinomonadaceae bacterium | reverse complement strand
GAAAACCCACCCCGTCCGAGCGCGCTCGATTGTTTTTCCGCCACGCCGTCTTTCATCAACGCCCGTCGCTTCCGGTGCCCCCTCCACCTTCGGGCGCCCTCACACAACCTATGCTCTTTAGAACCCAGTCGGCCGCCGTCTACGGCATCGACGCCGACCTCGTCGACATCGAGGTCGACCTGACGCCCGCACGCGGCGAAGCGGACACTCCCTCTTCGGTCACCATCGTCGGACTGCCCGACCTCGCCGTGCGCGAATCGCGCGAACGCATCCGCGCGGCCATTAACAACAGCGCCTTCTTTTTCCCGTTTCACAAAACGACTATTAACCTCGCGCCCGCCGACGTGCGCAAAGAGGGCGCGAGCTTCGACCTGCCCATCGCGCTCGGCATCCTCGGCGCCAACGGCGACCTCGGCGCGGGCGAAGAACTCGGCGACACGCTCTCGGTCGGCGAACTCTCGCTCGACGGTCGCGTGCGCCCCGTCCGCGGCGCGCTGCCAATCGCCATCCGCGCACGCGACGCCGGTATCAAGTTTCTGCTTCTGCCGGAAGAGAACGCCGTGGAAGCCGCGGTCGTGAAGGGCCTGAATGTTTACGCGGTGGCGAATCTGCGCGGCGCGGTCGAACTCATCACCGCGCTCGGGGGCGCGGCCGACACACGTCCCTTGCCGCTCCGGGTCGATTCTTCGGATTTACTTTCGAGTACGACGGACGCGGGCGTCGACTTTCGCGAAGTGCGCGGCCAACTGGCGGCCAGGCGCGCTCTCGAAGTGGCGAGCGCCGGTTCGCATAACATACTGCTCGTCGGGCCGCCGGGTTCGGGCAAGACGATGCTCGCCAAACGTCTGCCGACGATTCTGCCCCCGCTCGAATTCGAAGCCGCACTCGAACTGACGAAGATTCATTCGGTCGCGGGCCTGACGGGCCGCACGGGACTCGTCACCGAAAGACCTTTCCGCTCGCCGCACCACACCATCAGCGACGCTGGACTGATCGGCGGCGGCGCCGTCCCCCGCCCCGGCGAAGTGTCGCTCGCGCACCACGGCGTTCTCTTCCTCGACGAGTTGCCGGAGTTCGACCGCAGCGTCCTGGAAGTCCTTCGCCAGCCGCTCGAAGACCAGAGGGTGACTATCAGTCGCGCCGCGATGTCCCTGACCTTCCCCGCGTCGTTCATGCTCGCCGCCGCCATGAACCCGTGCGCCTGCGGATTCTGGAACGACCCGACGCGCGAGTGTCGCTGCACGCCTCCGCAAATACAGCGCTACGTCGGCCGCATCTCCGGGCCGCTGCTCGACCGCATCGACATTCACATCGATGTCCCGGCGGTGCGCTTCAAAGAATTGAGCGGCGAAGGCCCGTCAATCGAATCCTCTGCCGAAATTCGCGTCCGCGTGGTCGGCGCGAGAGAGCGGCAGCGCCGTCGGCTCGGCGGCGAGGGCATCTTCTCGAACGCTCAAATGTCGCCGCGCCACATCCGTCGTTTCTGCCCCGTAGACGCCGCGTGCGAGCAGATGCTCGAAGCCGCGATGACGCGTCAGGGTCTATCGGCGCGAGCCTACGACCGGATATTGAAGGTGAGCCGAACCATCGCAGACCTCGACGGCACGGACGACATCCGCCCCGTCCACGTCGCCGAGGCGGTCGGCTATCGTTCGCTCGACCGAACCTACTGGGCTTGAGCCGAGCTCCGGCAGGGGAATACTGATCTGCCGCGTCAATCGCTCTGTCTGTCGTAACAAAAGTCTATGCGTATCGGCGTGCGTGCCGGGGTTTGTCGGCGCGGGCGTGTGCTAGAATACCGAAAGTCAGTCGCACCAACGCCGAGTCCCGACGCTTCGGCCGACGTCCGCGCCGAGCCACGTCTACAGGGCGCTCAGGTATCGTTCGCCCGACCGCAGAGGACGGGCGTGACACGCGCGCGGTTGCACGAAAGCGTTGGCGCATTACACGAAATAGACAAAATTCAGCGAGAAAGGGCAACGACGCGCCGACAGCGCTGCATCTCAGACGCGTGTGATAATCCGGTGACCCGCCGCGATTTATGTAGGCGACGGATCAGCCCCCGGGACGGCCTCACACGTTGTCGAAAGAGGTGAGATCATCCGAGTCGGCAGTCTGGAAGGTTTGGAGGTGTCAATTGGCGACTGATATCCTTCTGCTTGCCCGAACATTCGGACACGTGACGGCAACCGAGAGCGATAAATCGAAGGAGTCGGACTACGAGTTAGCGCAGGGAGCGGCCGAAGGCGACCTCTCGGCCTTCGAAACCCTCTACGAGCGCCATAACAGAAGAGTCTATTCGCTCTGCCTTCGGATGACGGCCAACACGGCTGAAGCCGAAGACCTCGCACAGGAAGTCTTCATCCAACTCTTCCGTAAAATAGGCTCTTTCCGCGGCGAGTCGGCCTTCACCACCTGGCTTCATCGTCTGACGGTCAATCAAGTATTGATGCATTTCAGAAAGCGCGGCGTCAGATTAGAGCAGACGACGGACGACGGAGAGACTCCGGTGCAAGTCGTGGCGGGGACGGAGAATCCTTCGGCGATGCCAGTGGTTGACAGGATTGCTCTGGACAAGGCGGTAGGGCAGTTGCCGCCGGGATACAGGACTGTTTTCGTGCTGCATGATGTGGAAGGGCACGAGCACGAAGAGATTGCCAGAATCTTAGGTTGTTCGGTGGGCACTTCGAAGTCTCAGCTTCATAAGGCCAGAATGAAATTGCGCGGACTTTTGAGGCAACAGAATACGTCTCAATAGCTTCCAAGAACGTCGCTCGGGCTTCACCGCTGGTGATCTCGAAGTCGTTTCGGGCGACCAGGCGGGTGAAATCGGAATGCCCGCATATATTCGAAGACCGGCTCGGATTGTTTGAAAGAAAGAGGCGCACCGCTCGTACCTCCCGGCCCTGTAATCCTTACCTTCCGGGAGGATGATTGGGAACAAAACTACGGGCGAGCCTGAAGCGCGAAGGGGTTACATGAAATGAATTGCGAGAAGTGCCAAGAACTACTCAGTGACTTCCTCGGAGGCACCATCGGCGCCGACGATCACGCTCTCTTCAAAACGCATCTCGACGATTGTCTGTGCTGCGGCGACGTGCGTGAAGAGTTGCAGGCGATTGTCAGCGTCGCCCGCGAAAGCCGAGAGCAGTTTGTCGCGCCGCCGAACGAACGCGCCATGTGGCTGCGCATTCGTAACACCATCGAGAGCGAGAACGGCTTGCGAAGCCGCGCCGCGACGGCCAATCATTCGTCGGCCCGCGAAAATTTCTGGTCGCGGCTCGTGAACAAACGCTGGGAACTTTCACTGCCGCAGATGACGACCGCCGTGGCCGCCATTGTCGTCACCGTCTCTCTGGTCACGACGCTCGGCTTGCAGAGCATGATGTCGCGGCAGGCAATCGCCGAGCAGCAACAGGATGACACGATTGTCGGCGCCGGGCGCAACAATTTACGCGTCGACGGTCGCTACCCGCGCGCATACCTTGAGCCGCATCAGGCGAGCATCAGCTACTGGCAGCAGCGCGTCGAACAGCGCAAGGCGAGTTGGAATCCGCGCCTGAGAGTCTCGTTCGACCGGAGCCTGACCGTCTTGGATCAGGCGGTCAACGACTCGCTCGACGAACTTCAGCGCAACCCGCACGACGAGGTTTCGGAAGAGATGCTGAATTCGGCGCTGCGCGACAAGATCGAGCTTCTCAGAGAGTTCGGCGAGCAGTAGCAGCAGCAGTCGATGCCGCACGAGCTTATGAAAGTCTTTGCCGCCCGCGTTCTCTCTCGGGAGAATGCGGGCGCTTCGGCGAAAGCAATCCCGGCGTTTAAGATTCAGAGGTTGATGAAAGCTATACGAAACGATCCTCACGCGCGCCGCGCCGTGCGGTGTAAAAAAGCGGGCGCGCGTCCGGTGCGCGCGTGTCTCGCGCTGTGCGTTTTGTTCACACTCTCTCTGACAGTTGCCCCGTCGGCTTTCGCTCAAAAACGCTTCACCAAAGAGTACGCGGCGCAGCCGAACATCCGTCTCCATCTGCACAACCGCTCCGGCACGATCACCGTCCAGGCATGGAACAAGAACAGGATCAAGGTCTCGGCCGTGATGGAATCGTCTTCGGCGCGCATGACGCCCGAGGTAAGCGACGACGGCGTGGTCATCAACGTCCTGCGCGAGAACCGCGAGGACGTCGGCGACATCAACTTCACGATTCAGGTGCCTGTGAACTCGACCGTGGACATCAACACGATGCGCGGTAACATCACCATCCGAGACGTGCAGGGGCAGATGGTTCGCGCCAACGTCTCGTCGGAAGGCGACATCGAGTTGACCGGCATTCGGGCCGCGACCGTCGTGGCGGAGAACACGATGGGCAACATTCTGTTCGACGCCGAACTGTTGCGCGGCGGCACATACGAGTTGAAGTCGACGCAGGGAGACATACAGATACGCATCACGGCCGAGGCCGGCTTCCGCCTGATGGCCGTCGCGCCCCGCACGCGCAACATCAACCTCGGCGGGTTCGCCAGCCGAGGCCAGTTCGAGTTCTTCAACGACAAGCGCAAAGTCGTCGGCAAGGTCGGCGACGGCGGCGCGGCCCTGAGCACCACCAACGGGCGCGGCTCAATCGTCCTCATACCGCGCTGACCCCGTTCGTGATAAAGATAAAGTCCGAGACGGGCGCTCTCCCTGATATGATGATCGGGTTGGAAGCGTCCGTCTAATTTTCGGAGTAGGAGTTACTTTGATTTCAGTTCGTGAAAAAACAGTCCTGCGCCGCGCGCCGCTTCCACGCCTTCTGCTTTTCGTGACGCTCGCATTGTCGCTGCTCCCTGCGGCGGCGGGCGCGCAACAAAAAGCGAAACCGAATGCGGGCAAGGCTTCCGCCAACGCCCCCGCGTCGCCCGTTCAAGCCCCGCAACTCAAGCGCGCCACCACGCGCCACGAAGTCAGGCGCTTCGGTTATGGCGGGATGGTGACAATCTACGGCGCGCCGCAAGGCTCGATTACCGTCGAGGCGTGGCAGAAAAGCGAGGTCGAAATCACGGCCGACATCGAACTCAGCGCCGACACCGAAGATGAACTGGCGCGCCTCGCCGCCGTCAACAATTTCCTGCTCGACGAAGACGTTAACCACCTCCGCATCATCACCACTGGCACGCACGACCGCGCGTACATGAAACGCGTGGCGCGCGACTTTCCCAAAAAGCTGCTCGCGATGCCCTGGAAGATTGATTACCGCGTCCGCGTGCCCGCCGCCATTGATCTGGAAATCTCGGCGGGGCGCGGCGCGCTCGTACTCACGGGCGTCGAGGGCGCGATTCGACTGAACGCGGGCGAGAGCGCGGCGACCTTTACGCTCGCCGGCGGCGACGTCGAAGCGACGATCGAGCGCGGCCCCGTCACGTTGCGAGTGCCCACACGCAACTGGCGCGGCCGGGGCCTGAGCCTGCGGCTTGCGAGCGGCGACCTCAACGTCGAACTGCCCGCGGGCTTCAGCGGCGACATAGACGCCAAAATGCTGCGCACCGGACGCATCGAAAACACCCACGCCGGAGTCGCGCCGCGAGAGCGCACGCAGACAACCGACCATTCACTACAGGCCCGCGCCGGCGAAGGCGGCCCGACCCTCTCCTTCACCGTCGGCGACGGCACGCTCCGCATCGTTCAAATAAACGGTAAGCCTTGAGCGGCCGAGCGGCAGGCGGAAACTTGCCGTCGAGCGATACGAGCAGGCATGTCGTCTTAACTTATGCGCGCCCGTCCGGCCTGCACTTCTCCTCGGGCTTCTGGACTTCACCGGCTGGGCGGCATTATGCTGGCAGGCGTTCTCTCATAACGTTCTTTCCCGGAATCAGAAAATGACAGTTAAATCCGACCGCTGGATTCGGCGCATGGTCGAAGAATCCGCACTCATTCAACCCTTCGATTCACAACTCGTCCGCGAAATAGAAGGACGCCGCATCATCTCCGCCGGGGCGTCGAGCTACGGCTACGACATGCGACTCGCCGACGACGGCTTCCGCGTCTTCTCGCCAATCCACGGGCGCGAGATCGACCCCAAGCGCTTCGACGAAGGCTCGCTCGTCGAACCCCCTCTGCACACCGCCGACGACGGTTCCAAGTACTACCTCATGCCCCCGCACTCCTACGCCCTCGGCGTCACGGTCGAAACCTTTCGCATGCCGCGCAACGTGACGGCAATCTGCATGGGCAAATCCACCTACGCCCGCGCCGGGCTGATCGTCAACACCACCCCCCTGGAAGCCGGTTGGACGGGCCGCCTCGTCATCGAACTCGGCAACCTCGCAGACCTCCCCTTACGCGTCTACGTCAACGAAGGCATCGGCCAGGTCATCTTTCTAGAATCCGACGAGGCATGCGACGTCTCCTACGAAGACCGCGGCGGCAAGTATCAGGGCCAGACGGGCCTCACGTATTCACGGTTATAGTTGCTGTAGGTTCGGTCAATTAATTAAAATTGTCGGCCATTAAGTTAAAAGATTCGGTCATAAAATTAAACTTAATGGCCGTAGGCTGTGAGACACCTACGTGGCTGCAAACCAAATTATCTGCTCGTTTTCTGCAACTCAGCCTGCGTCAAATGTACCTTTTCGCATCCTGCCGGAGTGGCCGCTTCACTTCGCGAGCAGAGATAGAGGCGCGTCATATTACGAATCGTTAGCGGTGCGTTAGTGTGAATAATTACCGCTCTCTGTGGGTGTACTCATATACAGAAGAGGCAATTGTTACTACGCTGGAAGACGTAGAAGCACCTCGACTACTGCGACAGGGCCAGCCTCATTGATTGGGTAAGTGTTAAGGTAACGAAGTCTGGCCGAGTCATCGAAGAATGTTCAGGGTTTCTGCCGCACAGATATAAAAGTTAAAGTAAGTCCATTCTTTGTGGAACTGGATGCTTAGAAAAGAACTTGACATGTAAAAAAAAACTGACAAAATTGCAGTCGTTCGCTTCAATTTTCCCCTTGACTTGCTGCATCTCTTAGCTTTTGAGTGACTTTATTCAACTTTCTGGGATTGGTGGTTGCTCGGCACATCGTCGAGTTTTACTCGGATTTGCCCCTGCTAACTTATTACACAGCTTAAGTTTTGCCGATGTCCTAGACGAAGCTACAGGTAGGGGTTATCAGCGGCGGTTTAATCCTCAGCACAGTCTTGACTTCCGCAAGTACATCCAAAAAGAAAATAGTTCGACCATCCCACTCACATTCAATCTGAGACCGTGTGACGACGATACTTGGCGGGTCGAAGAGATTTCCACATCTTATTTGAATGTTTTGATCAGAAGGGATGCCGGCAAAGTCTTGTCTCAAGTTGATTGCCAGCACCGCCTAGGTCATCTCAACGATTTAGACATAACACTGCCGTTCATGTGTTATCTCGGGCTTTCCGAATTGGAAGAGCTTGAGATTTTTAATGTAATCAACAGCAAAGCTAAGGGCCTTAGTTCAAGCCTGCTGGATTTTCATGACGCGACCTTATCTGCTGACCTTGCGGAGGAACGCCCCGAACTCCTTATTTCACTGTACCTAAACGATAACAGTGAGTCCCCGTGGTATCGGCAGTTAGATCTCGGAGGTAAGAGCACCTCTGGGATGATGCGTCGGGCGTCATTACGAACGATGCAGAAGGCCGTCAAGCGTTTCTTAGCACAGACACAAATTTTGCGTCAGCACTCCGCCGATTCGGCGGCACGAATAGTGCTCGACTTCTGGGCCGCCGTCGCGCTCGTCTTGCACTCCGAGTGGAATAATCCTCGTCGGAGTCTAATTACAAAAGGGATTGGAGTTTACTCGCTGATGGAGATAGCTGGCGACCTTTATAAAGAAGACCTCAGTCAACACCCTGACAAACGGTACTTCACGAATAAGCTCTCAGAGTTCATTACAGATATTGATTGGACGACGAAAGGTACTCTAAAGGGTCTTGGGGGCGAAGCGGGAGCCAAGCACACAGTTGGCCTTCTAAGGGCAGCGCGTGAAAAGTGCCCTCTAAGGATCGTATCCAATGGCAAATAAAAACATTCTCCTCGTCGAGCCAGACTACAAGAACAAGTATCCGCCTCTTGGCTTGATGAAGATTGCCCAATATCACGGCCCAGAAGGGAAGAGAGACAATGTGACATTCATTAAGGGAGAGGACCGTATGGTTTTCTTCAAGGCATGGGACCGTATTTATGTGACTACTCTATTCTCGTTTGAGTTCCAAAGAATATCCGAAACCATAGATTTTGCCATAGACGTAGCAAACGGTAATAGGGACAAGGTATTCGTAGGGGGGATCGCTGCCTCATTGATGCATGAGCGATTCACCGAAGTGCCGAAGTGGAAGGGCGTTAGATTTATAAAGGGTCTCCTGGGGCAAGCACCAGCAGTCTCGCTACAACTCGATGAGTTTGCGGAGGAGCTTTACTCTGAAGACAGGTCGGGAACACCTATAGAGGATCTTATACCCGATTACAGCATCCTTGACCAGATTGATTATAAGTACCCGGTGCGGGACGCATATTTTACCTATGCGTCCCGCGGGTGTATTCGTAAGTGTAGCTTTTGCGGAGTACCCAAGCTGGAGGGAGACCAGCGCGAGGTGGCACCTATAACCTCGCTGGTTGAAGGCGTGAACCGCCTTTATGGAGAGAAAAAAGATTTAATATTGATGGATAATAATGTTGTTGCGGCAGCTAACTTCAAGGAAATCATAGCCGAAATCCGAGACCTAGGGTTCACCAGAGGAGCAAAACTCCCGCGGGCTCGTGGGTCTGTTCGACGTCGGGTCGATTTCAATCAAGGAGTTGACGCGAGGATCCTCTGTAAAGACCCGATGTTCCTGCGGGAACTATCCACAATCTGTATCAAGCCTTTACGAATCGCATTCGATCATCTGGGGCTTAAGAAGCCGTATGAGAAGGCAATTCGGTATGCGTACGACAATGGTCTTACAGAATTATCGAATTACATGCTCTACAATTTCCATGACTCACCGGCTGACCTCTACGAGAGGATGCGCCTTAATGTTGACCTGAATCTTGCATTGAATATTCGTATTTGGTCGTTCCCGATGCGCTACCAGCCTACCGACCTTCCGACGCGCTCCCACATCGGGGAGAAATGGACTAGATATCAACTACGTTCCATGCAGATTATCCTACAGGCAACCCATGGGGTTGTGAGTGGGTCCCCGGACTTCTTCGACCGAGCCTTCGGGGCCAATGTCGAGCGCTTTGAGAATCTGTTGCTACGTCCACATCACTATATTTTCAATCGTGATTGGTACGAAGAGATGGAAGGGAAACCCGAGTTTGAGGAATACGATGCGAAATTCTCTCAATTAACGGCCTCGGAGAAATCTCAACTCCTAGGCTTACTCTCGGACAACGAAACTCGTAATTATGCCCGTTTAGTTGTAGACAAATCGATCAACTCAAAGTTGAGAGACGTGATTTCCCATCACGTACCACTTACTACCGCTGAAGAAATGAAAATATGGGAGAAACAGAAGGCCATAAAGAAAGCATCCGAAGTCACTGTGCCGGAGGACGAGCTGGTTGAAGATGCGGACTTAAGTGATGATTCCGTGTCTAGGGACAGACAGCTCGCAGAAGTGCCTACCAAACAATTATCACTGATATGAGCCGGACCTTAGCCTATCAAAAAAGTGTGGCTACTGCCTGGCGGCAGGCTGCCTCTCGCCTCCTCATCGGTAAAGACATGCTTGAGCTACTCAGTAGCTCAATGTATGTAGACTCGATGACTATCTATCGTGAATACATCCAGAACGCTGCTGATGCAATTGATGAGGCGCGGCAAATAGGGCTGTTGACGGCCGGGGAGTCGGGTAAGGTTGAAATTTTCTTGGATGCGGATAATCGGACGATCCGTATTCGCGATAACGGAGTTGGCATCAGGCGAGATGAGTTTGAAGAGCGATTAAGCGCGTTTGGAGCGAGTTCAAAGCGCGGTACGCAGGCTCGTGGCTTTCGAGGTGTCGGTAGGCTCGCAGGTCTCGCTTATAGTCAAGAACTGATTTTTCGTTCACGTGCATCTGGGGAATCGACCGTTCACGAGATGCGTTGGGATTGCAGAAGCATCAAGACCATACTGCGTACAACCGATAGTATCTCTAGTCTTGAAAATTTAGTAAATAGTGTAGTCAGTCTCCGCGACATCGACGCAAAGGGGTGGCCGGATCACTTCTTTGAGGTAGAACTACGAGGGGTGATTCGGCACAAAAACGATTCCTTATTGAGTAGCAGCGCGGTTTATGAGTTCCTTTCCGAAGTCGCTCCTGTACCGTTCTCACCAGATTTTAGATTTGGCGAACAAATCGTATCGGCCCTTGTTGATAATATTTCGTTCGGGAATTTAGATATTCGCATTGAAGGGGTTAACAGTCCTGTTTATCGACCACATCGTAATGAGCTTCAAGCACGAGAGGGAGTATATGATAAGTTCACTGATTTAGAAGTTCATTCAATCCCAGGTAATGATAGCCCAGTTGGTGCAGTAGTGTGGATCCTCCATCATGGATATAAAGGAGCCATCCCGAGTTCCCAAATACGTGGCTTGAGACTAAGGACCGGGAACATCCAAGTTGGAGGATACGACCTATTGCAAGACCTTTTTCCCGAACCGCGGTTTAACTCGTGGGCGGTAGGTGAGATTCATACAATTGATAAACGCATCATTCCTAATGGTCGTAGAGACCATTATGAACAAAATGTTCATTTCAACCATTTAACAAATCATATCTCTCCTATAACAAGAGAGATAAGCGCGCGTTGTCGTCAAAGCTCCATCATTCGTAATTATCTGCGTGATTTTAATAGGCGTGAAACACTCATTAAGGACAAGATACAGGCCATTAGACAAGGTGGCCTAGGTATAGAAGACCGACAGAAGCAATTACAAGACATTGATGAGCTTATCAAGGGAATGCAAAAAATTGTTTCCCGCGACTTTTGGGCGGCGGATGCTCAGCAGTCTTTAAGAGATGTAATCGGGGCACTTGAGAAGGAGTGTGCACGGCTTAGGCGGTATAAGCGCACCGCTAAGCCTCTTGCACGGCTCTCTCAAAAGGAAAGGCAGACTTACGAACGAGTTATAGCCTTAATTTATGAGTGCTCAAATAACTATGCTGGTGCACATACTTTAGTGGAAAAGATTCTCGATAAATTGCCCAGATAAGTTAATTCTTATTAGCGTAAGCACAGATTTAACTGGCATAAGATTAGACCTAAGAAATATAGTTCAGCTCTTTCGAAATTGGTATAGCAGCAGGCATCTGTTCCCATGTCCGCCCTTGTAGGATACGTCCCGCACGCTTTTTATTTACACCGCCCCACTGCTTAAAGAAGAAAGGAACGCTTGCACTAAGACATACATCTCGTATATCGGTCACCCAAGATTCAACTAAAGGCCGAGCACCAGGACCAGACTCGCCTCCGACAATGACCCAATCAATCCCTTGAAGGTCAAGCCCATTAAGTGGCCCTAATAATGGTTCTAGTGATAGAAATTTAATGTGTGCTCCAGTTCTCCGCAGGTGATCAATTCGAAAAGTATAGTCCTCATTTTCGACACTCACCCCCATCCAGATATGAGATCGCCACGGCAACTTTGTAGAAAGTTCTAAGAGTCTGTCGGAACGTTTAGTAAGAACTTGGTAGCGATGCCAAGAGGCACGGTTCATTACATCAAAAACACGCAAAATGAAATCTAGTGGAACATCCTTGTGGAAGAGATCGCTCATTGAATTAACAAAAATCACTTGCGGTTTTTTCCAACGTAGAGGAAGTTCCAGTGCATTTTCTTGAAGAGTTAGCTCAAAGCCGTTAACATAATTGCGCTGCCCCATAGCGCGCAGGCGCAAGGCCATTCGTTCTGCATAACAATGCTTACAACCTGGGCTGATTTTGGTGCAACCAGTGACAGGATTCCAAGTTGATTCAGTCCATTCAATGCTTGATTTAGTCCCCATATTTCCTTCCCATAACCGATGAGTAATATATGATCTTTTGTCCTATACCAAGTCAATAATTTAAATATTGACTGAAACTAACCTAGCATTATAATGCTTTCTGATATAACCGAGTTTCTCACGATCTCTCTAAATACTAGATACCAAAAAATAATTATAACAAAGTAGGGCATAAGTAACGTAAAGTTGAGGCATGCCTAAATCTAAAATTAATAAGCAAGAACGTGAAGAGATCTTGCAGCTATTATCTCAGGGACTCACATCAGAAGATATTGCAAGAACAGTTGGTGTGACTACACGCCAAGTTGCTGCTATCAAAGCTCACATTACGATGCGGTCATATAACGGACCTCAACTACCTAACTCC
>DATLMN010000013.1:0-7435 GCA_035537255.1 Pyrinomonadaceae bacterium | reverse complement strand
ACTAAAGCCTTCGTTCTGGTCTTGAAGTTCATCGTTAGTTCCTTTCTACCTGAGGAAGATGGATCGGAAACCGCTGATCCGCATTTCCAGATCAATGGGAAAGCTCGAAGCTGTTGCCTGGCATTATGGCCTTGTGGGTCTCGCCTTGCATCCAGCCGCTCGCCCGCGCTCTTCGGGCTACGAATAAAAGTGCGGAAAGCAGTCGCGCGAGGAAGGCGGGCACTTATCTATGACAATTCGCAAGCAAAGTCAATAGATTTAAGTTGGTGGCTGAATGAGTTAGAGCTAAAGTCAGGCGGCCGGATGGAATGGCGGCGCTATATGACTTTAAAGTCTAAGCGAGCAACAAACGATCAAACTCTCTTTTGACGACGCCGTAGCACTCGCAGGAAACCGCTTCCAATCCCCGCCGGTCAAAGATATGTATATGACCGCGAGAGTATTTAATGAAGCCTTCGGCTTGCAGCTTGCTGGCCGCCTCGCTGATACCTGCGCGCCTGACGCCGAGCATGACGGCCAGAAACTCGTGAGTGAGCACCAGGTCGTCCGACTTGCAGCGGTCGTGACACATCAGCAGCCAGCGCGCCAGCCGCTCGTCCAATCTATGACGACGATGGCAGGCGGCCGTTTGCGCCGTCTGAATAAAGAAAGCCTGCATGTAGGTTAAGAGAGACCTGTAGAGCTGCCCTTGATGGTCCAGTTGATCCCTGAACAGGCTGGCCTTGATTCTCGTCGCGCCGTCTGCGATCTGCACGATGGTTTGGAGCGGCGTTGACTTTGTGCCTAAAATGATTTGAAGACCGAACATGCCCTCGTTACCGATCACGCCGATTTCAACTTCCGAGCCGTCTTCCATCATCGCAATGACGGAGAACACGCTGCGATGCGGAAAATAGACATACTCTATCGGCTCGTCAGGCCGCGCGATCACGTCTCCTAAGTGGAGTTGGACATCTTCCATGATCGGACGTAATCGCTCGTATTCTTCTACGGGTATACCGGCAAGAATCTGATTTTCGCTTAGAGTGAGGGTCTTCGCGTAGGTGCTCATCGGGTTTATTCCCTTCGTGTCTCGTGGAAGAATCCAGCAGACGACAGGAGGAGCGAACAGGCTCAAAAGCCTGTCTTAGCCTAATGGCGAGAGGTAAGTTATCTAAAAAGCAGAATCGCTTCTTGGATTTACGAGGCGAATTATAGCAGCTATGTAGCCAGACGTACAGTCATTAAATAGTATCGCAGCATACTCCGGCGTACAGACAGCTACTCTGCATAGAAGATACACTGTACACTCTATTATCTATATTAGAACCTTGGGGGATAAAAGCATGTCAACGAATGATAATGCACCGAAAGCGACTATCTTTTTGCTCGAAGAAGACGATGATACACGTCCTATTCTGAAGAAGAACTTACAGAGGGACGGCTACCGCGTGCTCCTGGCGCTGGATGAAGAGGATGCTCTTGCGAGAGTAAGCGACGGAGGGGGGCGCGCCGATCTGTTTCTGGTCAATCTGGTCGGCAAAACTCCCGAACAGGCGTTGGAAATCGGGCGGCGTGTCCGTCAGCACGGCAAATACGATGGCGTGACACCGCTGATCGTCATGGCGGAAAAGTACGGCGCAGATTTGGAAGGCACGGACGCCCAGGTCGGCGATAATGACTGGATAACCTATCTGGAAGACGGCGCGCAGTTGCGGGCACTGCTCGCACGCCTGCTCTGATTTCAAGAGCACCACATCGCCCGGTTAATGCGGAGCATCTACAGCAATTTTCAATTGAGTGTCCGGCAGGAGATATTCACCACAGAGGACACAGAGGAAACACAGAGAGTTGAAATATCGCTCAAACCTCCGTGCTTCCTCCGTGTCCTCTGTGGTGAGTCTCAATGCGCCGCCTACTCAATTATCCAGACTGCTCCCCTCAATCAACAACTGTAGCATTTGACCTCGGGCCAAATCTCTTTGAGCGGCGCGCGCGGGCGGCGGCAGATAAAGATCGGCAGGTTATTCTCGTAAGGCATGACGTATTCGTTGGTGAAAGTGGCGGCCTGCTGCACCTCCGCATAAACTTCCCTCACATCTTCTAGTTTTTCCCCGACCGTAATCATCACGTCGCCCGTATAATCCCTGGGCCCCCAGAGAAAATAGTTCTGGTGTTTGCCTATAGCCTTTGGCAATCCGTACTTTGCGCCGAAGAGATCAATCGCCCCTGCCTCTCCGAAGTTCCGCGCAAAGACGGCGCAGCCCGCGCGCTCCTCCGGCGGCAGGCTATGGTAAACCTGCGCCACAGCAGCGACCATCTCCTCCCACCCGAACATATCCGCGTAATGCTGCGGCAGCTTTCCCATCTTCAGCTTTTCCGTCTTGACGCCCTCGAACCCCAGAGCGCTCGCGTATCTGATATAAGTCTCGACCGGAAGAAGGGGCAGCGTGAGCGGCGCTGTCACTGCTCCGCCCACCAACAGCAGACCGACCGCCACAGGTCTCAACCAATTCCAGCCGAGCCGTCTTACAAAATCTTCAAGCCACACGCCGCCCGGCGCTAAGAGCACAGGATAGATGGGCGCAAGGTAATAGACCTTGCCGCGCAAGATGATAAAGAGCGCGAACATCACGACGTAAGTCCAGCCGAGCAAGCGGTACGGCCTGCCCTCTTTTGAGAAGAGATAATAGAAGAGCCCTGCGAGCCACACGGGCACGCTCAGAGGGTGCGTCAACATAATCTGCCCCTTCGCGAACTCCCAGGGAGAGAAAGGAAGATTCTGATTCTTGTCGGCGTTTCTCAAGACCTCTATGGTGGCCCAATCGTGCCTGATCTCCCAGATAATATTTGGCAGGATGATAAGGAGCGCAACGAGGCCGCCCAGCCACAGCCACTTGCTCTTAAAGTAACGGCGCGCTGGCGTGAGAATAAGCCCCGCGACTATTCCCGCGCCGTAGAAAACCGTCGAGTGCTTATTCATCACGCCAATGCCTGCCACCACGCCGAAGAGCCACCACAGTCCGGGCCTATCTCTTTTGATAATGAGGATCAACAGATAAGCGCCGAGCGTCCAGAAGAGCGGCTCGAAGGCATTCATCGTCAGCACCGTGTGTAGATAAAGATAGCTCGGCGAGACGATGACGCACAGACAGGCCAGCAGAATAGCGAAGCGCCGTCCACCCAGCTCGCGCACCATCAGTCCTGTGAGGAAGACCAGCAGAGCCCCCGCGACCGCCGGAAAAAACCGCACAGCAAAAAGCGAATCGCCCATCAGAGCGCGCGAGACCCAGGCCACCAGCGCGATCAAAGGCGACTGATCGACATAACCCCAATCCAGATGCTCGCCGCACGCCAGGTAATACATCTCGTCACGGAAATATCCATAATTCCGGTTAGTCGCAAAATGCAGCAAGAGCTTGAACAGCGACAGAAGAGAGACAAGCCCCAACTCACTCGTCAAAAATTCGCGTGTAAAGACTCTTTTCATCTCCTGCATCCTCTCAAACGACACACTCACGCACGCGTATTAAACAATACTTGCGCACGGCGTAAAGCTAGACCAGATGAGTTCACCTTAAAAACAGTTCCGGGACGAAGCTCGACTGAGACGGGACATGCGGGCCTGAGCCGGGGACTAAATTCTCTGAAGCTTATGAAGGATTAACAAAGGACTGTCTGGGAGAGGGTAGTTAATAGCAGAGACGTAGAGCGAAATAAGTACAAAGAGAGTTGATGCTAAGACGATACAAGCGCCTCCCTCATTACAGCGACGCGCTCTCGCATAGTAAGAAGTTTCTCAACCTGCTCCGAGTTGAAGACAGAGGATTTTCATCAACCAACCTGCTCCATCAAAAACCAGCTTCGATGTCAGCGCTGCCGACACTCTACTCATCCGCCTTCTTCCCCACATGAAACTCATCCTCCGGGTCAATCTCCACCTCCGGCATCGGCTCATACTTCAATTCATCAAACGGCGGCATCTCCGGCTCCGCAGCGCCAAGCTCCCGCAAGTGCTTGCGCGCCTTCTCCAATCCCCAGTGATACGCAAACGGCGGCCCATCACACCACGCCAACCGATACGCCCGCGTCGCCGCCTCAACCGCCTTTGCTATATTGCCCGCATCACGCTCAATCTGCGCCAGCACGTTACAGGCATCGGCATGAATAAGCGGGTATGGCCCACGCTCCGCAGCGTCCCAGACATCATCCAGAAATTCGCGAGCGGCTTTCAAATCTCCCTGCCGTCGCCGCAACTCAGCCAGCGCCACGAGCGCGGGCAGTTCTTCTTCAACAAAGTCCACCTTCCGTGCGCGGGTGAGTGCATGGTGCAGCCGTTCGTCGGCGGTTACGAGATCATTCAAGCCCAAGGCCGCCTTGCCTTGTGCTCGCGCCGCGTAGATGAAGTCACGCTCAAGGTTCTGAACATGAGCCAACTCCCACTCACGGTCGGCGAACGATAGCGCGCCCGCAAACTCGCCGAGCCATAATGCTCTCTGCGCAAGAAAAAAATGGACGACGCCTTCAAATTGCCTATTAAGCCGCGCTATAAACATGCGCAATGATCGTTGTAGGGCAGACTCGGATTCTTGCGCAAGACCACGCGCTGCCAGTTTCAAGCCAAGCAGAAACAGACTGACCGCTTCCTTAAAACGATCACCCTGCTCGCGTGTGATGACCAGCGATTGCCGCGCGGTGGACTCCGCCTCGCACAACGCCCCTGCCATCCACAACGTGTATGACAGGTTGATCAAACCAACGGTGAGATAACCGTCATTCTTCATCTCCGAATAAATTGTGTTAACGCGGCGATACAGTGCGGTTGCGCGCCCCGGTTGGCCGCTGAGTTGACACCCCAACGCCAGCGCATTGAGTGCGTAGGCTTGATCGATTGGACTGCTCAAGCGTGGTGACTGATCCAATCCATCGGGAAAGAGCATCTCCATAAGTTCGACACGCTGGCGACTGGCGCTTAGCCGGTAGAGCATGGCATCATCTAATCGACTGGCAAAGATTTTTTCGGCATCAGCGTAACGCTCTAGTCCGATCAGCGTATTGTACAATTCTATAGCGGGCGTGAGGTCTTCGAGACTATTCACCTTGCGATAATCGTCAATCATCGGCAATGCTTCAAAGTGCGCGTGCAGGCTCGTATAGACGCCACGCCGTGTATTCTCGCCCAAGCCGCTCCATACCACGCCTCGCACAAGCGGATGCAGGTCATAGCGGTTAGCACGCTTGTCCCAACCGATCAGTCCCCGGTCTTCCAATTCGGTAAGTACATCATCTAGTTCATGCTCATTGGGGCATGCTTTCCCTTCGCCCATCAACAACGCGGCTAGCGTGTCGTAGTGTGCGGGCATTCTAAACGCGGCGATGACTTGCAACGCCTGGCGTGCTTTATCGTCCAGCCCGCGCAGAGCGAATTCCAGCACGTGCGATTTCACCTGCACGAGCGGCAGGCTGAATGGGTCGAAATCAGGATGGTCGCGCCGCCATTGCTCAAAATCGCCGGGCGCAGGACGATAGCGCGCTACTTCGCTCGCCAACGCCTGAACCAGTAACGGATGATTTCCCACGCGGTTGAAAATTGGCAGCAACAAATCGCGTGCGCCGGTCACGCCAATCGCTCGCCACAGTTCGAGCGCATCGTCATCAGCCAAACCGGTCAGAAATTTCGCAGCGCAGCCGGGCCGCGGCTCGTCTGTCATCGTTTGCAAATCGGCAGGATAGAGCCGCGTGCTGACGAGAATTCGCGCGGCCCGTGCGCTGCTCAATTTGCGCAGGAATGCGCCCGCACGCGGGTCTGCGGTCTTACGCAGGCGATGCTCGCCCGTGAACGATTGCGCCGCGCTCGCAGGTAAGCCAATGGCGTTGGCGACGAAGTTTGCTGTTTGCTTATCGTAATCATCATCGCTGAGGTGTGCCGCGTCCATACGCGCATACGCAATCAGTATTCGCTCTAACCCGTCGAGCACTATAAGGTACGGCTCGCGGTCGAGGATGGCGAGCAGTTGCGTTTCGCGTTCGGGCGCGGGAATCTGCTGCACTTCATCGAGCGCACATCGGGACACGTAAGCCAGAGCGCGAGTGACGAAGTTTTCAAAGGTCGCGTCGGATTCGTAAAAGCTCCACCACATGCGCCCGGCCAGAGGCTTCATCTCCTGCGGGGCGATGTCGTTGAACCATTTCCACGTCAACGCGCTCTTGCCGAGGCCGCCGATGGCGACGATGTTCAGGATGTGCGCCTTGTAGACTTCCGAATCCGGTTTGGCGACCCAATCGGTGAGCAGGTTGAGTTCGGGCTGGCGTCCGACGAGCCGGTGAGTTTGCAGCAAGGTGTAAGGATGTGCGATGAAGGCTTCGGGCGGCTGAGGAATGTCGCTGACGTAATGAAATGTCTCAAGGTCTGGTACGCGCAGTTTCGACAGGCTGTTGATTACGTGCGCGCGCAGATCCGTCGGTGAGGTGAAGAAGTCTACGACCCGTTCATCTCCGAGACGCTGCTTGAGGGCTTCCAATTTAACCGCGCCTTCACCTTTCTCAACCTCTGACGCTTTGATCGGATGGTCATCATGCATCAGAAAAATCAGACGCGGAATGCCTCGTTCGATGGCGCGGTTGTATTCCATCTCGGTGATGGAAATCTGCTGCGGATTATTGTCACGTGGCACAGAGCCGTAGCGGTGGGCGAAGACGCCCAGGTAAATATCCGCCTCGTCTACCATCTTGAGCGAAGTGGAGATGGCCTCGGCATCGCTGGCGGGCACATGCTCCATCATGACAGGGAACATGCCCTGGCGCAAACAAGCGTCCAACACTTCTTTGCGGTGCAATGGCAGGTCATGCGCCGTGCTGCTGATCATTACTTTTTTTATTTGGTGAGACATACATCTACAGTGAGTGACGAGTTTTCAGATAGAGCCTTGCGCCTGACGGCATAGAGTATAGGAATTCTGCCCGCTTTAGAACTGCCTGATAAAGAGATCGGATGAGCGATCCAGGTAGCGGCGACTCCACATCAACTCTGTGCCGTCCTTGAGGATGATGCGGTATTCGCCGTGAAACCAGGGTTGGAGTTCTTTGATGCTGTCGATGTTGACGAGCTGCGAGCGGTTGACGCGAAGGAAGCGCGCGGGCTCGAGTTTGCGTTGGAGGCCGTCAATCGTACCGCGCAGCAAGTAAGCCTCACTGCCTGCGTGAATGCGGACGTAGTTGCGTGCAGCTTCGACGCGGTCTATGCGGTCGACTGGAAGGAAGAAGGCGCGGTCTCCGGAATTAATGAGCAGACGTTGAATGTAGCGTGCGCCCGCGTGCATCTCTTCGAGCAGCCTGTTTATTCGCTCGTTTAAATCGTCGCTGTGACTCTCGCGCTTGAGATACGCCCTGGCGCGGTCAAGGACTTTACGAAAGCGATCCTGATCGAAGGGCTTGAGCAGGTAATCTAGGGCGTGAA
>DATLMN010000012.1:0-51168 GCA_035537255.1 Pyrinomonadaceae bacterium | reverse complement strand
AGACTGGAATTGGCTAGAGGGTGGGAGAGCAAGGCTGTTGAAGATCAGATCAACGAGGCGGACGAGCGCGCGCGGCGCTTAGAGTCTGCGACGGATGATTTGTCGCCGCAGGAGCGCGCACGCCGCCAGCAACTGGAATCCTTGAAGCTGTCGCGCGCGCGCACGCTGGATCAGTTGGAGCGCGCCACCAATCGCGCCTACCGCGAAATGCTGCAACGAACGCTGCGCGCGCTCGAAGCAGAGATCGAGACGCTCGATTGATGCTCAACTTTATCGCGGCAAAACTTCTCACTTCTAATCTGACGTGCTGATTCTCTATTGACATGCACAGTCGGCGGGTGTTTAATCTGCCGTCGGCTATTGCATTCTCGCCAATGAGCCCACTGTTTTCCTCGCACGGTTTGTTAAAGAGAGCCTTTGCCTCTCCGACTCCGCACGGATGAATTGCCACCGAAGCAGCAGGCATATGGTAAGCCTTCTGACCTCCTGACAGCTTCTGTCCGACACTTTGCTCACCCTGAAGAAAGGACGCCGCTATGGATATGAAATCTCACCAATCGCACAAGTCTCACGAAGAAAACAAGTCCAACGAAGAACCTGAGCCTCCGCCTCCGCATAATATGATGGTCGTCGGAGAAAAGAGCGTTTACCTTTCCCATCTTCCGATGTTTATGCCTGAGCACCGGTTCCAGGCCATCTTTGAAGCCGAGTTCACGAAGGGCGGCAAAAGCGCCCAGGAAATTTACTTTAAAGATCGCCAGAGCCATCCGAAGGTCAAGATGTATACCCTTAATCCGCTAGATACCTTCGAGCTTCCCACCCTGTTCAGACCGCTTCCTCCGCCCCGCAGCTCGTTTAAGGCGAGAATCTTTCGCGACCATTTTGAGAGAGGCGGCGTGGCGGTGAGCGGCCTGAACAATATTGATGTCAAGATCAAGAGGGTCATCTACGCCGAAGAGCTTGATGGGACGAGGACGAAGCCAGACGAGCTCACCTACATTCTCTTTGGCCGTCCCGAAGAACTTTTCCTTGCGCATGTGATCGCCGCGCCGCCGCCGGACTTCGATCAAATCATCTCCGTCAAAATTGACGGCCACAAATTTACGGAGCAGGAATTAGAGACGGGCGTCCGGGTCGTCTTTCTTGACAGAGCCAATACTGCCGTCGAGCGGCTCAAGGAGAAAGAGAAGCTGGAAGGGCGCGGCCACGTCACAGGCGCGCATCAATTCCTAGACCTCAACATCGAAGGCGTCAGGGAACTTTACTTTGAGGAAAGCGAGCTCGACGCGGCGGGCACTATGGGCACCACGGCGGAGGAAAAGAAAGCGGGATTCTAAAAAGCAGGATTCTAAAAAAACTGCTTTTAAGGTTAGCAAAGCAGCGGTACTGATTATCGCTGCTTTGTCTTACTCTTTTTTCGCGAGACTGATTTCTTAGTGCTTCGCCTGCGCTTGCTTGTGCTGGCGGTCTTGACGAGGCTGTGGGCTCGCTCCGCGCCGAAGCGTCCAAGGGGATGAAATTTCTTTCCCTTGATCTCATTGTAAGAGACGAAGAAGTGCTCTATCTCTTCGATCAGGTTGTCGTTCAAATCTTCGAGCGAGCGCAGGTGTTGATGATCGCGCGAGTTGGCGGCGACGGCGATCAATCGATCATTGCGTGTGGTCTCGCCGTCCCTCTCCGTTTGCTGTGCCTCTATGACGCCGATGAGGCGCGACGGCACTAAGCAACCGGCGAAAGCGGACTCGTCCATCAGCACCAGCACATCTACAGGGTCGCCGTCGCCGCCGATAGTTCCCGGCAGGAATCCGAAGTCGAACGGAAAAACAGCGCCAGCGGGCAGCACACCGCTCAGCTTGAATAATCCATGCTCCTCGTCAAAGGTAAATTTGTTCCGGCTGCCCTTCGGCGTCTCGATGATGACGTTCAGTTCTGCGTCGTCGGAGAAGGCTTTTAAATGAGCGAAGCTTTGAGCTGGCAACTGTTTCCCCCCTTGGATGGCTCGCTGAAAAAATTCATTTCGCTGGATTGTTGAATAGCGCGGAATATAGCAGCAATCAGAAACGGAAGGAAGTTGGTGGAGAAAGACCCGTGACGTGTCCTGCTGTGGTGCTGTATTTTATAGCCGTGTGCCTCAAGGGCTTGCGGCAAAATAAGTGTGGGCGCAAAGCCGCCAATCGCAGGGAAAGGGAAAATAATCTGAACCGCCGCGCCCTTTTCGTCGTTACCCAGAGAGGTTCAGGGAAAATAGAATCGGGCCGGAAGGCTTTTTTGGAGGGTGGTTGAAGATGAAACGATGGATAATCGCCGTGCTTCTCATAGCGGTCGCCGCTGCGGCGGGTATGTTCCGTGGTACTTCCGGTAAATTCAGCGCGAACCCGTCGGCTACCGCCGGGGGTGAGGGGCGCGAAGAGATTCGCCAGACCTATCAGCTCTCTGCCGGAGCAAACGTAGAGGTGCGCGGCATCAACGGTCAGGTCGACATAGAGACCTCTGACACGACGACCGCCGAAGTCTATATCCTGCGCACGGCCAGCAACCAGACCGATCTTGAGACGCGCAAAGTAACGATCACCGCCACTCCCACGAGCCTGGTCATACAGGGCGAGAATGATCGCGGCGGTTTCTGGCAACGGCTCTGGCACGGCGACGTTAAGCAGCAGGTCACTCTGAAACTGCCGCGCGCCGTCGCACTTCTGGTCAAAGGCGTCAACGGCCCTGTCACGGCTGAGGAAGTAACTGGCGCACTCAACGTCAGCGGCGTCAACGGCAAAGTCCAGATGGCGCAGACCAACGGCTACTCCGAGATCAGCGGCGTCAACGGCAGCGTGACCATCTCCGTCAAACAGCTCGGCGAGAAGGGCATACGCATCAAGGGCATCAACGGCGCGGTTGAGCTTCGATTCGCCGATAAGGTGAATGCTGACGTTGAGGCTCGCGGCATCAACGGCAAAGTCAAAGCGGATTTGCCGGATGTCACAGTGCAGGGCGAGGCGGAGCGCTCGAAATACAACGCACGTATCGGCACGGGGGGCGCGCCGATCAACGTCAGCGGCATCAACGGCAGCGTACGGCTAGTGCGCGACACTATGACTTCAACCACAGAATAGTCTCCCCAGACAAAGGGCGGGCAAACGACGAGCGGCCAGCTTTCATTTCAAGATGAAAGCTGGCCGCTCGTTCTGTTTCTCCCTTACATCTTCGATTGACCAAAGCGCAAGCGAAGATGAAAACTCTTCTCTGCCGCGAACACGTCTTTAGAAATTCACCTTCGTCGCATTAGAAACTCCGCCGCCTCCGTTGTTGGAGAGGAAAACTTCATAGTAGCTGACGGCAGTCGCGCCCAGCGACGATTGGTTTATCAATGCCACGCCGAAGTTGCCGCTTAAGTGCGATTGCGCGACCGTTCCCGAAGAGGCTTCTTCAAAGGCTATGCCGTGCGCGGGAAACGGCGTGCATCCTGCGCTCGGGCAATTCCCACCAGAACCGCTGACACGATAACCCGTCCCGATGACGCTCGTGCGCACGATCCCCACTCGCGAATTGCCTAGCATGCGAATGCCATAGAAAAGGTTGCTCTCAAGACGGCAGTCCTCGACGACAAGGTTTGAGTTGCCCACAGCGCGTATGCCCTCTGCAAAGTTGCGAATTCTGAGGTTGCGAAGAATTACTCGACTGTTCGTCGAAGCATTAACGAAGAGGCCGACTGTTGCCTCGCGTGCGCCGTTGTTGCCGGCAGGATCACCCTGCAACTGGGCATCAATCGTCGCCTCCACACCGGGTGCAGCCTGAATCACGACCGTCCCCTGACCGCCGGGGCCAGCAGTGCCAGGACTCGCGGTAATGGTTAAAGATTCAGCGAAGCGGCCTGATTCGACGATGGTGATCGAGCCGTTCTGGTTTGCGCCTGTTCCGGCTGCTGCTCCTGTGCCCGGGCCAAGCGCGGCGGCGAGCGTTCCGAAGATTCGATCAGCGCCATCCGTATCTTCAGCCGTGCCGACGCGGCCATCGCCATCGAAATCGCCGCAGATGCCCCCGGAGGTTCCACCGACTGAGGGTGAAGTGGTAACGGTGGTCTGCCCCGGCACGGGACTATCACAATTGCCTTCGACCAGTACGGGGTGATTAGCCGAAACGCTCCGGCCTGTTAAAAAGCTCGCGCCCACAAGCGCCATCAACAACATCGTTAAGAATCCTATCCAACGATATTTCTGCATAGCTCTTCCTATTCCTTTCATACCTCTACTCCATTCGGCGAGGTACTCAAAAAAAGAGAGGAGTTAATAGCTCTGGACGGGGCAGAGCTACTTTGATATTTGCGAACTACTTGTAGAGAGGTTTGTGGGCCAAGAATAACATGAAACAGAAAATTTCATGCAAGAAGTTTTGGGCCAAGATTACATAGGCATATCGGGTAGCTGCGCTCTCATACTCGGAGCGATAAAAAAGGGAAGGAGAAAACCGGGAAACGTTTGGCTTAGAGCAAATTTCAATTGAGTGAAGGGGAAGAGGCATTCACCACAGAAGCACAGAGCACACAGAGATGACATAGAGCGTTGAATAGTAGTCAAGCCTCCGTGTTTCCTCCGTGTGCTCTGTGTCTCTGTGGTGAGGCACTATGTTCCTGACATTCAATTGAAAAAAGATATAGATTGCGGTGCAGCTTTGACCCTGTGTATGAATTGAAAAGCCCGCGCGCATTCGTTCACAAAACTCCGCGCCGTTCTCTGATCTTTTGAAGGGCAAGACGATGTGACTTATGACCCAACCCTGACTGTGAAGAAGACCGTCGTGACCTTCCCGGCGCGTTGAAACTGCGTCCAGATGCGGTAGTCTCCGGGCGCGGGGAACATCGCGCGAAACTCTACATCAGGGCCGCCGCTCAAGGTCGCACGGTCTACGTTGTCCGGCAACATCTCTGTCGGGTGCGAGTGCAGATATTCGGACTGATCCGCGTTGAGGATCAGCGTATGTCCCCAGGCCCCCAAATACGGCTCAAGGTTACGCACGGGCTCGCCCGTCCGCTCGTCCGTCAGGTGGTACTTGAGTGAGACCAGAGAGCCAGCCGCAGGTGCAATCGAACCGCCCAAATCTAAACTGATACGCATCCCGTCCACTGTCTTAAAGAGCGTCGTATCGGGCGTGAGGGCCGCAGCAGAGACGGGCATACGCGGCGCGCGGCGTTGGCCCACGGTCGAAAGCTCTCTGTGGAGCACCTGTAGCTGTCCGCCGACGGGGAAGAAATCCGCATGGATTTTGTAGAGCCCTGCGCGCGGCAGCACAGTCTCGACGACAAAGCTGCCGTCACGTTCGAGCACAGGATGGATGTGCTGATACTCAGTCATATCCTGGCTCACGATAAAGAGATGAAACAGCTTTTCGTGATTCAACACGTAGTCGCGCACGCGCGCGCCCGTCTGCGGGTGCTTGACAACGAAACGTAGCTGCACTTTTTCGCCGGCCTTCGAAGCGAGAGGCTTCGCCGCCAACTCTAGCTCGTATTCGCCCAGCACAGACGGCTTGACAGATGTGAGCGGCATCCCGCACCTGGGGCATGTGCCTTCCTGCGCCTGCCGCACGTCTCTGTGCATGACGCAAGTGTACTCGTAAGTCGGGGCCAGCCGCTCCAACTCCTTCAAACGCTCGGCGGTCGACATCTCTGCGAATGAGCGTGGCGGTGCTGCAAGCCGGGTCGCCACTGTTTCCGTCTGTGTCTTGGATTTGCGCCGCGCCCTGCCACGTCCATTGCGCCGCCTGACTTTTGAATTCCATTGTGACTTCGCCGTCGCACGCCGCGCGACCAGATTCATCCCGCAGCGTGAGCATGTGCCGGGCTTCGACGAAGTCACGTCCGCGTGCATGGGGCAAACGTAACTGGGCTGCGATTGCGCGCCGACTGAACGCGAGGGCGCATATGGGAAGATCAGGAACGCCGCCAACAGTAGAGTAACGAATATACGCGACATGCTTTATTACTTATCCTTCACCGAAGACGCTCGCTTGCGGGATGAAGTCCACGACGATTGCATCGTGGTCGGAGAGCCTGCCCTCAGCGTCCTTTAGATCATGGATCGCTTTGGGCGGATGCGTCTGGGCGACCGACACATCTTTTCCAGTGAACCAGTCCAGCTTGAGAGATGATCGGCCTCCGTGCTTCTCCAACGCGCGTTTGAGAAAATAGAAGCACCACTGCGGAATCCAATCGGCCATGTTCTTATTGACGGCCATGTCCCGCACGTCGTAATGCAGCGTACACCCGCTTAGCCCCGGCTCGTTCAAATCCCTGTAATTCCAGCCGCGCTTCTCCAACTCTCTAAACAGATGACGCTCGAACCAGCGGTCAGGATGAGGATAATGATTTTTGATAAAGTAGCCCGGGCCCATCATCACGCGCCGCCAGAAGCCTATGACCGCATAGAGAGCGCGCTTGGAGTTATAGGTCGAGGTATTCCAGTCGCCGCCGATCAGGATGGGCAGTCTTGGCCTTAGAGTGTCCAGATGATCTAGCATGATCTTCATTTGAAAATGGCGATGCTTTTGTGTGGAATGAGCGTCCATGTGCAGGCTCACGACCCTGACAGTGCCGAGCGGGTGCTCCATATCCGCGATGACTGCGCTCTGTTGGCCCAGCCGCTTCTCTTTGCCGCGCATCTTGTCCTTACCGTTCGGCAGCCACAGTGAATGTGCTCGCCTGAGCGGATGGTGCGACAGTATGGCATTGCCGTGCAGCGCCACAGTATTCTCGCCCTCCATGTAGGCTTCGACGCCGCTGCCCTTCGTCAGTGCCAGATAGCACGGCGCGAAAACGTAATTGAGATTGAGAGCCTGCGCGATCTCGCGCGCGACGAAGCGGTTGCCAGAGCGCGCCATTCCATAATCAAGCTCCGTCAAAAGCAGCACATCGCTACCGCCGATCACAGGATGATGGCCCAGCACGTCGACGATGCTTTCCAGACGAATGCCGCGCTCGATATTCCAGGCGGTGGCGCGTATAGCTTCCGCCGCCCCGGCTTCAGTTCGTTTAGTTATCGTCCGGTCAATCGAAAAATCCTCCTGCGCGACGGTGTGTAAAATTCTTTCGATCTCCGGCCCGAGCGTGGCGTAGATGGTCGAAGCTTTAAGCGCTTTCGTAGATGAAAACTGCGCCATCTCGGAGAGAAAGGGCGCAAGCTCGTGATCCAGCGCGGAGAGCGATTCTTCTGTTGGATGGGCGATGGCGTAATTCAAAGCTGGAAGATGGTACAGTCTGGCGACTCCTTCTGACAACCTGCCACCCTTATGCGGCGATGGTAGAATCCACCTTTCGCATACGGCTTTAAAAGGCGCGCGCACCGAGGAGGAAGGGCGATGGAAGGCTACATACTGGCGATTGATCAGGGAACGACGGGGACGAAAGTTATCCTCTTCGATCACGACGGAAGCGTGCGTGGCTCTTCTTACTCGGAGTTCACGCAGCACTATCCGCAGCCCGGCTGGGTCGAACATGATGCGGAAGAGATTTGGACTACGACACTCGATCTAGTCGCCGAAGCGCTCGCCTCCACGGGTGTGCAGGCCACAGAATTAAAGGGCATAGGCATCACGAACCAGCGCGAAACGACACTGCTGTGGGATCGCGCGACGGGCGAAGCAGTTGCGCCCGCCATCGTCTGGCAGGACAGGCGCACCGCCGCGATGTGTGATGAGCTAAAGCAGCGCGGGCTTGAAGAGACCTTTCGCAGCCGCACAGGACTCGTCATAGACGCCTACTTCTCCGGCACGAAGATCAAATGGCTGCTCGATCAGACGGAAGGACTCAGAGCGAGGGCAGAGCGCGGCGAGATCGCCTTCGGCACGATTGACAGTTGGCTCGTGTGGAAGCTCACAGGCGGACAGACACACGTCACGGATTATTCCAATGCTTCGCGTACGCTTCTTTATAATATCCACAAGCTCGGCTGGGATGAAGAGCTTCTGCAAACGCTCGACGTTCCCAGCGCCATCCTTCCTGAAGTAAAGCCTTCGTCGGACGTGTACGGCTTGACAGACCCGGCACAGTTCTTCGGCGCGAGCGCCCCGGTCGCAGGAATCGCGGGCGATCAACAGGCGGCGCTCTTCGGCCAGTGCTGTTACGCGAAGGGGCTCGCCAAAAACACCTACGGGACGGGCTCGTTTCTGCTGATGAACACCGGGCGCGAAGCCGTGCTCAGCCGTGAAGGCTTATTGACGACCATCGCCTGGGGCATCAAGGGAGAGCCCGTGGAGTACGCGCTTGAAGGCGCAATCTTTATTACGGGCGCGGCGGTGCAGTGGCTGCGCGACGGGCTTGGCATCATCCGTGACGCAGGCGAAACAGAAGCGCTGGCTCGCTCGCTCTCGTCAAACGACGGAGTCTATTTTGTTCCGGCCCTCGCAGGTCTCGGCGCGCCGCACTGGGATGCATACGCGCGCGGCAGCATCCTTGGGCTCACACGCGGGACGACGCGCGCACACCTTGCGCGGGCTGCGCTTGAGAGCATGTGCTACCAGACCTTGGATGTCGCGCGCGCGATGGAGCGCGATTCCAAAATCGTCCTTAAAGAGGTGCGCGCAGACGGCGGCGCTGTCAACAACAGTTTTCTCATGCAGTTTCAATCCGACATCTTAGGCGTTCCTGTGGAAGTCCCTTCGATCACGGAGACAACTGCGCTCGGCGCGGCCTATCTGGCAGGATTGGCCGTAGGGTTCTGGAAAGACAGGCAAGAGCTTCAAGAGAAATGGAAGGTGGGCCAGCGTTTTGAGCCGCGCATGAGCAGTGAAGAGAGGAAGCGTTTGCATGATCGCTGGCTCAGGGCTGTGGAGCGCAGCCGTGGCTGGGAACTGTAAAGACGTTTGAGAAGTAACGTATGGGCCAGGACTTGGCGAAAGAGATCGAAGCTACTGCTTTCGATCTGATCATCATCGGAGCGGGCATCAACGGCGCAGGGATCGCGCGTGACGCGGCGATGCGCGGGCTGCGTGTGCTTCTATTGGATAAAGGCGACCTTGCGAGCGGGACTACCGCTTGGTCTACGCGCCTGATTCATGGCGGCCTGCGCTATCTCGAATATGCGGAGGTCTCCCTTGTGCGCGAATCGCTGCGCGAGCGCGAGCGTCTTTTTCATATCGCGCCGCATCTGGTCAGGCCGCTGCGGATGCTCATCCCCATCTACAGGGAACAACGTCGCGGGCCATTGACCATTCGCGCCGGGATGATCGCTTACGACCTGCTCTCGCTCGATAAAAGCCTGGATCATCACCACATGCTCTCCAGCGCAGAGACTCTCCGTCGTGTGCCCGGCCTCAGGGCAGAGGGCCTTCGCGGCGCGTGCCTCTACTACGACGCGCAGGTCGAGTACGCAGAGCGCCTTGTCCTTGAGAACGTGCTCTCCGCGTGCGAGCATGGCGCTCTCGTTCTCACCTATGCGCGTGTCGAGCGCTTTATCGTCGAAGACGATGCTGTGCGCGGCGTAGAGTTTCTGGAAGATGGTGAAAGCGAGCCTAGATGTGCTCGCGCACAGCTCACTGTCAATGTCTCCGGGCCGTGGGTGGATGAAGTGCTTCAGGGGGCGCTTGGTGATCGCCCCTCAAAGCGCCTGATCGGCGGCACGAAGGGAAGCCATATCGTCGTCGAAGCCTTCGACGGCGCGCCGCCGGAGGCGCTCTACGTCGAAGCAGAGCAGGACGGCCGACCATTTTTTATTATTCCCTGGAACGGTTTGTACCTGATCGGGACGACGGACTCTCGCTATGACGGCGACCTGGACGCGGTCGCGGCTGATGAGGGCGAGATCGCTTACCTGATACGCGAAACGAATCGCGTTATCCCTACCGCAAGACTTGCGCGCTCGTCTGTCCTCTACACTTACAGCGGCGTTCGACCGCTGGCTTACGAAGAGGGACAGAAGACGGGCGGAGGGATTACGCGGCGGCACTTCGTACACGATCACGCGGACATTTACGAAGGGCTGCTCTCCATCGTCGGTGGAAAACTGACGACCTACCGTAATCTCTCCGAGCAGGCCGTAGACCTGATCTTTAAAAAGCTTGGCAGAGCGCCGAGAGAGTGTCAGACCGCGAAGCTTCCTCTGCCCGGCGCGATGACGGATGACTGGGCAAAGTTCTGCGAACAGTTTAAAGCGAGCAGCCGCTTGCCCGCGTCCATCGCCGATAGGCTGTTACGCGTTTATGGAACGCGCGCCGCCACCGTCTTGAGACTTGCCGAAGAGGGCGCAGCAGACCTGCTCGAAGTCTTTAGCCCTGAGACGGGCGCTATCGGCGCTGAAGTCCTGATGTCGTTTCAACAGGAGATGGCCCGCACGCTTACTGATTGCCTGCTTCGACGCACAATGGTCGGCCTTGACCGTGCGGTCGGACTGGATGCGATTGAAAGGGCTGCCCGCATCGCCCAAAAGTATCTTGGCTGGTCTCAGGCCCGCGTCGAACAGGAGAGAGCCGCTTACATCAAATACATTGAGCGCTTTCATCCCCAGGACCTGACCTCCGCACGACGCTGACCGTCTCCAAAATAAATTCCTGTAGCCCACCGCACAAAACCGCACACTCTTAAACCCTTGCCATAAGTCTAGTTCTCTGATACACCTTTGCTTCTAAGAGAAACATCATTGTTTCATCTGAAAAATCAATCTCCCCTACGCAAAACCATCAATCCCCTTTAAGGAACAACTCTATTTCCAAAGGAAAACATCTATCTTCCAACAGAAGATTCAATACTTCCTTTGGTATTAAACATGATACCTTTCGTAAGTCCCCAGTTTTCGAAGGAAACCGGTCTTGATAGGAGAGAAAAAACCGTGAAACCAGGAATTAAAGCCGCGTTGCTTTTTATCTTTATAGTGATCTTTGCCTGTACGGGCCAGGCTCAGCAAACTTCTCTAACCGGCGCACGGCAAGCATGGGCGGCAACGAACACACTGTTGCAGGCCGGCGATAACGAGCGCGTCATAGAGGGGAGAGTGGTCAAGGTCTCCGATGGCGATACCATCACCGTCCTGGACAAAGAGAATCGGCAGCACAAAATACGCTTTCAGGGGATTGATGCGCCCGAATCGAAACAGGACTTCGGGCAGGTCTCTAAGGATAATCTTGCCACAATGATCTTCGGCAAGGAGGTCAAAGTCGTCTGGTCAAAGACGGATAAGTACGGGCGCACGGTCGGCAAAGTTTTGCTAGACGGGCGCGACATCAACATAGAGCAGATCAAGGCCGGGCTGGCCTGGCACTACAAGACCTATGAGAAGGAACAACCGCCGGAAGACCGCGTCTCGTACGCGAAGGCCGAACAGGAAGCGCGGGTGGCGCGTCGCGGTCTGTGGCAAGACCCGAATCCGACCCCGCCGGGCGAATGGCGGGCTGACGCGAAGACAGACCGCTGGGGAGCAGCGCCTCCCGAAGGCACGATCATCGGCAACAAAAATAGTAAGAGTTATCATCGCCCGGACTGCCCCGGCTACCGCAACATGGCCGAAGCAAACCGCGTCTTTTTCAAGACCGTAGAGGAAGCCGAAGCCGCCGGTTATAAACGCGCAGGGAACTGTTCCGCCGTAGCTAAGAACACAGCAGCAAAGCCAGCCACGTCCGCGTCCGGAGCCAGCGCCGCCGCTGCGCCCGCGCCGGCAGCAGCGCCAGTCGCTGCGGCAACGAGCGCTCAGGCTACGCCTGCGACAACCGCTACTGCGGCGACCGCCGCCGCCATTATCGGCAACAAGAACAGCAAGATTTATCACCGTGCGGACTGTCCCGGATACAAGAGCGTGTCGGAAAAGAATCAGGTCAGATTCAACTCCGCAGAAGAAGCCGAACAAGCTGGCTACAAAGTAGCGAAGAATTGTCCCGCGCAGAAGTAGCAGCACAGAGAGAATGATTCACAAAGCTTGAAGAAAAAAGTACGCTGAGACCTATTCAAGGACTCAGCGTACTTTTCCTTTCACGCTCTTAAGAGATAATGCTTGCGCCCTCCAAGCGCATCGCATAGAATGCGCCGCAAGTTCTCACTACCAAACTCTTTTCTCACAAGAGGATTTCTCACATGGCTAAAAACCAGAGCAAGCGTTTGTCTCCTGTCAAAATCGAAGCGGACGAAAATGGCTACGCCGCATTGCAGGCGATCAAGGATTACACTCCGATCAATCCTGCTTATACGCTCCATGCGGTCGCCGCCGTGCATGCCGAATTAGAGGGCTTGCGTCAGGCGCATATTGAGGCGGCCGCCGCAGCCGTTGCGGCGCGAGACCTTGCGGTCGCTAAAGAGTGGGAGTTTCATAATCTGATGCTCGGCGTCAAAGAACAGATCATCGCGCAGTTCGGCAAGGACTCCGAACATGTACAGGCGCTCGGCCTCAAGCGTAAATCCGATTACAAGCCGCCGAAGCGTAGAGCCGTTCCGCAGGACGAAACAGCTTGAATAGCCAGAGCGCGCCCCTGTACTAAGACGAAAAAATTTCATCAGGCCCACTTGTTTTATCTTCGGCTCAAGTGCCCGCGAAATAACTGAGCTTGACCTGCGCCTCGGCCACTTTCTTTCCGCGCCTGTACTTGGTCAGTGTGCCGATGAGCACGGGCTTGTCGAAATCCATCTCTCTAGTTTTGAAGTTTGGCTCGCAGTTTCTCAATAATCTGCTTGGATATCTCTTCTTGAAGGGCCAGCAATGAAGCACCTCCGAATAGGTCTGAGAGGTTGCGACTGTATTGTCCGCCCCAGATTTGAGAATCATAATCGGCATCAACAAGCTCTGTCTGCACAATCAAAGTGTCACCGCGCTTGACGACTCTTCCCATCAGCACGGCGCGGACATTTAAATCACGTGCGACTTTCTGTGGTTCTACTCCCTGACCCTTATAGCGAAACATGGTGCTGCGCGGTACTACTCGCAATCCGGGAAGTTGTTCTTTAAGGTTATTAATCATACTGTCTGTAATGCCGTCGCCGAGGTCTTCCATGCCCGGATCGCCGCTCATGTTGACAAACGGGAGGACAGCCACCGAATCTATCGTTGCTCTACTCTTGATGAAGTAATAAGCGACGATTGACAGGGCGATGAGGATGGCTGAGACCAGTAGCGCAGCCTTTTTCTTGTGAAGCTTGATCTCGCTAATCAGGTACTCTGCGCTTGAGATGGGGTGCGCTTCTGTCTGATCCGTGCTGGTCTGAGAATCTTTGGTCGTGCTGTCTGCTGACGGTCGGCTCTCTCCTTTAGCCGCCGCTTTGTCTGCGCCCGACTCCGGTTGTGCGAATCGCTCCAGCTTGCTCTCGAATTCCAGTTGTCGTTTCAGATTTTTCAGATCGATGAGCAGGTCTTTGATCGTCTGATAGCGCTCCTCCCTGTCCTTCGCCAGCGCTTTGTTAACTATGCGCTGAAACTCTGTGGGCACTTCCTGCGCGAAACGTGTCAGCGGTGGCGGCTCCTTATTCAGGATCGAGGCGATGACCTCGTTACCTGTTGGGCCTTCAAAGGGCGCGCGTCCGGCGAACATTTCATAGAGCACCACACCCAGACTCCAGACATCCGAGCGACCATCCACTTCAAGGCCGCGCGCTTGCTCAGGCGACATATAAAAAACTGTTCCCATGACGACGCCGGGGTCTGTACGAACGACCGGCGCAGTTGGAGCTTCGGGATCGCTCGGCCCACGTTCGGGAAATTTGTCTGCCAGCTTGGCGAGACCGAAATCCAGAACTTTGACATAACCGTCCGTGCGCAGCATGATGTTTTCCGGCTTGATGTCGCGATGCACTATCCCTGCCGCATGTGCGACCGCCAGAGCAGATGCCGATTGAATGGCAATATCGAACATTTCGCCGAGCGCCATCAGCGTCGTCGTCATCAAACGCCGCAGCGTCACGCCTTCAATAAACTCCGTGGCGATAAAATGGGTCGAGTCGGCCTGACCGATCTCGTAAACGGTGAGAATGTTCGGATGATTGAGCCCTGAGGCGGCTTTTGCTTCCTGAATAAAACGGCGCATGCGCTGCTGGTCGGAAGCGACCGGAGCGGGCAGAACTTTCAAAGCCACCGTGCGATCAAGAGACGTATCTTCCGCAAGGTAAACCTCGCCCATGCCGCCCGCGCCAATGGGAGAGCGGATTTTGTAACGGCCAAGCGTTGTGCCTGCATCAAGGGCCATAAAGTTAAGAGCCATCGCGCACGAGGCGGAAGCCCAATGTCGGATGACGAATCGATGCCGGAATCCAGTCGCGGAAAGTCGCTGTGATGGCGCGCTCGCCCGATGGCTCGCTTAAATATGAACCGCCGCGCATCACGTATGAGTTCTCATCGTGCTCGGGAATCATCAGCTTTCCACCCGGATAGATGGAAGCCGGCGATGAAGTCCATTCCCACACATTGCCGATCAGATCAACTACTCCCCACCGATTCTTGCCGTTCGGGAAAGAGCCCACGGCCTGCGGCGTCACCAGTTTGACGACCGCGCTATCGCTGGCCCAACTGTTACCCCACGGATACAGTGTGTTCTGCCCGCCATTGCGCGCGGCGTACTCCCACTCCTCTTCTGTGGGCAAACGGTAAGTGACATTGTCACGTTTCGAGCGCCAAACGGCGAACGCTCTCGCATCTTCGAGCGAGACATTGTTGACGGGCCAATGTTCCTGACCGGAGACCACTTTGCCCGCAGCCCAGTGACCCGGCGGCCTGTATCCCGTCTCGCCTACGAACTCGGCGTATTCGGTGTTGGTCACTTCCGTGTTGTCCATAAAGAAAGAGCCGACGGTGACGGTGTGGGCGGGCGATTCCTGCTGAGGGCCATCATCGCGCCCCATCTGGAAAGTGCCGCCGGGGATAGCGATCATCTCTGACTTGGGGCTTTTCCGTTCGGGGTTGTTGTAACCACCGCCCGGCCTGTTGGGCTCTATCTGTGTCTGACTGGCAGAATCAGACTTAGAGCCGAGCATAAAATAAGCGCCAGCGCCGCCGCCGATGACGACCACCGCGAGCACGGCGACGATCATAATCATCGGCGGTGAGGATTCTTTGAGCGCAGGAGCGGCGGCGGGGGCGGGAGGGCTCTGCGCAGGCAAAGCGGCAGACGGGTAGCTTGCTGCAACCAGACGCGCCAACTGCTCGTGATCGACGACGGCGTCAATCTCCTTTTCTTCATTCACACGTTTTCGTCCGGCCTCTTCTCCCGTCTCCCTTTCAGCCATAGGTGTCCTCCTGGCGCAGAGTCTAGTAGAGTCTTCAAGATTGCAATTGGTGGCGCTCTAACAAAGAAATGAGAGTCCCGAAGGGACGATCATTCTACGCGAGGGAAAGTACACCCTTATTGAGTTTGAGGAAAGTGTTTGTGAGGCGTCGATGCAGTCGATTTAAGTGCCCGCGAAATAACTGAGCTTGACCTGCGCCTCGGCCACTTTCTTTCCGCGCCTGTACTTGGTCAGAGTGCCGGTCAGCACGGGCTTGTCGAAATTCAGCTCGCTGTTGAGGAAATCCGTGCGTAGAAAGCGTCCGGTGAAGCTGTAGCTCGTGCTCTTGACCACCCGCGTCGTAAAGACGAAGGTGCGGCGGTTGATTGTGATCGTGCGGTAGCGATAGAGGACGCCTTCGTCTGCGGTGACGCCTGAGAGCCGCTCGGAAATATCCGGCCCGCTCTGCTCATCCTCTTTGCGCCAGTATTGAATGGTATCGAAGTTCTCGAAGCCCTTTGGGTGAGCGCCAACCAGAGAATAGTAGCCGTAAGGTCGAAAAGGTTTCTGGACGAAATGCCGCCGGGAAGTGTAGAGGCGAGAAACAGCGCCGAGTGAGACCGAGAGCATTGTCAAAAGAGAGATGATTGATAAAGCCGTACGCAGAAGATAGAGTTTTCGTGTCATACTTGTTCCCTTATTGATGTCGTCGAGTTGTTTTCGCAATCCCGCCTATCTAGCCCTGACGTAGAATCGACCAGTCCACCTGTAGACTATTTTCTTGAGCGCGCGTCCGTGGTCGTCTATCGTCCCTTCGGCGTCATCCTCGTAGATATTAAAAGTTCTCGCCAGTTTATTTCGTTTGATGATGTCCAGCGCGGCGGAACCGGCGGGGAAGTCTGCATCGTCCGGCTCGCCCAAGATCATCGCCGAGGTGATCTTGTTGGTCAATCGTCGGCCATCTTTAAAAAGGTTCTTCGGCAAGGCTTTGCCAGACCTGCGATCTATCACAAAGTAATAGTTTGTGACGTAAGGACTGAGCCCGCCCGTTGAGGTTTCAATCTCAACGAGCTGCTTCGCATTTAAGATAGCTGAATTAATCCAGACGGAATTATCCGCTCTGGAAAAATATCCGTCGAGGACTTGCGAGACGCTGATTCTGCCCGCGTTGCGATAAAGCAGAAACGCATTCGAGCCGTTAAAGCCTGTCTGGTAGCAGGGGTCTGATGCGAGCACCAGACGGACGCGATCATTGCCCATCAGGCGTATAAAATATTCTCCGCCCTCGAATTGACGTTTCTCCTCTTCGCCGAGAAGATCTGGCTTGCCGACGAAATCGCAGACATTCAACTCACTGGTTGCGGTCTCCCACCAATCATTGCCGTTGAATAATTCGAGCCCCTTCATAAAATCTTTGATCGCACGAATTCTTTCCGGCCTGCTCAAAATCTTTTCGTCGTAATCATTCGCTTCGTCGGCCCGGCACTGGTATTTCAATTCAGGAAGCGGTTTGAGTGCAGCCCACGCTCTCGCGCTGCACGCCAGAGCATTCTTCTGCGCCGCCTGACCGAGCGAGCTGATCGAGGCCGATACCAGCAGGATAAAGATTCCCAGTAATCTTATCTTTAAACTTTTCATACTCAATCTGTATGCGAAGCGTGCCGGACGAAAATCATCGCGCCGCCGCGCCCGCTCCAAAGTCTTTCATCTTGAGACGAGTAAGAGTTGGAAAGGCTTTTGATCGGGCGCGGCTGTGCGAATAAGTTTTTCGACGGTTACGCTTTACTTTGAACTGAGAGCTTTTGAGCGCGACCTTCATGTTCGATCTGCTGTTTTCGAGCTTCTTTAGTTTTCGAGCTTAGAGTCCAGCGTTATCCGGGCATTGAGCAGTCTTGAGACGGGACACTTTTCCTTGGCATTATTGACCGCCGTGTCGAACGCCTGCTGGTCTGCGCCGGGCACTTTCGCCGTCAAGTCCAGATGTACTTCCGTGATGGTAAATCCGGCATCCGTTTTATCCAGCGTGACGGTCGCGGTCGTCTGAATGCTCTCGGCCGTTAAGCCAGCCAGGCCCAGTTGTCCGGACAAAGCCATAGAGAAACATCCGGCGTGCGCCGCGCCGATCAACTCTTCAGGATTAGTCCCGATCCCATCTTCAAAGCGTGTGCTAAAAGAGTATTGCGTATCAGAGAGAACTCCGCTGGCGGTCGAGATCGTTCCTTTACCATCCTTGAGGCCGCCTTTCCAGACCGCCGAAGCTTTACGTTTCATCTTTTTCTCCTGTGTGCGTAATAAATAATAGAGAGCGGATCAAAATAGCTTTTTCGACGCTCGCTTTAAAGCGCGCCGAGCGAAAAGCATTCTCGCTGATTCGCATGGACAAGCAGAACAAGAATGCTCGCGGTCGCGCCGAATAAGCTTTCGTGCGCATCTCGCGCGCGACCGTTTTCTTCGCCTTAACGAATTTGGTCGGGCAGTAAATACAATCTTACAGCAGGATGATTATAACGGTAATGCAACACAACAATGAAACACAAGATTTATCGTAATTACACAGTGATTCTATTTCCGATGCGACCCCTTTAGACACTGAAGCAGGCAAACAGTGGCGACGACTGAGTGCACTTACTTTCTCTCCTTGAATCAGGTTTACAATTGCTTTATGACATATACCCCTGAAAGGTTAGGTCTCAATGTCCCCCCACACATCAAGACATGCGGAAACCGTTGGTGTCGATCAAAGGATACTCAGAGTTCTGCTGCGCGCCATCGCGACGTTCAGGCAAAGCGAGCAGCCCGAGATGTACGCGCATGTTCATCCGCATTGCCATGCGACAGCCAAACTGGCGCGCGCCTTCGCCGCTGATCTGATGCACACAGACACATACAGCGATCACACGCTTGATGAAATAGAACTCGGCGCACACGTGCATGATATTGGCAAATATCTCATCCCCAAATCCATTCTCCTAAAGCCTGGGCCTTTGACCGCGCAAGAGCGTGAGACCGTCTCAAGACATCCGGCATACGGCACACTTATTCTCTCGAACCTCTGCGGCATGACCGACACGGCGAATGGAATCGTCCTTTATCATCATGAAAGGTGGGACGGCACAGGTTATCCTGAGGGCCTTGAAGGAATCCGTATCCCTTTCGCCGCGCGCCTTGTCGCGATCTGTGATGTTTATACTTCGCTGCGCGCTAAACGTGTCTATAAGCCCTCGCTCACCAGGCGTAAAGTGGCGCTGACGATGGGAGAAATGGCAGGACGCGAGCTGGACCCGCGTATGGTCGAGGACTTCTTCAGATTCGCCAGGGCCAAGCAACAGGATAGTCGTACGTCAGTCCATAGAGATTCCAGCTTTTGAGACATCAACTACAAGAGCGTCTAACGTTCGCATCAACCCAACTCAATCGCTTTTAGAGCGCGTTCAGGAATGCGACCAGGTCTGCTCTCTCCTCGTCCGTGAAAATAAAGCCGAAGTTATTCTCGTAGTGACGCACCACGTCTTCGAGCGTCGCAGCGATCCCGTTATGAAAGTAAGGAGCGCGCGCCGCCAGCCCGCGCAAGCTCGGCGTCTTGAAGAGACCCAGGTCATCCCAGCGCCCTGTGACGTTGCCACGGCCTGCATCTGTTAACTTAAGTATCTCGCCCGTACGCTTGTTGCGAAACGTGTAAAGAGGCAAATCGGGGGTGCGCGCCTCTTCCGACGCGGTGCGGATGTCGAACAGTCTGTTGTTAATGTCCGTGCCGTTGTTTGCAGAGGTGTGGCAAACACCGCACCTCTTATGGCTGATATTGGTTTTGTTGAATATCGCCTGGCCACGCGCGATCTGTGCGCGCTTAGGGTTCTCGCTATTGGCCCAGGCGTCGAAGAGATTGAACCGGCCGCCGGCAACCTTCGGCATTGAAGACAAAGCCTCTGGGCCGCCACGCGCGCCGTCTGAGTCCAGACGACCTACGTCCGTCACAGTGAGCTGCGCTGTGAAGAGCGAGCTTTGGAAATCAACTATGTCGGCAATGACCTCAGGCTGAGCTGGCGGGCCTTGCAGTGCGCCCGTTATAAGGCGTGTGGTCAGGTTAACCAGCCCTGCGTGCTGGTCTGTGTCCACAGTTGAGCCGCCGTCCCAGTTGACCGTCGCGCTGCCCGTGGCAAAGTTGATCGTCGGCATAGAGCGCCGCCAGTGAACCAGTTGATTGACGCTCGCTAAACCGTGCGGGTCTTCCACGGCAATCAGCTCCCACTCGGAGTCCGGACGCGGAGGGCCGCCCCTGCGAAAGACGCCGCGAGTCAAGAGCATACTGTATGCTGCGCGGCGCGCCTCCGTCGTGGAGACATCCATGTGAGGGTTGTTGGCGTCCAGCGGATTAAAGACAGGATGCTTGCCATTCGTTTCGTCGAACAGCCGTTGCAGCGTGGCAGGTGTGATGCTCCAAGCCTCCTCCGGGATATGGCATGTCGCGCAACTCTGGCCGTTCGTGCCCTGAGGCTTGAAGTACTCGCCCGTGAGATTGACCGAGCCCTGTGTGCTGAACGTCGCCACTTCTCCGCCGGGGTTCTGTAGCGGCTGGTTATTGGGGAGGCCGTCATGGTACTTCGAGCTGGTTGGCGCGCCCCGCCTGGAGCGCAGATAGTATGCGAGCCCCAAAGCCAAACCGATTAGTGCCAAGACGGCGACCACCGCACCAATCCGAAGGCCCAGACTCCGCGAGCTATATCTCTTCATTTCGCAATGTCCTCTATCATCATAATTGCGGGAGAGCCGTAATCATAGAATGCTCTCAATAAACAATTGGTAATAAAAACCTTGCCATTGATGGAAATGGTCAGCCTGCCTTCCAGTTTTTTTAGCCTGCCAAGGTCTCTCAAAAAAGCGTTGAAATTAAAATGGCAAAATGTTATTACAACTTTAAGCGTTATGGCCTTGGTTTAACGCAAGGTCTTTGTTAAGACTCAATCCAGTGTTGCGCTGCGAAGTAACCTGCCGCAAGTCTTTGAGCACCTGAATCGCTGAAAACATAAGGTTTGGCTCTGATTGATCCTGACGATCTCCCACCTGCCTTCTGTTACAGGCCCTTACCCCTACAATTTAAGGAGAAAGAACTTCTATGTTCCTCGTACATAAAATTTCCCCCTCAAGGTCTGTTTTGCCTGTCGCCGGGATTTTGAGATTGCTTGTTATCGGCGTCATCCTCTTTTCATTGCACCATCAAGCGAAAGCTGCCGGAACGTTCATCGCAGCCCCGGCACGTGTCGACATGGTTTACGACGCCGCGCGCGATACTGTGTATATCACAAGCGGGAGTTCGGTGCTTCGCTATCATTTGGGATCGAACTCATACTTGGCCCCTTTTGAATTGGGCGGCAGCCTGAGCGGAATCGATCTCTCGCCCGATGGTAATACGCTGGCCGTCGCAGACCGGACGCGCTCTGCGAACGAAGTCTGGATACACATAGTCGATTTGCAAACAGGACAGAGCCGCAAAGCCACTTTCCCACGCGCCTTCGGCGAGGGCGGAACCTTTACCGTCGCGTTCGGAAATGACGGAGGCGTGCTCATCTCTTCCACCTATGAAGGCTCCGGCTGGGTTCCTCTGCGACGTTACGTTCCCGCCACAGGAGCGACGAGCCAGATTGCTTCTTCGGTTCGTCAGGACACGATGCTGACCGGCAGCGCTGATCGCAGTGTGATCGGCATTGCGGAGAGCAACAGTTCCGACGGGCCTTTTGGCAGATACCGTATCAATGATGGAAATCTGCTGCGCAAGTCCGGCTACACGGACGGCACAAGCTGGTTCAATTACGAGATGGGCGTCAACCGTAACGGGACGCAATATGCTATCCCTACCTACGGCGGCACATTCATTTACGATAGTGCTTTGAGAAGGATCAACGTCATGGGCCAATACGCAGGGCCGCAGCCCATCGGCGTGGTCTATCACCCGGCTGAAGATATTGTCTACTTCGCCTGGGCAGGGAGCACGGAAGTCAGGGCGTTCGACACAAACTCTTTCGCGCAATTGGCGGCGTATGATTTCGAGCACAGCTTTACGAGCACGGGCAACTGGGCGTTTACACAGGGACGCTTAAAAGTATCGCGCGACGGCTCTCTGCTCTTAGCGACAGTTAACGGAGGCGTTCGCTACCTGCGCCTGTACGAGCCTCTGGTCGCAGACGAACAAGCGGTCGTCACAGAAGAGGATACTTCGTCTCCCGTTACGCTAACGGGAAGCGTCGGCAACGGCGGCGCGCTCTCCCTTAACATCGCTGCCAATCCCTCGCACGGCACACTGAGCGGCACAGCGCCGAATCTGGTCTATACGCCGAACGCAGATTACCACGGCACGGACAGCTTTACCTTCAACGCGACATACGGCGCGGCTTCAGCATCTGCGACTGTTTCGATCACGGTAAACTCTGTGAACGATCTGCCGCTGGCTTCGGATCAATCCGTCAACACAAACGAAGATGCTACCAGCGCCATTACCCTGTCTGCATCGGACAGAGACGGCGACGCATTGGGCTACGTGATTGTCAGCGGCCCGGCGCATGGCGCTTTGAGCGGCAGCGGTGCAAATCTGATCTACACCCCGTCTGCGAATTACAATGGCAATGATAGCTTTACCTTTAAATCCGATGACGGGACGGCGGATAGCAATCTGGCGACGGTGACGATTGCCGTCGCGTCCGTCAACGATGCGCCCGTAGCCGTTGCCGATACGGCGACTACGTTGAAGAACACTCTGGTTAATATTCCCGTGCGGGCTAACGATCAGGACATCGACGGCGATGTGTTGACCGTCAGTGCCGTCTCACAGGGCACGCAGGGCGGCACGGTGACGATCAGCGGCGGCGGCACAGGTGTATCCTACAAACCGCGAAACAACTTCACAGGCCTGGAGACGTTTACTTACACGATTATTGACGGCAAGGGCGGCATCTCGACGGCGACCGTCCAGGTGAACGTGATTCGCAAGTAAGCTGCCTGACACTGATTGATTGAAGAGCGAGGCTGCCTTGAATGGCAGCCTCGCTCATTTTTGTACTGCTGTAACTTCGTATATCCGTTTTCAATTGAATGTCAGGAACGCCGTGGCTCACCACAGAGACGCAGAGGACACTGAGGAAGCACGGAGGATTGAATGCTATTGACTCTCTGTGTCATCTCCGTGTCCTCTGTGTCTCTGTGGTGAATGAATCTTCCCAGACTCTCAATGGAAATTTGCTCTAGGCTTAAGAATGTTTGATAAAGGCGGACGGATTCCAGATAAACGAATTCCAGCTAATCCGCTGTTTTGATGTATTATCAACGGCTCATTATTAAAATCTGCTTAAGCGCCGTTGTTGCTGCTGCCGTCGAAATGGATTCAGCCGGAAAAGAGAGAACGGACATTCGCACGGAAGCGATTGCCGGTGTGACGACGTTTTTTACGATGGCCTATATCATCGTCGTCAATCCGGCGATTCTTTCGACCGAAGGCACAGGCATGGCCTTTAGCGGAGTGCTGACGGCGACCGTGCTCATCTGCTTCACGATGACTTTGCTGATGGGCGTTTATGCGCGGCTGCCCTTTGCCGTCGCGCCGGGGATGGGCATCAACGCTTTCTTTGCGTTCACGATCATCCTGGGGAAACAAGTGCCCTGGCCCATAGCATTGGGGATCATCTTCTGGGCTGGCGTGCTTTTCCTGTTGATCTCCGTAACGCCCGTGCGCGTGATCATCGCGCGGGCTATACCTAAGAGCTTGAGGCTGGGGACGGCCGCCGGGATCGGAATCTTTCTGACCTTTATAGGGTTAAAGAACGCTGGCTTTATCGCCGCCGACCCCGTGACCTTCGTCAAGCTGGGCCAACTGGATAACAAAGTATGGCTTACGCTACTCGGCACGGGGCTGACCATCTGGCTGCTTTATAGGAAAAGCGCCTTCGCATATCTGGCGGGCATCTTGACGGTGACGCTACTGGCCTGGGCTGCTGGCTATGTCCGAGCGCCGGAGAGTTTTTTCAGCGCGCCCGATTTCAAAAGCGTCTTTTTCAAACTGGACGTGCTGGGAGCTTTAAAGCTCGCGCTTCTTCCGGCGATCATCTCTATTCTTTTTACAGACCTCTTCGATTCGATCTCGACCTTTATCGGAGTGGCGCACGCCGCAGAGATGTTGGACGAAGAAGGACAACCAAGGAATCTAAAAGAAGGATTGATCGTGGATGCCGTGGCGACTTTGGGCGCAGGCGTGGCGGGAACAAGCTCTGGCACGGCTTACATAGAGAGCGTCGCGGGCATAGAGGCGGGAGGTCGCACGGGCTTGACCTCCGTCTTTACGGCGCTCTGTTTTCTGCCATGCTTTTTTCTAGCGCCGCTCGCAGGGATGGTTCCACCTTACGCGACCGCCGGCGTCCTCGTACTGGTCGGCGCTTCGATGTTCCGCAGCGTGGCGGAGATCGATTTCAAGCGGACAGAAGAGATGCTCCCGGCCTTTCTGACGATCATTCTGATCCCGCTGACCTTCTCGATCACGCAGGGCATACTGTGGGGCTTTATCTCGCACGTCGCGCTTTTTCTGATGAGCGGGCGGCGCAGGGAGATTCATCCAGTGATGTATGCGCTCGCCGTGGTGGCGGTCGGACTGCTGCTCTTAGAGCACGGAAAGTTTTCATAACAGGCCGCAGACGTTGTAAAGTAAGGGCACAAGGAACAGGGGAATACCAGAGACCGTGCCGGGCGTGCAAAGGACGTTTCCGTTTTTTGTGATTAGCAGCATGGTCTGTCCAGCAGGTTAAAGAGCGAACACTATGTCAAACAAACTTGTCGGGCGGCCAGTTCCGCGCAAGGAAGGCCGCGACAAAGTCACAGGCCAATCGCGCTACGTGGATGATCTGACTTTTCCGGAAATGCTCTACGGCACGACTGTGCGCAGCCCCATCGCGCGCGGGCGCATTCGTCGAGTGATATTCGATGAAGGCATTCCCTGGGACGAATTTGTGATCGTCACGGCCAAAGACATTCCGGGCAACAACTACGTTGCGCTTATCCTGAACGACCAGCCGTACCTCGCTGACGAATTCGTCAATCATCCGGAAGAGCCCGTCCTGCTGCTCGCACACGAAGACAAGTATCTACTCGAAAAGGCTCGCCGCAGCGTGCGCTTCGAGACGGAAGAGTTTACTCCCGTCTTCAATATCGAAGACTCGCTCGATAAAAAAGAGATCATCTGGGGCGAAGACAATGTCTTCAAAACTTTCCTGGTGGATAAAGGCAACGTCGATGACGTGTGGGCCAACGCGGACTTGATCGTCGAAGGCGAGTATCGCACGGGCGCGCAGGAACAGCTCTACATAGAGAACAACGGAGTCATCAGTATCGCGAGCCCTGCGGACGGCGTGACCGTCTGGGGCTCTATGCAATGCCCTTACTATGTTCACAAGGCTCTGATCAAGCTCTTCGACCTGGCGGAAGATAAAATCCGCGTGGTTCAGACGGAGACGGGCGGAGGCTTTGGCGGCAAAGAGGAGTATCCGTCGATGATCGCGGGCCACGCGGCGCTGCTCGCCTGGAAATCGGGTCGTCCCGTCAAGATCGTCTACGACCGCGCGGAAGATATGGTCGCGACCACGAAGCGACATCCTTCGCGCACGCTCCATCGCACAGCGGTCTCGAAAGACGGACGGCTGCTCGGCATAGAGATTGATTTCGTCGTCGACGGTGGAGCTTACGCTACTCTGTCAGCGGTCGTACTCTCGCGCGGGACGATACACGCCGCCGGGCCATACTCTTGCCCGAATGTTCGCATCAGAAGCCGTGCAGTTGCGACCAACACGCCGCCGCACGGAGCATTTCGCGGCTTCGGAGCGCCGCAGAGCATCTTCGCGCTCGAACGCCACCTGAACAAAGTGGCGGCGGCGCTCGGTCTCAGTCCCGAAGAGTTTCGTCGCCGCAACTTTATACGCGAAGGCCAGACGCTCGCCACCGGACAGGTCGTACGCGAAAAAGTCGAGATGGATAAACTGCTCACGCGTGCTTTCGAGTTGACGGATTACGAGCGAAAGCGCGAGAGATTCGCCGTCGAGAATAAAGGAAGTCTTGTGAAGAAGGGCATAGGATTCGCTTCCTTTATGCACGGTGCGGGCTTTACGGGCTCCGGCGAAAAATATCTTCAATCCATCGTCGGCGCGGAAGCGACACCGGAGGGGCGCATACGCATCCTTGCGGCCAGCACCGAAATAGGTCAGGGCACGAACACCATCTTCGCGCAGATCGCCGCAGAGGCTTTGCGCATAGACTACGAATTGATCGAAGTCGCCAGACCCGATACAGGCAATGTTCCCAACAGTGGGCCCACGGTCGCATCGCGCACCACCATGATCGTCGGCAAGCTCGTCGAATCGGCCGTGCTCTCTTTGAAGCAGATGCTCATGTCTAGCGGCCTGCTCAAAGAGACTTACACTTCCGAAGAGTTCGTGCGTGCGTGCCAGGAGTATGTTGAAAGGAATGGGCATCTTCGCGCCACCAGTCAATATCAGCAGCCGCCCGGCATAGACTGGGACGACGAGCATTATCGTGGCGACGCTTACGGCGCTTATGCATGGGCCGTTTATGTCGCGGAAGTCAGCGTCGATCTGCTCACCTACGAAGCGCACGTAGATGATTTTGTCGCTCTTCAAGAGGTCGGAAAAGTTATTCATCCCGTACTTGCTGCCGGGCAGATAGAGGGCGGAGTGGCGCAGGCCATCGGCTATACGCTGTTCGAGAAGGTGGTCTGGCAGGACGGACGCATGCAGAATAATCAGATGACCAACTACATCATCCCGACCGCCGCTGACATCCCGCCGATCCGCGTCTTTTTTGAAGAAGTGCCTTACGGTTATGGGCCGGCCGGGGCCAAAGGTATCGGCGAGCTGCCGATGGACGGCGCTGCGCCCGCGATCCTGAATGCCATAGAGCACGCGACAGGGATCAGCTTTCTCGAAGTGCCTTTGATGCCCGAAGCGATGATCGAAGCAATGTTGGAGGCCGAAAGTGTCTGAAGGAAACGTGAAGCTGACCTGCACGGTCAACGGCACAGAGCACACGATAGATGTGCATCCGATGGCGCGCCTGCTGGACGTGTTGCGCGAAGAGCTGCGTCTGACTGGCACGAAGGAAGGATGCGGCGAAGGCGAGTGCGGCGCTTGTTCCGTCTTGATCGACGGTCGTCTGGTCAACAGTTGTCTAGTGCCTGTCCTGCAAGTCGCAGGCGCAGAGGTTCGCACCATCGAAGGCATCGCTGATGAAGATCAGCTTCACGCCGTGCAGGAGGCGTTTATCGCCTGCGGTGGAGCGCAGTGCGGAATCTGCACGCCGGGCATGGTCATTGCCGCCGTCAATCTGCTGGAACGAACGCCGCATCCGGATGCACAGGAGATTCGCACGGCGCTCGCTGGCAATCTATGTCGCTGCACCGGCTACATGAAGATTTTCGAGGCGGTCGTCCGGGCGTGCGAAAACAAGGATGAAGGATGAGGGATGAGGGATGAATAAGAAAGCATTCAAGAAAAGGAAGCATTCTTTTCATCCCTCATCCCTCCGCCCTCATCCCTTAAAATTAAGGGGGGTTCGTCACAATGAAAAATAGTTTACTTCATCTGAAACGGATGACGAGTCTGATGCTCGTCCTACTCGTTTTATGTCTGACAGTGCCGACGAGCGGCAATCCGGGCTTGAAGGAAACGGGCGCGAGCGCCGAGGCGCAAAAGTTTATCGACGAATACACGGCCGAGTATATGAAGCTGCGCTACGCTTTGCAGTTGGCAGAATGGAGATCGAATACACAGATCGTCGAGGGAGATCAGACAAACGCCAAAGCGACGAACGCCGCGCAGGAAAAGTTGGCGGCCTTTACAGGAAGCCGCGCCAACATCGAAGCGGCGACCAAATTCCTCAAACAGAAAGAGCAGCTCACGCCGCTTCAGGTCAAGCAGCTACAAAATATTCTGTACGCGGCGGCCGAATCTCCGGAGACGGCCAAGGATATTGTTAAAGAAAGAATCGCCGCCGAGACAGCGCAGAACGAAAAGCTCTACGGCTTTGATTTTAAGATCGACGGAAAGTCCGTCACTCCCAACCAGATTGATGAAATCCTGCGCACCTCGACTAATCCGGAAGAGCGGCGCAAAGCCTGGCTCGCGTCCAAAGAAGTTGGAAAGGTCTTAAAGCCCGGCCTCATTAACCTGCAAAAACTGCGCAACAGCGTCGTGCAGCCCTTGGGCTACAAGTCTTACTTCACTTATCAGGTCTCGGACTACGGGATGACCTCCGAAGAGATGATGAAGCTGATGGACGACATCAATCGCGAGCTTCGTCCACTCTACAGAGAGCTTCATACCTATGCGCGTTACGAGCTGGCGAAGCGTTACAACACACCCGTCCCGGATTTGATTCCGGCAGACTGGCTGCCCAACCGCTGGGCACAGGATTGGAGCGCGCTCGTCAACGTCGAAGGTCTCAACGTCGACGCCGCGCTCAAGGACAAAACATCCGAGTGGATCGTCAAGCAGGGCGAAGAGTTTTACGTCAGCCTGGGATGGCCGCGCCTGCCCGAAAGTTTCTGGAAAGACTCTTCGCTCTATCCTCTGCCCACAGGCGCGACCTACAAAAAGAATACTCACGCCAGCGCTTGGCACATGAATCTGGAGCAGGACGTGCGCTCGCTGATGAGCGTCGAGCCGAATGCCGAGTGGTACGAAACGGCTCATCACGAACTCGGACACGTCTACTACTACATCACCTATACCAATGGGGACGTGCCGCCGCTCCTTCGCGAGGGAGCAAACCGCGCCTATCACGAAGCGGTGGGCAGCCTGATGGGACTGGCCGCGATGCAGAAGCCTTTTCTGGAAGCACGTGGTATTGCTCCGCGCGGCGCGAAAGTGGACGAGATGCAGGTGCTCTTAAAAGAGGCGCTCAACTTCGTTGCCTATATGCCGTTCGCGACCGAGACGATGTCGCGTTTCGAGTACGAGCTTTACGACAAGAATCTTCCAGCGAGCCAGTACAATCGTCGCTGGTGGGAGCTGGCGAAAGAATATCAGGGCGTTGCGCCGCCTGTGGATCGCGGCGAAGAATATTGTGATGCGTGTACGAAGACGCACATCAACGACGACGCCGCGCAATACTACGACTATGCCTTAGCCAATGTCCTGCTCTTTCAGCTTCACGATCACATCGCGCGTAAAATCCTGAAGCAGGACCCGCACGCGACAAACTATTACGGCAGTCGAGAGGTCGGCGATTTCCTGCGCGCGATCATGCGTCCGGGCAGCTCGCGCGACTGGCGCTTGGTACTCAAAGAAAAGACCGGCGAGGATTTGAGCGCCAAAGCGATGGTCAGGTATTTCGCTCCACTGATGAATTACCTGAAGAAGATCAACGCTGGACGCAAATACACTATGTAAAGGCAGGGATGAAGGATGAGGGATGAGGGATGAAAAGAATACTGATTCAACTTGAATGCTTTCTTATTCATCCCTCATCCCTCCGCCCTCATCCCTAATTTCAAATGAGAGCTTATCTACCAGATTATGAGTTGAAGAGTCCGAAGGACTTGGGCCAGGCGCTGGACGTGTTGGCGGAAGCTCCGGGCGTGTGGCGGCCTTTCGCCGGTGGAACGGATTTGATGGTGCTGTTCGAGGCCGGACGACTTGCGCACAAGCAGTTCCTCAACATCTGGAATCTGCGGGAGCTGCATGGGATAGAGGTCACGCCTGAGCATATCACGCTGGGGGCGCTGACGACCTACACGGATGTTCAGCAGCACGAGGTTTTGAAAGGGGAGTTTCCCATGCTCTGCCGTGCGGCTTCGGAAACCGGCGGCCTCGCGATACAGAACCGTGGCACGCTCGGCGGCAATATCGCGAACGCTTCTCCGGCGGCGGATTCACCGCCAGCACTCCTTGTCTATGATGCGGAGCTTGAGCTGCTCTCTAACGCAGGCTCGCGCTGGGTCTCTTATCGAGGCTTTCATACCGGCTATAAGCAGATGAACATGCGCGCGGAAGAGCTTCTTGGGCGCATACGCTTGCCGCGCGCCGAAGGAAATAATCTGCGCCATTACTATCGCAAGGTCGGGACGCGCAAGGCGCAGGCGATCTCCAAGATATGCTTTGCGGGCGCGGCGCGCGCAGATAACGGGCGCATCGAAGATGTTCGCATCTCGCTCGGCAGCGTTGCGCCCACAGTCATTCGTGCGACAAAAACGGAAGCTCTTCTAAACGGTCAGAACGTTGACGCGCAATTGATCCGAGCGGCCAGAGAATCGCTCTCGACCGAGATTGTTCCAATAGACGATATACGTTCTACTGCGCATTACCGCGTTCGCGTGGCGGCGAACCTCTTGGAAGATTTTTTACTGCAACTTCGTGCATGATTTTTAATATGATCGAACGGCTGTCGAACATTTTATGACTTCGCCTGAGCTTGTCATACGCGGCGAGCGTGTCGTCACCGCAGAGGGGGGGATTGGCCCGGCGGCGATACACATACGCGATGGGCGCATCGTTCGGGTTGGCCCAACGCTTGATATTCCGCCGGGGTGTGAAGTGGTCGAAGCGGGCCGCGACTCTCTGGTTATGCCTGGGCTCGTGGACACGCATGTTCATATCAACGAGCCTGGGCGCACCGACTGGGAAGGGTTCGAGACGGCGACGCGCGCGGCTGCCGCTGGCGGCGTGACTACGCTCATAGAGATGCCGCTCAACAGCATTCCGCCGACCACGACGCTTGAAGGTCTGCAAGCGAAGCTCGCGGCCGCGCGCGGAAAATGTCATGTCGATGTGGGTTTTTGGGGCGGCGTCGTGCCCGGAAATCTGTCCGAGCTAGAACCGCTCTTTAGTGCCGGTGTGGTCGGCTTCAAATGTTTTCTTGTGCATTCGGGCGTCGACGAGTTTCCTAACGTGACTGAAGGGGATCTGCGGCGCGCCATGCCGGAGCTAAAGCGGCTCGGTGCTGTGCTCATCGTCCATGCGGAACTTCCTGGGCCAATAGAAGCGGCACTCGCAGAAGAGACCGGAAAAGTAGAAAGCGATCCGCGCCGCTATGAGACTTTTTTACGGTCGCGTCCGCGTGCGGCAGAGGATGATGCGGTCGCGCTTATGATTTCCTTAAGCCGCGAGCTACAGGCGAGAGTGCATGTCGTTCATCACTCCTCATCGGATGCGTTGACTTTGATAAAACAGGCCAAGGCGGAGGGCGTGCCGCTGACTTTGGAGACCTGCCCGCATTATCTTTCGTTCGCTGCGGAGGATGTGCCCGCTGGCGCGACGGAGTTCAAGTGCTGCCCGCCCATACGCGAGCGCGAGAATCGCGAAAAACTCTGGGCCGCGCTCGCCGAAGGCTTGATAGACATGGTCGTCTCGGATCATTCGCCTTGCCCGCCGGAGATGAAGCGAAGGGAATCGGGTGACTTTATTCAGGCGTGGGGCGGCATCTCTTCTTTACAGTTGCGTCTGCCTGTGATGTGGACGCTCGCGCGCGAGCGCGGCTTTTCAATCAATCAACTTGTAGAGTGGTTGGCGAGCGCGCCCGCGCGACTTGTTGGTCTGGAAAAGCGCAAGGGTGCTATCAGTGCAGGCTTTGATGCGGACATTGTGATCTGGAACGCGGACGCGACCTTTCGTGTAGAGCCTTCCATGATCGAGCATCGTCACAAGCTCACGCCGTACATGGGCCAAACCCTCAGCGGCGTAGTCGAAGCGACGTACTTGAGGGGCGAGAAGGTTTATGAGCGAGGGCAGTTTGCAACAGAGCCAAAGGGGAGACTGCTCAAACGAGGAGATTTCGATTGATGGATTTTACGGAACTGGTTGATCTGGCGCAGGAGCGTTTGGGCGGTGCGGTCGTCGCGGCCAACGATGAGTTCTTTGCGCCGAAGGAGAATCTGCTCAAAGCCAGCCAGCCCATCTTTATCGAAGGCAAGTACACAGACCTCGGCAAGTGGATGGATGGATGGGAGACGCGCCGACGCCGCACGCCGGGCTTTGATTGGTGCATCATACGGCTGGGCCTCGCTGGGCGTATCAGTGGCGTGGTCGTGGATACGAGTTACTTCAAAGGCAACTATCCCGAACACTGTTCTCTGGAAGCGGTCGCGATTGACGGTCACGCGTCGGTCGAGCGCCTCCTGGATTCATCAACACAGTGGACGGAGATTCTGCCTCACTCGAAACTTCAGGGCGATTCGCAGAACCCTTTCACCATCTCGGACGAGCGTCGCTTTACGCACCTGCGCTTTAAGATTTATCCGGACGGAGGTGTGGCGAGGCTGCGCGTTTACGGAGAAGTCTTACCCGATTGGCAAAGACTGCTGCAAAGGGGCGGCGAGATAGATTTAGCGGCGATAGAGCAGGGCGGGCGCGTGCTCTCTTGCAGCGATATGTTCTTCGGTCATCGTCACAACCTGATTATGCCCGGACGCGCGCTGGACATGAGCGACGGCTGGGAGACAAAAAGACGACGCGGGCCGGGCCACGATTGGACGATCATCAGACTGGGTAAGCGTGGTCGCATACGCCGTGTGGAAGTCGACACCGCGCACTTCAAAGGAAATTTTCCGGAGAGCTGTTCGCTCGAAGGCACGGACGGTTTCGACAATGAGTTGGACGATTCCACCGTGCCAGCCTCCCTTTCATGGACTGAGCTGCTGCCGCGCACACGCCTGCAAGCTCATACGCGCCACTTCTTCGACGAAGAGATCAAGGACGTAGGCCCACTCACGCACCTGCGCTTCAACATCTATCCGGACGGCGGCGTTAGCCGTCTGCGCGCAATGGGAATTGTCGAGGAGTAAGAAAGTTGAAGCAGGAGGAGCAGCTTGATGATTTGAATGCGCTTGCGCCGCAGGCTTGCCGTGCGGAATTGTTGAAGTGCTGCGGCTCTGCGCGCTGGGCCGAGCGCATGGCTGAGGCGCGTCCCTTCGATGGCATCAATTCTATGCTTGAGAGCGCGGACAAAATTTGGTGGGAACTGGACGCAGAGGATTGGCTGGAAGCTTTCAGTCATCATCCGAAGATCGGAGAGAAAAGGGCCGCTGTTGTTCAATCACTTGATGCTGCGCGCTGGTCTGAACAGGAACAATCGGCGGCGCGCACTGTCGAGGAAGAGACGCGCAATGAACTGTTGGCGCTCAATCGCGCTTACGAAGAGCGCTTCCGGTTTATCTTTATCGTTTGCGCGACGGGTAAGACCGGCGAAGAGATGCTCGCGCTCCTAAAGGAACGTTTGCGCAATAACAAGGACACGGAACTTCGCATCGCCGCCGAGGAGCAACGCCGTATCACGCACTTGCGGCTCAGGAAACTTCTGGAACAATGAGCGCCATCACCACACACATCCTGGACACTTCGCGTGGCCGCCCAGCAGGCGGCGTCCTCGTAGTTTTAGAATCTCGCTCTGCCGAAGGCGATTGGAAAATGATCGGGCAGGGCATGACTGATACGGACGGACGACAGAGAGACCTGATGCCGAAGGATGCGCCGCTTGAGGCGGCGACTTACAGGCTCACCTTCGACACAGGGGCTTACTTCTCTCAGCAGAACGTCGAAAGTTTTTATCCGGAGGTCACAATCGTTTTTACTGTGCGTCACGCGGGGGAGCATTATCATGTTCCCCTGTTGCTCAATCCGTACGGGTACTCAACCTATCGCGGGAGCTAGTCAATGAAAATAGACCCCAACACGAGCGAATGGCTCAACTTGGCAGCGCGCTGGTTTCACGTCTTCACGGGCATCCTGTGGATCGGCCAGACCTATTTGTTTACCTGGCTCGACGGTCAATTGAGGGACGACGAAGACGGGGCTGCGAAAGGTGATGGGCCAAGGCAAGTCTGGATGGTTCACAGCGGCGGCTTTTACGTGGTCGAAAAGCAGAAGACGCCTGCGAAGCACAAGCTGCACTGGTTTCGTTACGAGGCTCTGCTGACGTGGGTCAGCGGCATGGTGCTATTGACGCTCCTCTATTACACGAGCGACGCGTTATTGATAGATCGGGACGTACGCGACATCAGCCTTATGACGGGCGTCGCCATCGGCCTGGGACTGCTCATCGTCGCGTGGGTCGTTTACGATCTGCTGTCTCTTTCGCCGCTGGCCCGTATGCCTTTGTTGTTCGCGGCGGTCGCGTATGCCCTGATCGTCGGCGTCGCATATGGGCTGACTCAGGTCTTTAGCGGGCGCGCAGCATACATTCACGTCGGCGCGATGTTCGGCACGATCATGATGCTCAACGTCTGGATGCGAATACTTCCGGGACAGCGCCGCATGATCGCCGCCGCACGCGAAGGCAAACAGCCAGACGAAAAATTAGCCGCTCGTGCTAAGCTGCGCTCAAAACACAACACCTTTATGGTCGTGCCGCTGATCTTTACCATGATCAGCAACCACTTTGCCGCGACGACCTACGGCGAAAAATACAACTGGGTCATCCTCTCCATACTGGTGCTGGTCGGTTGGGGAGCCGCCCTGCTCATCAGAAAAGTATAAGAGCGAGTTGAAAAAGCCCCTGAGGGGCGGCAGAGTGTGGCTTTGCACACAAAGTCGGTTTTGACCACAATGTCAGAAGCTTGACTATAAAGTATCCGAGACAAAACAAAAGCGGCGCATTGGCTATAAACCTTTGCGCCGCTTCATTATTCAGTTGTCTTAATGCCCTGCCCTTAGAGCCACTTATCCGCGACCTTAACTAAACCGATCAAAAGCGCAAGTGTAATGACTCCATCTAAGAAGCCCTGCCCTTGCGAACTAACTCCCGGTAGAGACTTTACAGCCCTCACGGCATTGATAGCCTTTGCACAAGTTGGACAAGCCAACCCTATGGCTGTTTCGACCAATCGGCTTACAATCTGATCGCAATGGTCGGCAATACTTAAAACTCATCTCAACAACCTTTCATTAAGTAGCCCCACTTCTCCCATGCCGGACTTAATAGCACGGACGCCTCAACGCACTCATCTTATCACTGTTTCAAGGGTGAAACAAAATATTTCCGTCAAGGCTTTGCCCTAAAGTCTCCCTAGTCAGAGGTCTAAAGTCTGTGGGAAATACGCTAGTTATGAAGACGCCTCTCGAAGAACTCATACGCTGGATGACTGCCCCGCGAGAGAATGAGAACCTAGAGTTCAAAGCAGCAAAGAACCAATACGATAATGAAAAAGCCTGCGCCTATTGCGTGGCGATTGCTAACGAGGGTGGGGGCAAGCTCATTTTGGGTGTATCCGACTCACCTCCTAGAAAAATTGTCAGCACAGCCGCCTTTAATGACCCCGCAGGCATACAGAGAAAAATCTACGACAAACTGCGTATTCGCGTTGAGGTTGAGGAACTTTATAGCCTAGACGGTCGTGTGGTTATTTTTCACATTCCGTCGCGCCCGCGTGGAACGGCCTATAACTTGGAAGGTGCATACCTTATGCGCGCACCCGATAACCTTGTGCCGATGACTGAGGATCAGCTTCGGAAAATCTTTGATGAAGGAAAGCCAGATTGGCTTATGCAGATAGCCCGTGAGGATTGTACTGCGGGCGATGTCATACGGTTGCTAGACACACAGAGTTATTTTGATTTACTGAGATTGCCATATCCTGCTAATCAAGATGGTGTACTTGAGCGGTTCAAGAGTGAAAAACTGGTTCATTACAATGCACGCGGCTTTTCGATAACCAATCTCGGCGCTATTCTCTTCGCCAAACAGCTGGATGGATTTCCCGGACTGTTCCGCAAAGCCTCACGAGTCCTTGTTTACGATGGGACAAACAAGCTTGCAAAAAGTCGGTTAATTGGGCCGGGGAATAAAGGCTATGCGATTGGATTTAAAAGCTTGTTAGAAGTTATTAACACTCTGATCCCCGCAAATGAAGTTATCGAAGATGCCTTGCGTCATGAGTTCAAAATGTTTCCTGAAATTGCTATTCGGGAATTGGTTGCCAATGCTTTGATCCACCAAGATTTTAACGAAACAGGCACGTCCGTTACGATTGAACTTTATAGTGACCGTATTGAGATTTCCAATCCGGGCATGCCAATTATTTCGCCTGATCGCTTCATTGACGAATATCAGTCTCGAAACGAAAAGCTTGCCGATATAATGCGCCGCTTAGGTGTCTGCGAGGAGCAAGGTAAGGGAATAGATAAGGTAATAAATGGCGCAGAGGTATGGCAGCTTCCAGCGCCCGATTTTCGTCAAAGCGAAAGGCAAACTCATGCGGTAATGTTCGCACATAAAGATTTTGAGGAGATGGATAGAAAGGATCGCATCCGGGCCTGCTTTCAGCATTGCGTCCTCCGGTGGATGATGAATCAGAAAATGACGAACACGACCTTGCGTGACCGCTTCAAGTTACCAGAGAGCAGGGCTGAAACTGCATCACGAATTATCCGTGATGCAATTGAGGAGGGTAGGATTAAGCTTGATGATCCGACCAGTTCATCGAAGAAGTTTGCTAGGTACATTCCTTATTGGGCCTAGTATCTTATTTAGGCGTAACCCCCGCTTACGAGGCTTGGCGCGTTGAAGTCTTGTCGTATCAATCACTTGCTATTTAGGCTTAAAACCGTGAATCCCGCTCGGCGAACTTTTTACTTAAAAGTCCTGTAATGCGCCCTAATATGGTCATACGGTTCAACAACCTCATAACTATCTCAGGGTGAATCCCTACCACTCTTTTCGCGCCTTTCCAACCCTCAAAAATAACCGTAGAAATAAGCTAAGTGCCTTACTTTCCTAAAACTTAGCATGGGTGTTTTACGTATGAGTCTGTGTAGTTTGATAACCAAAAAACGGGCCTTGCCGAGTGTTACTAGCACCCAGCAAGACCTCTTCGACCACAGCGTGCTGTCACACACTGTAGGCGCAAGCCCATTGTGTATGAGGAGAAGAACTCTCATGTCGACAATGTCAGGATTCATCTGCAAGCTGGCCGTCGCCTTACTATTACTTGTTTCCGTCAGTCACGAAGCACAGTCGCAACAGAAGCCGCCTGCGCGTAGTTCCGATCTCACGACACAGGACGAGCAGCGAGAGAAAATGATGCGTTTCGCGAAGGAGTTGGAGCAGCTTCGCTCGCTCTTAAAAATTCCGGGCATGTCCGCCGCTATCCTGAAAGACCAGCAGGTCATTTGGGCGAAAGGGTTCGGCTATAGCGATTATGAAACGAGAGTGGCGGCGACGCCGGAGACGCCTTACGAAATCGCCTCGCTGACCAAGACGATGGCCGCGATCCTTTTGATGCAGCTTGTCGAGCAGGGAAAAGTGAGCCTGGATGATCCTATGTCCAAGTATTCCGCTGAGTACAAGGACGACGCGATCAAGGTGCGGCACGTGCTCACGATGACTTCGGAAGGATCAGCGCCCGGCGACCAATACTCATATAACGGGAATCTATTCGCCAATCTCTTCGATGTCATCGTCAAGGCTTCGGGCGAGCGCTTTCGCAAGCTCCTGGTCAAAAACATTCTTGAGAAGGCTGGGATGAACTCGACAGTTCCCGGAAACGATGTCGGCGATAACCCGTCGGAGATGGCGCAGCTTCTAGGCGCGGACAACGAGAAGAATTTTGTGGAAGCCTTAAAGCGGCTGTCCAACTCGTACAGGCTTTATGGAGCAGGCGAAATCATACGCACCTTTAATTCGAGGCGCGGCTTGAATCCGGCCAGCGGGATGATCTCGACCGTCAACGATCTTGCCAAGTACGATGCCGCGATTGATCGCCATCTCTTCCTGAAGAAAGCGACGCTGGAAGAGATGTGGACTCCTGCGCGTTCAAATAAGGGACGGAAGCTGCCTTATGCACTCGGATGGTTTGTGCAGCAGCATCGCGGGCTAAAGCTGATCTGGCACTACGGTTTTCTGCCTGACCTCTACTCCACGCTGATCTTGAAAGTGCCGGAGAAGGGAACCACTTTTATTCTTCTGGCCAACAGCGACGCCCTCAGCTCGCCGTTTCGTCTGGGGCGCGGCGACGTGATGGACTCGGCATTTGCCAGCAGCTTTCTCAGGACTTTCGTCTTTGAGGACATCTATAAAGTTAAGCTGGCGGAGCCGGACTGGTCACTGAGCAATAAGGATTTTCAAAAAAGTCTCGCGCGTCTGGCAAAGATGTCGAACGGGTACAAGTACGAATACGAAGCAGGCTCAAGGAAAGAGATCGCTAACTGGCTGGACACGCGGCGCGCGGAAGCGCACAGGGAGATAAAACTTGATCGGAAGATTTACGCGGCTTACGCGGGTCAGTATCAGGTCGGCAATAATCCAGCTTTCACGATTCTGGATGAAGGCGGCAGGCTGATGCGTCAGGGCAGGACGAAGATAGAACTGTTCCCGGAATCCGAAACGCGTTTCTTCGCCAAGGCCGTCGACGCGCTCTTTACCTTTATTAAAGACGAGAAGGGGCAGATCACTCAGCTCAAGATCAGACAGGGAGAGAACGAGCTGATCGCCAACAGAGTCAAATAGGAGGTAGTGTCCTAATATCACATCTCAGCGTAAACTCTGCGCCTGCTCTGCGTCTCGGCGGTGAGTGGTTCTTAACACTTATTCACCGCCGAGACGCAGAGAGAGACGCAGAGCAGGCGCAGAGTTTATATTCATATCAGGACGTTACTAATTAGGATGGCCTTGTGATGCGTCCTCTAGCCGCATGCTGTTAAAGATTCTGACGGGTCTTCAGAATCTTGACGAATGAGCCGGAGCGCAACTCGTCTAGCGTGAGGCTGGATAATCGCAGTGCCTCTTCTTCCGTGAGCGCGCCGCAATTGATCGCGCGCAGGAAATAGTTCAAGAGTCCCTGACCCGTCGCCGCATCGTCAAACACATCACCGACGAGTGTCGCCTTGGCGGCCTTCTCGACAAAATTACTGAGCCGCTCGGAAGCAGCTTCGAGGCTTTCCAGAAAGAAAGCGTAGACGGCTGCGTAGCGCGTCGGCAGTTGCGCCGGATGCAAATCCCATCCCTGATAGTAAGCGTTCGTCAAAGAATGCTGTATGTGGTCGTAGTGCAGACGCCACGCGCGATGAACGACACGTTGATTCTCCTCAAGCTGTTCGGCTGATAGCTGCCCGCCCTCAGGGGCGCGATGCGGTGCGACCGGCATGATGTTGGTCGCACCGTCCGAGAGCCAGATGCCTGTGCCTCCGAAGGCGACCTGCATCATGTGGCGCGCGAAATCGCAGGCCGGATGCAGCATGTGCTGGTGCGCCGCTGTGATATTGCAACTGGCCGTGTAGTCGTAAGTCCCGAAGTGCGCGGCCACGCAACGCCCACGCGCCGCCTCAAGAAGAATTGGGAGGTTGGCAGCCCCGCGCTCGTCGATGATCGACTGCGTCGTCTCGACCATCATCTCCATCTTGAGCGAGCCTGAGGTGAGTTTCGTCCCGGCTTCGAGCCTGTCAAAAAGCTCTGCGAGCGCGGAGACCTGTTCCGGGATGGTAATCTTCGGCAGCGTGACGACGAAATTATCCGGCAAGCGCCCGCCCGAATCGTCCAGCAAGGTTGAGACGAAGATGTCCAGCGTGCGCATGCTGCGCTCGCGCAACTCTTCCGTGAACGGCTTGATGCGAATGCCTATGAACGGCGGAAGCGTCCCGGACGAGAGGCCGAGCGCAGTTTCCGCAGCCGCCGACGCAGCGTGCCCGTCCTCTTCCGCGTCCGGGCGATTGCCGTATCCGTCCTCGAAATCTATACGGAAATCCTCTACGGGCTCGCGCCGCAGCTTCTCCATTACACGTGCGTAAATCGTGTGGGCCAACCACGCGGGCTTATTCTCCTGGCGCACGGCGTCACGCTCGGCCTCTAAGCGTGCGCTGAGGTCTGCGGCGGCGCTTTTAGTTTCCGGCAAAGTGTCCGCTCCGGGCAGTTGAAGAGCGCGGGCGAAGGTCAGAAAATCCGGCGCGAATTGTTCGAGCGAGCGCAGGCCAAGCGCGCCCAGCCTCTGCGCGGAATCGGCCCTGAAGAGATGCGCGCCTCCGTAAACTGTATGCACAGGCTGGCGGCGACCCGTTTCGCCAGGGTAACGCGCAGTGAAACGGGCGTTGGCTTCGACGAGCGCGGCGGTGGCCTCGCGGATTGCTTCATCGGACAGCGATCTCTTCATACTTTTCCTCGAATCCGAAATGGAATTAGATTGCAGAGCACGTTAGCTCAGATACCATTTAACTGCGCGATCAAGCGTTGCTCCTCGTCCGTCAGAAAGGTAAAGCATAAGCCGAAGCCAACGTGCGGCGTGGTGTGCGTCACCTCGCCACGCAGCGGCAACCATTCGCCGCTCGGCAGCTTGATCTCTATAGAGACCACCTCGCCGACCGAGACGCTGGCCGCATACGTGTCAACGTAGCATCCGTCGACGCTGATGTCGCTCACACGCGCGCCATGAGAAGTGCCCTCCCAGCGCGCCTCCAGACTCAGCGGAATCCGTTCTTCATCTCTTCTTTCATCAGTCATGGCTTAATCTTCTTAGTTCATGTCGAGTGGGCTAATCTGTCCGGCCTGACAGCCCCTGCGAGCCTTATCTGCCGGGCGACCTTCGGCGCGGGTATCATACAACATAAGGCCGCCGGTTCGTCCCGTCTCTCGCCATAAAAGTTAGCGATTGCAACGAAAGAAAGGTGTGATATATTTCGGCTCGACACGAACGATTCCGCCTCAGCCCGCGACTGACAAGGTACGTCTTGAGACTTAAGAATTGCTGATGCAAGATAAAGCTTAGAGTCGTAAATTCTCAAACTGTCATGGCGATTCCGCACCTCTTTTAGTCCGTTTTAGATGGGCCTAAAAGCGGTTTCGCAATTCCTTTACTTATAACCTGGGGGCGTAGGCTGAGAATGATGCATGACTGTGATCACATGTAGCAAATTTAAGACGAGTAAAATCGCTCACCTTTCGTCCGTGTCCTGAGCAGACTTTGCATTACTCCGGAGAATAAGACATGACAACCGCTGACGATATATTAAGACTTATTGACAGAGCCGAACTGCGTTACAGGGAAGGGCGCTACGGCAGAGCTTCCCGCTTTGTAGACCTGTTGCTCAAGCGACTTAATGAGAGCGACGCTGCCCCGGAGAATTTCCCCGCTGCGCTCCTCGCACGCCTGGCGAAGATAGTGAGGAAGCTCGGCACAGAGATGACCGACAGGGACGAGAGTGGCAGCCAACGATATGAGCAGGCGCAAGCTGTCCTTAAAAAAGCCTTCGATTGGTATCCGTATCCGAATGACGTGCAACTGCTCAACGAGCAGGGGATGCTCTATTACGATATGGATCGATACGACAAAGCGCCAAAGTTCTTCCGTAGGGTAATAGACAGAACCACCCCGCCTGTCGACAACGGCGACAAGATATATGCTTTACAGGGAGCGGGCGCTTCGTTAAGAGAACTGCGGCGCTTCACGGAAGCCGAACACATGTTCGAGCAGGCCGCCGCGTTGAATGCAGAGCTTTCAAACGGAATACTTTTAGAGCGCGGATGGCTTCGCTTCTATCAGAAAAAATATGACGCGGCCTTCGCAGACTTTGAGACGGTGCTTGCCCGGACTGATGCCGACAGGGAAGATAAACAGGATGCCATGACAGGGCAAATAGCTTCGCGTCAGGCGGAGGACGGACAGGACTCTAAGGGCGATAAGGATAGAGGCAGGGAGTTAATGAACGGCTGGTTAGCGGCAACGCCTGCCCTGATTTCCAAACCCGACGCCGTAAAAACCCTGCTGTATATCGCTCGCTCTGTGCATTCTTTTTTGAATAATTACCGCGCCGCGCTGCTGGCCTATAATCTTATTCTGGAGATTGATTCCGATAATCGGAAAGCTTACGAGCTGAAGATCGAATCGCTGAAGTGGCTGCGCCGTTTTGAAGAAGCTGAGCAGGTGTACAAGGCGGCTCAGCAAAAGTTTCCGGACGAGATAAACCTCTGGAACGAGATGGGGCACACCTACTATCAGCAGAAGCGTTTTCAAAAGGCATACGATTATTTCACAGGCGATGCGCTAAAGCAGCGCAGCTTTCCTGACGAGCAAACAAAAACCAGATTTATTGAAGACCTCAAGGGCGACGAATACGCCGCCGAATGGACGATTGTGACGCTGCGCAAGATGCGGCGTCTGATCGAAGCCGAGAAAAAGGTTGATGAAGCACTGGCGGGCTTTGGGAACAGAACCAATTTTTTGAGCGAGAAGGCCGTCATCTACTTTGATAAGCAGGAATACGCCAAAGCCATAGAAGTATTTGACCGCGTGTTGGCGATAGACGAGTACAACGAGTTCGCGCACCAGTGGCGTGCGGCCGCATTTCGCAAACAGCGTAAATTCGACGAAGCTGAAAAACGGATTGCCGAGGCTCTGCGGACTATCCCGTCAGGCACAGGGCTGTGGGAAGAGCGAGCCTGGATCGCCTTCGATCAGGATAATCTGAATAAGGCCGACGAGTATTTCGCCAAGGCAATCGAACTCGATCCGTATCTTATTCAAAGGCAGTTCAGCCGCGTCGAAGTTCTGACACGCCTGAACCGTACTGACGAAGCCCTTCAGCTATTGCTCGATCTTCAAAAACAGTTCCCGGAAGATATTGAAGTGGCGGAACAGCTCGGCTGGTTTTATCTGCGGCGGGGCGAGCTGGAACGCGCCGAAGAGGAGTTTGATTTTATCAAGGCGAGAGACCCGGAGAATGCGCTCGGTATCAACGGCATGGGCGGCTATTACCTTGAGCAGCGCGATTACCTATCGGCTGAAGAATCTTTTCGCTGGGCCGTCGAGAAGGTTGATTACGAGCCGCAGTACCACATCAATTTAGCGTGGGCCTTGATCAGGCAAGTAAAAGAGCCCGGTGAAATACGCAAGTCGGAACTCCCCAGAAGAAAAAAACTCCTGGACGCGGCGACGGAGAGCTGCCGGCGCGCATTGGAACTCGAACCTTACAACGCCAAGGCGTATATCTGCTTCGGCGTGATAGCGTTTAAGCGAAACGCTTTGCTAGATGCCGAAGCCTACTTTCGCAAAGCCATCGAGCTGAGTCCGAAAGAGGGGAGCTATGCCGAACTGGGAGCGCTCTACGCCCAGATGGGACGTTATGATGAAGCGAAGACGGCGCTGACGAAAGCCATCGAGATCAACAAAAATGATGTGCGCGCTTATATCGAGATGGTCAATCTGCTGGTTATGCTTGAAAGCTACAAGGAAGCCATACGACAGTGTCGCCACGCAGTGTCTGTCGATCCGAAGAACGAGGAGGCACACCGCGCACTGGCGATTGCTCTGATGCGCGCCGGGCAATACGACGAAGCGGAGAGGGCACTGCGCAGGGCCATAGATTACGTGGGGGAATCCAAGCAATGGCAGCTTCACCTGACGCTCTCGCAGCTACTGATTCGCCTCGGCGATGACAATAACAAAGACCGTGATCGTTATGACGAAGCCCTGAAGCACGTGTATGCGGCGAAGCGCACTAATCCCTCGCCACACGCAGACATCTTTTTTCATGAGGGCATTGTTCAGTACAGGCTTGAGGCATACCACTCGTCGAAAAAGAATTTCGACGAGTGTTTCCGGACGAATCGTGATCGCTTTGAAGCGGAACGGTATAGCAGGCTGGTCAAAGCCATGCTTATTCAACAAAGGATTTTGCAGATTCACACGATAGGCAGCATAGTGTTAGGAGTAATCTGTGTGGCAATGCTGGCCTCGCTCTTGACGCTCTATTATCTGGGCTGGACGCGAACTATCCCCGACTCGGAGCAGGTGGCTTCGAACAACACGGCTCAGAACAACAATACCGCGCAGAACAGTAACGCCACTCAAAACGGTAACGGCGCGCAAACTGCGAAGGCTGAATCAACCGGGACGACGGAAACGCCCGCCACGCCCAAAAAAGAATTTATCGTAGACAAGTCGATGCTGACGTTTATGATTCCGCTCCTGCTGGGTCTGCTGGTCGTCGCCTTGTTGCTGCCGAATTTGAATAAGCTCAAGCTGCCCGGCGGCTTTGAAGCGGAGATCAGCGAAAAGAAGGAGGCCATCTCGTCAGGCCCTAAGGGCGACATAGGCTTCGGCAGCTCGCTTCCCATCATCAGCCCGGGCCCAGGAAAGTAAGTCAGCGTCAGCCTTGATGATTCAGCTTCGCGGTCTCTGCGCGATTAGAAAAAATTGTCCTAGAAGCTGCGGCGAAAGAGGTAAGACATCTTGATAAAAAAGGTGCGCCCGTTGCGACGCAGTCCCGGCTCAAGGTCTCCGGTAAAGGGGCTGAAGCCGTTGCGATTCATGTCGTCGTTGTAGCCGACGAAAAGCGCCGTGCCGGGATTCGGCGTCCAGCCCAGCAAAAACTGCGCGCGCACGTTCGCCAACAGCGAAGAGTAATCTATGCGCGCACGCGCAAAGGTAAAGCGCGTGAACTGGTAGGTCGAGCGCAGAGAGTAGATGTCAGAGTCGAAGGCGACCAAGCCGGTATCGTAACGCACCAGACGACTCTTGGTGTAATTGAGCGTCATGCGCAGAGCGTCCGTCGGCTGATACGCCAGATTTGCAGAGATGTCCCAGCCATTGCCCGCGCCGGGATCAAGCTTGGCATCCGCGTCAATGAGCGCCGGGCGGCTCACGCGCGGATATTTATTCCCCGCGCCGAAATCGAAATCTAGCCCGCCGATATTGTAGTTGATATAAATCTCGCCCGAATATTTCTTGCTCGGGACAGAGCCCGCTGCGAAGAAGAGGCTTTTGGTATAGGAAGAGCGCTCAGGGTCTTCGCCGTAGAAAGCCCCGGAGCGCGCAAGGCTTCGCCGTGGGCCAAACTCTTCTTCAAAGATGCGCTCGTACCAGCCGTCGAAGCCGAAGCCAATAAAACTCTGGCGAGGAAAGTTGAGGAATGCACGTGCGCCCGTGCCCCAGCCGCGCATACGCGCTCGCCAGTCGTAAACAGTGTAATTGTAGCTGCCTATGTTCCATGATTGGAGCGTCGCCTTGCCGTTCGGCTCTGTGCTGTAGCGTATAAAAAGCTCCGCGACGTTTGTGCCAGTGCGCCGCGTAAAGCCGACATCCGCGCGATAATCCTGCGTGCGCCCGAACGCCGCCGCGTTCATATAGATGCGCCGCGTCTTTCTCTCCATGTTCACCGAATAGCCGAAGCCGTTGCCCGTGCGGTAGATTTTTTCGTCACGGTCAGGATCATAAAAGAGACGGCGCGAGGTCGTGCCCAGCACCTGAAAGCTAAAGACCGTTTGCGGGTTCAGACGAAAGCGCCCGTCGAATCCGCCGAGCTGGTTATGCTTCTCTATAAAATTGTAGCTGGTCGCGATCAGCCCTATATTGTTCTGCGTGCCCACATCGCGCTTGAGCCTGAGCACTGCGATGTAGGCGTTCTTGTCTATAAACTTTTCGTTGTCGCGGAAAAATTCAGGATCATCCAACTCTTCTTCGCTGAAATTTCCGGGCGCGTTGTCGGAGGCGAGCATAATACCGAAGCTGTTGCGACCTCGCTTGCCCGTCAGCTTGACGGCTACATCGGGATCGACGATGGCGCGCGTGTTGACGGCATTCATCGTCGTCTGGAAAATGTCTATGCCTTCGAGAAAGAACGAGCGCTTCTCTTCAAAAAAGATGGGAAAGCGTTGGTTGGCCGTCGTGACGGAGGCGTCCGCTTCGACCTGCGCGAAGTCCGGGTTCAAAGCCAGATCGAGCGTGACGGTCGGCGTCAAACCGAATTTCGCCGTCAGGCCGGGCTCGAACTTTAACGGGCGATTGACGAAGCGTCCCGGATCATCAATTGCCGAATTGGCTTCAATCACATCGGCGGGAACGGTGCGCAGACGCTTGCCCGTTTCTGAAAGCGTCAAAGAAGGCACAATCTCAAGGGTTCGTTCGGTCGAGATATTTTCGAGACCCGTAATGTGGCCTTCCTGACTGAGAAAGCCCGAACGCCCGCGCGCGATAGGCATCCAGGAATTCTCTTCGTTGTTCAGATGCTTGACCCTGCGAAAGGCGTGCAGTCCCCAGAGCTTGCCTTTGCCAGCTTCGTAGCGGAGCGACTTGAACGGAATCGCGACCTCGACCGTATAGCCTTCGTCCGTCACCATGCCCTTCGATTCCATGACGATGTCGACGCTGAAATCTTCGCCACGCTCTTCGGTCATGATGCCGTCCTGCTGTACGCCTAGCGGGTTAAAGACCATGACGTAAGCGCGGCGCTGGTCGTTGAAGGTGTCAAGGATGATGCGCACGTTATCGTCTTCGAGCACGGAATCGCGCTTGGCGACCGTCGCGCGCACCTTTCCGGCCTCGTCGTGCGCGCGAAAGGCTATGTAAAGAAATTTCGCATCATAGCCGAGCAGCAGTTCCGTCTGCTGCGTCGGTTTAATATTGTCGCCGGGTTGTGTTTGATAGAAATCCTTGAGGAGGGCCGCCGCCTGCCAGTTCGCATCGTCCAGGCGGCCATCGATGACGGGCGGCTTTTCAAAACGGGCCAGACGCACGGGCGCGGCCTTCTCCGGCGGAAGCACAGGCCCTGCCGTGACCTCGCCGATCTTCGTTACCTCAGTCGTCACCGCAGCGGTCGGGGAGTCCTGAGGTTGCGGAGCGGGATGGCCGCTCGCGGCCAGCGGAATTAACAGGGCGAAGCCGAGACAAAAGAGCCAGTGCAACATGTCCGTGCGTCTCCTTCACCGGCAGAGTAGGTGCGCGAATCAAATCACGCTTTCGATCAGCCATGTGTTGCCGCAGATGAGAAGCGTGTCGCGCAGGCGATCCACCTGCACGAGCAGCTCCGAAGTGGCGCTATAGACAGACCAGACCAGCGCAACTATCATCACCATCCAGATCAGCGTTGTGTGTCCATACCATTTCATTGGAATACCCTCTTCCTCTTTTACCCAAGCGCGAGGTCTTCAATTGAGTCGGGCGTGAATGTATGCTCACCTGGCTGTAAATGTCATCAAGTCCAAGTAAATAGAGGTAAAAGATGTCAACGAATTGTAAAATGAGGCGCGCGGGCTAGAGACTGCGCGATAAATTCGTTGTATGTTACGAGACGACGGTGAGAAGAGAAGCGAAGTGATGAATAAAGTAAGAACATTCCTCAAGCAGCACATGCTGTGGGTCGGCCTCGTCGCGGTGGTCTTCCCGCTGCTCTGCATTCTGGCGCTGCAATACTGGTCCCTCTTAAAACTCGAAAAGACCTCGACCGTGGCCGACAAAGTGTGGATGAAGAACTATCTCTCGGATGTCGGGAACGAGGTTAAATATTTATACAAAGGTAATGTCGAGCAGGCGTTGAATATTCCCGCCTACGCCATCACGGGCGAGCTGCTTGAGAAGGGAAAGTCGCCGTTTGGAGCGTGCGAGATCAAGGGCATCAAACGTCTATTCATCAGCGCCTTTGACAAGAAGGGTGAATGGAAGACTTACTTTTACGATCCCAACTGCAAGACCTATCAATGTACTCCGATAGCTTCGGAAGCGCGCGCCATCAACGTCGCCGCCGCATCTTTCAAGATGATGAGCCAGGAACAGACAGTGGTGCGCATGCCCGGCTACACCTTCGACGACCGCGACCCCGAGAATAGAATCGTGCTCAAACCGATTCTCAACGAGCACTGGCAGGTCATAGGCGTCGCGGGCTTTATCATCGACATAGATTATCTCAAGCACGAATTCCTGCCGCAGGTCATCAGCAGCTCGCTTCTGGAACTGCCAGATAATATTCAGGACAATCTGATCGTCAGGGTCTACGACAGTAAACATAATCTGATCTATTCGACGAAGCCCGGCAAGGGACAGGACGACGAGACGAAGGCGAGCCTGCCCTTCGTCGCAGACCTTTATATTGCGATTCAGAGCCGCAATATGACGCCGGAACAGTGGGCGCGCTGGAACTTCATCGTCAATCTTTCGTTATCAATCCTGATGACGACTGTTCTGATCGGCGGAATCGTGCTGGCCTTGAGGACAGCTTCGCGCGAATTGAAGGTCTCGCAGATGAAGACGGATTTCGTCTCAAACGTCTCGCACGAGCTGCGCACGCCGCTCTCAAGCGTGCGCGTCTTCGGCGAGTTCTTAAGACTGGGGCGCGTCAAGGAAGAGGAGAAGATACGCGAGTACGGCCAGTACATAGAGACGGAGAGCCGCCGCCTGACGCAGCTCATCAATAATATTCTGGACTTCTCCAAGATCGAGTCCGGACGCAAGACCTATCAGTTTGAAAAAGCAGATGTCACCGAAGTCATCAGCGAGACTTTAAAGACGCTCGAAGTCCAGTTAAAGCAGAATGGCTTTACTATCGACTTTGAACCGCCGCGCACGCCACTTCCCCTGGCCGTGATAGATGCGGACGCCGTCGCGCAGGCTTTTATGAATCTGCTAGACAACGCCGTCAAGTATTCAGGCTCAGAGCGTGAGATAGGCGTGCGCCTCGACGCGGAAGATGGCTTTATACGCCTGACCGTCACGGATCACGGTATCGGCATCGCGCGCGAGGAGCAGGAGAAGATTTTTGAAAAGTTCTACCGCGTGAGCACCGGCCTGGTACACGACGTGAAGGGAAGCGGCCTTGGGCTCTCGCTCGTCAAACATATTGTCGAGGCGCACCGTGGCCGTGTGACGATCAAGAGCGAGCCCGGTCGCGGCAGCAGTTTTACGATTCACCTGCCGGCTTTGAAAAACTCCGGCGAAGACGCCGAGCGAAGGGACGCTGGCACTCTCGCGGAAGGCGAATTACAAAATAAACCACTAATGAGTTGATCTATGCGTAAAGTTTTAGTCGTCGAAGATGATCAAGCGATGGCTATCGCCCTGCGCGATGGCTTTGAGTACGAAGGCTACAACGTGACGGTCGCGCGCGATGGCGATGCGGGTCTGCGGCTCGCCTCTGAAAAGGGCGTCGATCTGGTTATTCTGGATGTGATGCTGCCGAAGATCAGCGGCCTGGATGTCTGCAAGCAGTTGCGCAGCACGGGCAACGGCACGCCCATCATCATGCTGACGGCGCGCGGGCAGGAGATTGATAAAGTCTTGGGCCTGCGCTGCGGCGCGGACGATTATGTGACGAAGCCCTTCAGTTTCCTGGAGCTGATGGCGCGTGTCGAGGCAGTGCTGCGACGCGCCACGCACAAGGACGAACAGCTTGAGACCTACCAGTTCGGCGATTGTCTGCTCAACTTCAAAAACTTCGAGGCGACGAAGGCTGGCCGCCCCCTAGACCTTTCATCCAGAGAGTTCAAGCTCCTGAAATACTTTATAGAGCACAGGGGCGAGGCCGTGACGCGCGACCAGCTTCTGGATTCCGTCTGGAGCTATCACGGCTTTCCGCTCACACGCACCGTCGACATGCACATCGCCAAGCTGCGGCAGAAGATCGAAGACTCGCCCGCTGACCCGCACTACATCATCACCGTGCATCGCGTGGGCTACAAGTTCACAGGCTAGAACAGGCTTCAACCGCACACGGCGAAACTCCCTTGCATATCAGTCCCGAAGGGGCGACATGTAACAGCCCGGGGCAACGCCCTGATTGAGAGTTCGAGTTTTTATTCGTTGAGCCCTGAAGGGGCGCAATAGATTATCTCGCCCTTACAGGGCTCAATATAAAAACGCAATTCGATACCTGTGGCGATGTGACAGGCTATTATATTTCGCCCCTAAAGGGGCTGACAGTCAATTAAGTGTAGTGGCGGGATGTTTCCTGTTTGTCAGATTCGGTCAAGCGTGGGCACGGTTCTTTCGTTCTGAACGTTACCGGTATTTAAGGTCGTGCGCGGCTCGAACAACATGACGTGGGCCTCTTCTTCGGCGACGGGCATGTGCTCGACGCCCTTGGGAATGATGATGAACTCGCCCTCCTCAACCCAGATGTCCTGATCCTCAAGGCGCATCAACATTCTGCCTTTGACGACCAGAAACATCTCGTCCTCTTCGTCGTGATGATGCCAGACGAACTCGCCGGTAAACTTGACCAGCTTGACGTAAGAGTCGTTGACTTCGCCGACGATCTTCGGACTCCACTGCTCCGCGAATGATTCAAAACTATTTTTGAGGTTGACTTTTCTCATCGCTCGCTCCTTTGGGGGTTGCATTGCATTCTTGACTCTGACCAATATCAACGTAATATCTAAGCGTTTCGTTCTAGAAAATTTCTTTGTGCCCCGCGTGTGCCGGAAAGGGTTCGGGCGCGGGAAGCACACCTTTTGCCATCCTTATGAAGTTTGCCCGCTGGCGGCTGGGCCTTTTGGCCGGCGTTGCCCTGATGTTCCTGTCGCTCTATCCGCAGCTTGAGTTGTGGCTCACGCAGGGTCGAGACTGGCACGGCGCTTACGCCTATTATGACATAGACGAAGAAGCCTACTCAGCCTATTTGAACTCTTTGATAGAGGGAAGAGCCAGGCGCAATGATCCGTACACAGGACGCGACGACCGCAGGGAAGCTCCCATGCCCGAGTCGCTTTTCTCCATCCAGTTTATTCCGGCATACGCGGTGGCTCTCCCTGCGCGCGCCCTTGGCCTGTCCGCTTCGAGCGCGTTTATTGCACTGGCATTTATCATCCCGCTCTGCGCTGCGCTCGCTGTCTTCTGGTTGCTGCTGAGCGTCACAGGTGATGAGCGATTGAGTGCTGCCGGTGTGTTGGTCGCGCTCTGTCTGGGAACGCTCGCTTCGGGTCAGGGCGCGGCGCAGGCTCTGCTCGAATTAGAGGCCGCGTACATCTATCTTCCTTTCCTGCGAAGGTACGTGCCGGGCGTGCCCTTTCCGCTCTTCTTTATCTTACTGGCTCTGGTCTGGCGCGCGTTCACGGCGAAGACTGAGCGCGCCTCGCGCGTCGCGGCTCTCCTCGCGGGACTGATCTTTTCGGTGCTGGTCTTCTCGTACTTTTATTTATGGACGGCCGCCGCCGCGTGGCTCGTGTGCGTCGCTTTAGTCTGGTTGGCGGCGCGCCCACAAGAGTGGCGGCGCGATGCAAAGTCCCTGGGGATCATTTACGGCTTTGTCCTGCTGGCGATTATTTTATTCGCGCTGCTGCTCTCGAATCGCGCGACGACGATGGACACTGTTCAGGCCCTGACTTTTTCACACATGCCCGATCCGTTTCGCACGACGGAGTTGGTCGGAGCGGGCGTGTGCGTGCTGCTCGCGTGGGGCGTGCGGCGCAAGGCTTTTGTCTGGCGAGACCGCGCAGTGCTCTTCACAGCATCACTGGCGCTCCTGCCTTTCGCCGTCTTTAACCAGCAGGTCATCACAGGACGCTCGCTTCAGCCGTTTCATTACGAGCAGTTCATCGTCACGCACGTGGTGCTCGTCGCATTGGTGCTGGCCGTCTGGCTCCTCTGGCAAAGGGGCGCGGCGGGCGATCAAGACTCTGCGAGGAAGATTCCGGGCCTTGTGCTGATTGTGGTCGCGCTCATGGCCTTCGCTTGGGGCGTGGTCGAAGCAAAGGTGGCGACGGGAATCTTAAGCGATTACAATGTGCTCAGAGACGATGCGATTCCGGTGGCGCGGCGGCTGGCAGAGCTTGCGCGCCCAAAGGAGAGCGAGCGTGAGATAGTGCTCTCGACGCATGTCGTGCATGCGGACAATCTGCCGAGCGTCGCGCCGCAGAGTGTGCTCTGGGCGTTGCACATGCGCGTCTTCTCCGGCGTCACCTTAGACGAGAACAGGGAACGCTTTTATCAACATCTATACTATTCCGGAGTCGCGGAGCATGGATTTATCCGCGCGCTCAGCGAATATAATTTTGAGTATCGCATAGGTCTCTTCGGACAGGAGCGTATCAACCGGACGCTGACGCCGGATTTGAAGCCGATCACCGCGCAGGAGATTCGTTACGAGACGGATAAATATCTGGATTACGTAGAGGCTTTTGATCGCGAGCGTGCCGCTCGATGGCCGCTCTCCTTTGTCATCGCATGGGCCAATGACTCGCCGGATTTCACACGCATGGATCGCTGGTACGAACGCGACAGCGGCGAACGCATCGGAGACTTTATCCTCTACCGTGTAAGACTGCGGCCATAGGGGAAGACAAATTGCTTTCAT
>DATLMN010000011.1:0-4520 GCA_035537255.1 Pyrinomonadaceae bacterium | reverse complement strand
GCGAGCGTGCTGCCCCAGGAGCCGCCGAACACCATCCAGCCTTCGATCCCCAGATGCTCGCGTATCTTCTCCATATCCGCGACGAGATGCCACGTTGTATTCTCATCAATGCTCGCGTGTGGAGTGCTACGCCCAGAGCCTCTCTGATCGAAGAGCACGATGCGATAGGCCGCAGGGTCAAAGAAGCGGCGATACTCCGGAACTAATCCGCCGCCCGGCCCGCCATGCAGAAAGACTATGGGCTGGCCCTCTGGATTTCCGCACTGCTCGTAGTAAAGGGTGTGGACGCTTGAGACCGCAAGCATGCCTTGATCATAAGGTTCTATGGCAGGGTACAAAGTTTTCATAAAGACATAATACAGAGGTTAGAGGTCAGATGCCAGATGCTAGTAGAGTGCAACTCGTTCTTTCCGACATCTAACATCCAGCATCTAATATCTGCTCTTAAGGTCGTGCCAGTGTGAGGACGAAGACCGCGCGTGCGCCCGCCGCTTTGAGCGCAGCGGCGCAGGCGGAGACGGTCGCGCCCGTCGTCAATACGTCATCAATGAGCAATATACTTTCATTCTCGATCAGGCGCGGGCGCGCGACCTCAAAGGCTTCAGCGACGCTTTCACGTCGCGCCTGCGCGTCCATTCCCGCGCGATGACGCTCAGTGTGACGTGTACGCACCAGACTCCAAACATCCAAGGGTAAGCCCGTCAAATCGGCTAGAGCGCCGCCTAAGATGGCCGCCTGGTTAAAGCCGCGCTCACGCTGGCGCTCAGGATGAAGCGGCACAGGCATGATGCGCGTCGCAGTGCTCAAGGGCGCTCGCCGCTGTGTTTCGTAGAGCAATTGTGCGATGCGAGTTGAGACGTGCGGCTCGCGCTTAAGAGCCAGGATGAAGCCGCGCAGAGCCCCTTGATAGAGGCCGCAAGCACGAGCGCCGTCGTAGGCGTCATGTTCGCAGCGACGGCAACGCACGTCCATGCGCTTTTCCGGCGAGATCGTGGCATCGCTGGGCGCGCCGCATTTCCAGCAGAGCGTGTCAGCTTCGTTGAAGATGCGCGTCTCGCGCCAGCAGGCCGCACAAACCAGTCCGTCTCTGCGCGCCTCGACGCTTGCGCCGCACACCTCGCAAGCCTGCGGATAGAGCAGCGCAAGCGCCGCATCGTAGAGCGAATCAATAAAATGTGTTGCGGGACTCATCAGTCGCGCGCCCCTTTGAGCGATCATTTTTTCATCCCTGAAACTTGCTCTTTTGTGGCCCTTAACATACACGAACGGCCTCCCAATTTGAATGCTTTCAACCGGGAGGCCGCTCTTTAATCTGTGTGCTCTGTGGCGTCTAGTCTTCCTCTTGATTCAGCAGGCCGCGCTCCTGCAAGTCCTGGCAGCGCAGACAGTGGCGCGCCCAGGGCACGGCTTCAAGGCGTCGCTCCTGAACGGGCTCGCCGCAATGGACGCACTCGCCGTACTCGCCCGCTTCGATGCGCACCAGCGCCTCGTCGATCAGGTCCAGCAGCCGCCGGTCGTTGGCCGACATGGAGAATAATAGCTCTTTGGTATAGGCGTTAGCAGCCATGTCTGCGGGGTCCTGCGTCGCCTCCGAGTCACGCTCGCGGCTGTAGAGTTCCGCCTCCATGACCTGTCCGACCAGACCCTCTCGGCGGCCCAGAAGACGATCTCTGTAGGTTTTAACTTTTCTTTTGTCCATCTTTACTTTGTCCTTTACTCCTCTGTTCTCACTGCCACTTTAGAACCATCAACATCTATCCTGATTCGACCAAACGCTTTTGAGCCAATGCTGCTTTAACCTGTACGCTCGCTCAATCTCGATTCATTATTTCTGATACGGCAGCCCCTGTATGATCGTGTAAGCCCTGTAAAGCTGTTCGAGAAGGACTACGCGCGCCATCTCGTGCGTCAGGGTCAGGCGCGACAGAGACCAACGGAGTTGCGCGCGCTTTGCCACGTCAAGGGATGTGCCGTACGGCCCGCCCGTAATAAAGGCGACCTCCTTCGTCCCGCCCGTCTGCCAGCGCTCGAACTCGGCGGCCAATTCCAAAGAACTCCACTGTTTGCCCTCCACGTCGAGCAAAACGGCGAACGTGTCGGATCGGAGCGCGCTTATGATGCGCCGTCCCTCATCTGCGATGCCTTCGCGCTCACTCTGCGCCGCACTCTCGCGCAGTTCCGTGATTTCGACGCGCGTAAATCGCCCCAGCCTCTTCAAATACTCATCGGACAGCGCACGCAGATGCGCATCCCTTGTCTTCCCGACCCAGATCAGCCGAACGCGCATCGCTACAGGGATGAGGGATGAGGGATGAGGGATGAAAAGGAGCATCCAACCCTCGTAATCTTTTCTTCTTCTTTTATCTTCATCCCTCCGCCCTCATCCCTCATCCCTTTTGTAACGCGCCAGCTTCTCGTACAGATTCTTGCGACTGATGCCTAGCAAGCGCGCCGCTTCCGACTTGTTGCCACGCGTCGCAACGAGCGTCTCGTTGATATATTCGGCTTCCAGCTCGGCCAGCGTGGGTGGCCGCTCGCTCCTCATCTTATGCCGCGCGACGAATGCCTGAACCGTCTCGGGCAAATCCGCCGCCTCAACGCGCTCGCCGCCTCCCACTATGACGGCGCGCTCAAGGACGTTAGCCAGCTCTCGCACATTGCCCGGCCAAGAATAAGCCTCCAACAACTGCAACGCCTCGGGCGCAATCTCTGTGGACGCGCGCCCGTGCTTCGCCGCATAGGTCTTCAATAAGAGAGAGGCCAGCTCCCTGACATCCTCGCGCCGACTTTTGAGCGGCGGCACATGAATATGCACGACGTTCAAGCGATAGAACAGGTCTTCGCGAAAGCTGCGGCGCTTGACCGCCTCGTCCAGATCAACGTTGGTCAGCGCGATCAGCCGCGCATCGACCCGTATGGTTCGCCGCCCGCCCAGACGTTCAAACTCACGCCGCTCAATGACGCGAAGCAGCTTGGCCTGCGCGTCTACGGAGAGATGCGCGATCTCGTCTAAGACGAGAGTGCCCTTGTGCGCGGCCTCTAAGCGTCCGGGCTTGGCTTCCGTCGCGCCAGTGAAAGCGCCGCGCTCATAACCGAACAGCTCCGCCTCAAGCAGCTCGCTCGGCAACGCCGCGCAGTCTATCTTGACGAAGGCTTGTGCCTGACGCTGTGAGCGCGCGTGAATAAAGAGCGCAAGCGCATCTTTGCCCGCACCAGATTCTCCGGTCACGAGCACGTTGGCATCCGTCACGGCGACGCGCTCTGCGAGGCGCAAGACCTCGCGCATCGCTACTGAGCGCGCCACGATCTCGATCACGATTCTTTTCTCAAAGAGCCATCGCTACTGCCGCTACTGAATTCCGCCGGCAGCTCTACGCGCGCCGCCTCACGCCACAATCTTTCGAGGTCGTAAAATCTGCGTGCCTTATCTTCAAAGACATGCACGACAAAGTCGCCGTAATCGACCAGCACCCACTCCGCTGTGTTGTAACCCTCGACGCGCGCCGCCCGCGTGCCCTCTTTTTTCAACTCTTCAACGACCGCGTCGCTGATGGCCTGCACCTGTCGCGGGTTCGTGCCGCTCGTGATCAGAAAGTAATCCGTAAAGCTGGCGATGGGGCGCAGGTCCAGCACCACCAGATCGAGAGCCTTTTTATCGCTCGCCGCGCGCAGCGCCGTACAGAGCCGCTCGTCCAGCTCCTTGCCGCATTCTTCTTCAGCCGTCACCGCGCCGGCTTGTGTCGCTGCGCCCGTCGCGCGCTTTTTCGCAGACTGTTCGGGATGCAACGCCTTTTCCTTGATTGAAGAGTTTTCTTTCATGCCTCTCTCTCGGTATAAAGCCCGTACTTTCTGATGAAATCCGCCACTGGCGGCGGGACCAGCTCGCGCACTTTTGCGGCGCGTCCCTCGCGCGCTGCGCGACGAATCTCCGTCGCAGACACGTCCATCAAGACCGCGTCCGTCAAATAGATTTTCATGCCAGCGCTCTCGCTTAACTGTCGCGCTACCGTTTCCGTTGACGCGCCGCGCAGATCAACCAGCCGCTCTCGCACAGTTTCGGTCACGTGCCCCGCGTCAAATTCGTAGCCTGGACGCGTGATGACGATGTGATCGCACGCCAGCAGGAGGCGTTCCCATTCGCGCCACGTCGTAATGTCCGCCCACGAATCCGCGCCCATCATAAAGAAGAGCCGCGCCTGTGGGCCAAGCTGCTCTTGCAAGCGCGCGAGCGTGTCAATCGTGTATGGCCTCTCGGGCGCATCCAGCTCTATGCTTGAGATGCGCAGCCGCTCTTCGCTTTGCGTGGCCAGCGCCAGCATCGCGTAACGCATAAGCCCGGCAGAGACGCTGCGCTCGCGTTTATGCGGCGCGATGTGCGCCGGAATAAAAAGAAGCTCGTCGAGCGCGAACAACCGTAAGACATTCTGCGCGACGGCGAGGTGTCCGTTGTGCACAGGGTCGAACGTCCCGCCGTAAAGAGCTATTCGTTTCCGTTCGCTCATCGAAACCGTTCATCTCAA
>DATLMN010000010.1:0-13570 GCA_035537255.1 Pyrinomonadaceae bacterium | reverse complement strand
CAGTCTGCTCTATGTCTATCTCTTCGTATGCGATGCCCTGGTCTTTGAGGAATCGCTTGGCATGACGACAATCGCCACACCACGGCGTCGAGTATATTTTGATGCGTGCCATGGCCCGTTTGCACCGTCTCCATGGAAAATATTTTGCCCTTTATTGTACTTTCCCGCCATCCCTTAGACCAAGGCGGCGCTCATCACAGATTCTAAATATCAAAGGGGTGTTGATCCGCCCTCCGAGCCCCGGATGTGTTAGCATGATCGTCGCGTTCGATAAAACTCCAAACGACGGTTCTTCGGTGATCAAGTTGAAGCTGCGACCTATGGCTCTGGCGCTGCTGGCGCTCTACATTCTTTTTCTCACTCTGGCATGCCAGCCCGGCGCGAGGGACGCTCGCCGCAGGCTTTTAATCTACACGCCGCACGGTCAGGACCTGTTGCGCGATTTCGTCGCGCGTTATCGCCAGAGCAATCCAGAGGTGGATGTGCAGTTTCTGGACATGGGCTCGCGCGAAGTGTTGGAGCGGCTGCGCGCGGAGCGCAATCGTCCGCAGGCAGACCTCTGGTGGGGAGCGGCGCACACGACTTTCCAGACGGCGGCCGACGAAAATCTGCTCGCGCCCTATCGGCCCACATGGGCAGACAAAATCCCTGCCGAATCACGCGACGCGCAGGATCGCTGGTACGGCACATATCAAACGCCGCAAGTGATCGTCTATAACAGCGAGGCCGTCCAGGCAGCGGATGCGCCGCGAGATTGGGATGACGTGCTCGACCCGCGCTGGCGCGACAAGGTCTTGATACGCAATCCGAATCCGTCGGATTCTATGCGAGCCATCTTCGGCGCGATGATCTGGCGCTTCTATCGCGAGACGAATTCGCCCGCTGGCGGTTACGAGTGGCTGCGCAAGCTGGACGCTAATGTCCACGAGTACACGGCCGACGGGACGCTGCTGGTGCAAAAGATTGCCCGGCGCGAAGGGCTAGTCAGTTTGTGGAATCTGCCCGACGTTCACATCCATCGCGAGCAGAAGAACCTGCCGCTCGCTTATGTATTTCCTGCGAGCGGCACGCCCGTCATCACGGACGGCATAGCAATCGTGCGTGGCTCTCAGCATGAGGAAGAGGCGCGACGCTTTTATGAATTTGTGACGACACCTGAGAGCCTCACGCACGCGGCGCGCACCTATTACCGCATCCCCGTGCGCACGGACATAGAGCGCGCTCAACTGCCCGCGTGGATGAACGAGCCCTTTACGCGTATGCCGCTCGATTGGGACTTGCTGCGCAGAGAAGGCAACGAGTGGCTGCGCTACTGGGACACAGAGATACGCGGGCGTAGTAATAAATAGGTCGGACAATTTTTTCAGGCGCGTTCGCTCAAACTACTCAACGTGAATTAGGTGTCAGGTGCAGTAAGCTCCTACGGAGCTTTAAACACGGTTTCTGGCTTTACTCGAATTGCTTTTTAGAGATGTATCTTCGGGAAAGATACATGAAGAAAGGAAACGCATGAGACTCAAACAATCATGGGCTATGAAGAAAAGCTCGATTCTGTTTATCGTCGCGCTGCTTTGCCTGACGGGCGCGACCGTCATGGACGCGGGCGCGCTGGAACCCGCTTTTACGGCGAACACCAGCGTCTACACGGATATTTCGGGGAGTCGTTGCCGGACGATCAGTGTCAACCAAGAATCTGGCGCGTCCGTGCAGAGTTGCCCCGGCGTTGCTGGCTACAAACTGGAAGTCGAGGACGACGATGCGCGAATGTCCATCACGGTCGTTGCGCCCGGCGGAAAGAAATCTGAGCTGAGTTACTGGCAAGTGATAACCAGCGCCTTCTCAACTCTCGGCAATAAGGCCGAATGGCGCATGGCGCGTGTCAAAGGAAAGACGACGCCAGTGGCTCTGATCGTGCGCGTCAACGCGAGCGAAGACCCGTCGAACCCGCAGAAGACGACCTCTTACTTAGCGGTCGCCAAAATCACTGCGGCGAAAACCTGCGTCACGGACAAGATTGGCCCAAGCGCGACGGCCAACGAGGAAGCGCGCCGCGCCGCAGACAACGCGGCCACAAAGCCTTGCCTTGAAGACACTGCACAAGAGTAAGATTGAAGAGTGGCATTCCTCTCCCTGCAAAATATCTCCAAGCATTACGGCGCGACTCCTGCGGTCGCAGACCTTTCGCTTGAAGTTGAGCGCGGCGAATTCTTCGGGCTGCTAGGGCCCTCGGGCTGCGGCAAGACGACGACGCTCAGGATGATCGCCGGTCTGGAAACGCCGGACACCGGATTGATCTTGCTTGACGGCGCAGACATCACACATCTTTCGCCAGAGCGACGCGGCTTCGGGATGGTCTTTCAAAACTACGCGCTCTTCCCTCACCTGAATGTGTTCGAGAACGTCGCGTTTGGCCTGCGCGCGCGCCGCCATCCGTCCGCAGAGGTAAAGGAGCGCGTAGAGAGTGCGCTATCCTTGGTACAGCTTCCGGGCTACGGTCGCCGTCGGATTGAAGAGTTGTCCGGCGGGCAGCAGCAACGCGTGGCGATTGCGCGCGCCATCAGTATTGAACCCGCGCTTCTGCTTTTCGACGAGCCGCTCTCTAATTTGGACGTGGCGCTGCGCGAAGAGACGCGCGAAGAATTGCGTGAACTGGTCGCGCGGCTCAAGCTCACAGCCGTCTATGTGACGCACGATCAGGAGGAAGCCTTTGCGCTCTGCGACCGCATCAGCCTGATGAACAAGGGCCGCATCATGCAGACCGGCGCGCCTCGCGAGCTTTACGAGCATCCGTCACAGGCATTCGTCGCTAGCTTTCTGGGCCGCAACAATCTTGTAGAGGCGCGCCGCTTAAGCGCCAGCCACGAAACACCTGCGCGCTTCTTCACCATCGACGGAGGCCACACGCTCGAAGTTCAAGTCCGCCGCCGCGAGCTTGCGCCGATCAACCAGAACTGCACGCTCATCATCCGCCCGGAACATCTCTCGATCAGCAAAGCGACGGGCATAAAAGTAACGGGCACGGAGACAACTGACGCCATTGGCGCGAACATCCTTAGCGCTACCATTCACTCGATCAACTTCAACGGCGCGACGACCACCGTCAAGCTAGATGCCAACGGTCTCGCTCTTGAAGCCCTGGTGCTTGAGCTTGATTCGCTTGCCGTAGGCGACGCCTGCACTGTGCGTCTGCCACCCGAACGCATCAACATCATAGGGAGCGAAAAATAGGGACGAGGGCGGAACGAAGGGATGAGGGATGAGGGATGAAAAAGGGATGAAGGATGAGGGCAGAGGGATGAATAAGAAAGCATTCAACTTGAATAAGCACTCTTTCATCCCTCATCCCTCCGCCCTCATCCCTTCGTTCATCCTTCATCCTTCATCCTTCATCCTTTCACTGCTCGTCGCGGTCGTGCTCGTTTACGGCGTTCTCTATCCGAATCTATACGTGCTTTTCGCGGCGTCTACGGTTGAGGGTGGCGGGCGCTTTTCGCTCGTCGGACTGCTGGAAATTTTGTCGCGGCGCGCTGTGTTGGAAGCAGCCGCGACGAGCATCGGCCTATCGTTTTTGACTGTGCTCTTTTGCGCGTTGGTCGGTATTCCTCTGGCTTTTCTTTTCGAGAGATACCAGTTCCCTGCGCGCAGGCTGTTCGCGGCGCTCGCGGCGCTCCCGCTGGTTTTGCCGCCGCTCGTCGGCACTGTCGCTTTTATTTTTCTCTGCGGCGAGTCCGGCATCCTTGCGCGCGCAGTGCAGTGGGCCTTCGGTCTTCAGAGCGCGCCGTGGTCTCTGCGCGGGTGGACGGCGATCCTGCTGTTTCATACTTATACGATGTATCCGTTCTTTTACGTGTTGACGGGAGCGGGGCTGCGCCGCATAGACGCCGGGCTGTCAGAGGCTGCACGCAGCCTGGGCGCACGTCCCGCGAGAGTTCTTTTCCGCGTCGTGCTGCCGCAGCTCTCGCCGTCGCTGATCGCCGCCGCGCTCCTGACCTTTATGACCTCTATGGCGTCTTTCAGCGCGCCGCTTCTGTTCGGCGGAGAGGTGCGGCCGCTGACGCTTGAGATTTACAGCGCGCGTCAACGCGGCGATGTGCCGACGGCGCTCGGCGAAACAGTGCTGCTCGCCTTCGTCTCACTTTGCGCGCTCATTTTCTTTCAGCGTTACGAAGGCACACGCCGCTTTGCCGCCGCCGCGCTGAAAGGGGCAGTCAAGCGGCGCGTGACGCTCGCGCGAGGTCGCGGGCGCATTCTGGCAATCGTTTGCGCAACGCTCTTTACGATCATACTGATGCTGCCCGTGGCGACGCTCGTGCTGGTCAGCTTTGCGAGCGAGGGAAAGTGGACGACTCAGGCTCTGCCTCCCGCCTATACGCTCTCGAACTACGCGCGCATCTTTGCCGAGCCTCATAGATTGGAAGTGATCGTCAATAGCCTTTTGATGAGCGGGCTGGCGGCGTTGGCGGCGCTGCTGTGGAGTTTCTGCGCGACGGCGGTCGTGATAGGCAAGAAGGAGAGCGTCTGGCGGCGCGCAGTATCGCTTTTGATATTGATTCCGTGGGCGCTGCCCGGAACGGTCGTCGCAGTCGCAATCGCGGAAGCTTATGGTGGGCCCAACCTTTTGACCGGATCATTCGTGCTGGTCGGCACGTTCTGGATTCTGCCTGTGATCTACTTCCTGCGCTTTATGCCGCTTGTTGTGCGCGCCGTGCAGGCGAGCGTCGAGCAGATGGACACGGCGCTCGAAGAAGCCGCTGGCAGTCTGGGCGCAAACTGGTGGCGACGCTTTTTGAGAGTACGTCTGCCGCTGGTGTGGCCGGGCGCTCTGGCCGGAACGTTGCTCGCGTTCGTGATCGCGCTGGGGGAATATGTGGCGAGTGTGCTGGTCTTCGTTCCGCGCAACCGGCCCGTCTCGATTGCCATCGCTGCGGAGCTGCGTGATTTTAATCTGGGCACGGCCGCTGCCTACGGCGTGCTGCTGATGCTGATGATCGCCGTCAGCATGATCCTTGCCGCAAGACTCGAACGCTCGCCGCAAGACTGAAGAAGATGGCAGGGCACAAAGCGCGCAAGGTCTTGAGCCATTTACTCTGTGCTCTCCTGTTTGAAGAATCTATTTGTTGGCGTTGTCGGACTGGAACTGATCTTTATTCTCGGCGCGCACCTTCTCTGCCCTGTCGGCCAGGTCTTTGCCCTCTTTCTCCAACTGCTCATAGCGCGTCTTGTTCTCATCAAACTTCTGCCTCAAAGTTTCGATAGTATCGCTGTCGAGCACGGCCTGCGGGATCGCTGCGGCAGTCTCCATCTTCTCGGCGTTTCGATTGAACTCCTGCGATTTAAGGAGCAGGTACTCTTTGAATTTATCGTTGACGCGCAGACGGTTTGCCTCTTCAAACTTTCGCGCCGCTTCGCGGAACTTCAACGCGCTCTGATTAAAGCCGTCGATGGTCTCTGTGGCCGCAGCCTTAAGCCGCACTTTATCGTCAGCGAAAGTTGTGTCCCTTATCTCCTGAAATATCCAGTCGTTCTTTTTACTGGCGGCCAGCGCAGACACGTTGCCCGCGTCAATCGCCGTGTTAGCCTCCGCGATCAATTGGTTGGCCTTCGCGGTCTCGTCCGCGCCGCCAGAGCCGCAGGCCGACAGGAGATTTATCAGCACCGTGAGCGCGAGCAGTATTTGTGGCAGCGGGTGTCGTTTCGTACGGGGATGCATAGACTTCATACTTTCAAAAATTTTGGTGAACGGAGCGTGTGACTATAACACGACTGCGCGTGCTTGAGTGACAAGTAGTTGAAATCATTTGCGAGGAGCATTGTGTGGTTATGGATTAGATTAAGTGTGATGGAAACGGCGATTTACCACAGAGGCACAGAGAACACGGAGATTACACAGAGGCTTGAATTATTTTTCTCTGTGCTTCCTCTGTGCGCTCTGTGTCTCTGTGGTGAACCATCTATCTTCTTCAAGCTCAATTTCAGGCTTACAAATTATCCGGGCTTCGCGAAAGCTACAGCTTTTTTCTGCGAGACTGTATATTTAAGCTGATCCCCGGCAAAGCCTTTGTCAACAACTTGACCCGTGTGTGGAGTTCTGGTGAGCAACAAAAATCTTTTTAAGCGCGCGCTGACGCTTCGTCTGATGGACGGGATGCGAACTCTTCTGATATTCGCGCTCTCTCTGATACTTTCTGCCGGATCACTGGCCCGTGGCGGCGCTGTCCGAGCCGTTGCGGTCGCGGACGAGGTAGTGCCGCCGGATGTCGCTCTTTATCAGGCGCTTCTAGACCTGACGAATCCCTGGACGGTGATGTGCGTCGCCGCGCACCCTGACGATGAGGACGGCTCGACGCTGACGGTGCTGCGGCGCAAAGAGGGCGTTCATACAGTGACGCTCTTTTCGACTTACGGCGAGGGCGGACAGAACGCCGTCGGCCCGGAGCTGTATGAAGAGCTGGGCGCGATCCGTGCGCGCGAAACAATCGAAGCCGCAGAGGTGCAGGGCTCTGAGCCATACTTTCTTGGTCTGCGCGATTTTGGTTTCTCGAAATCCGCAGACGAAGCACTCAAGGTCTGGGGACACGACGAGGCTTTGCGCCGCATGGTCTTGCATATCAGACGCCTGCGCCCCGATGTGATTATCACCAACCATGACACGACGAGCGGTCACGGACACCACCAGGCGACGGGTCGTCTAGTCCTGGAAGCCTTCGATGCGGCGGCAGACCCCAAGCGCTTTCCCGAACAACTGCGCGACGGCTTGGGCACATGGCAAGTGCAGAGGCTCTTCGTGCGCGCTGGTTTCGAGGGCGCAAGCGTGAAGCCCGCCGCAGGAGACTCACAGAGCCGCGAACAGATTGTCTCCGTCAATCCGAACGAGTGGGACAGTGTGCGCGGCCTGACCTACGCGGCGCAGGCGCTGCGTGCGCTTCGCAGACATGCCACGCAGGGCCCATGGCCCAGCGCTTTGCCTGCGGGCGGCGCGCCCCTGCGCCGTTATCGTCTGGTGCGCGCGGCGAAAGAGAGCCCGCCCCTGCCTGACAACGCGCAATCATTTCTACAGGGAATGACATTGTCGAAGGAGATTGAAGACCGCATGATGCCGCTGGCGGTTAAGGCTCTGTTGCCGGTCTTTGTCGGCAACAAACGTCAGAGCATAGGCATCTTGGAAGCGCTGCTTGGCCTGCGCAGGAGTGGATTGTTTACTGTCTCGGCAGACGGCGCTGAGCGCTCGCGCTATCAATTGATGAACGCGCGTCTGGACAGCGCGCTCGCGCTTGCCAGCGGAATCAAAGTCACTGTCAAGGCCGCCGAAGATGTGCTTGTGCCCGACACGACGACACGGTTTTCACTGAGCATAGCCAATCAGGGCCAACTCCCTGCGCGTATCACTGAGATAGATTTTCTGGACCTGCGCGGCGAGAGCAAGTTCGAGACTCCGAAGACAATCGCTCCGGGCGCTTTGCTCAATCTCTCTGCCAGCCGCTACGTCCCGCGTGATGCAGTTCTAACCGTGCCGCACGCGGCGCATCTCTACGACGATCTACTCTTCGGCCACAGGTTCGGCATACGCGTGTACGTCGAGCAAAACGGCGCGCGATTTCCCGTCACGGCCACGAGTCAGGTGGACGTTGCGCCGGCGGTCGAAATCCTTAGCGTTTCGCCTTCGCCCTACGTCTGGACGCCCGCGACTCTTAACAGAGAGATGACCTTCAAGCTCCGCTTGAAGAGCCACCTGCGCACGCCCTTTAAAGGAGACATCCTCGTTGTCAGTCCAGCCAACAGCATTCAGGAAGTTGGCCCGGAGGTCTCGCTTGGGCCAAAGGAGACGCGCGACTTCACATTCAAATCCAACGCCATCCCCGTCGACACGCCCGACGAGCGACGAACGGCGCGCCCCAATTTCGACACGCTGCAAATAAAGGTCAGCCGGGAAAACCAACCAGACCCAGTCGCGCAGCAGGCCGTGCCGGTCATCTATGCTGACGCCGTGGTTGCGCCGCGTCTTCGTGTCGCGTACGTGCCAAGTTATGACGATACTTTGAAGAGCGCTCTGGGTGCGCTCGGCGTCGAAAGCCATGAGCTGACGATTGATGAAGTGAAGACGAGTGATTTGCGCGGCTACGATACCGTCATCATAGACAATCGCGGTTATCAGGCTCACCCAGAATTGATCGGCGCTAACGCTCGCCTGCTGGATTACACGCGCGCGGGCGGCAATCTTATAGTCTTTTATCACAAGACGAACGAGTGGAATCCTGATGCGAAAGCGGAGCGCCCGCAGCTCGCTCCGTACCCGCTCACGCTAGGGAACTCTCGCGTCACGGACGAGAACGCCGTGGTGACTTTCACGGAATCGCAGCATCAGCTTCTTCGTTGGCCTAACCAGATCGGCGCGGACGATTTTCGCGGATGGATTCAGGAGCGCGGCCTCTATTATCCGCAGGAGTGGGACAGTGCGCATTACAGCGCGCCGCTGTCAATGAGTGATGCCGGAGAAACGCCTCTGCGCGGAGGGTTGCTGGCCGCAGATTACGGGCGCGGTCGTTACATTTACACTAGCATCGTGTGGTACAGGCAATTGCGCGCGGGCGTGCCCGGCGCGTATCGTATGCTGGCCAACATGATCAGCTACGGGCGCGCGCCGCGTGAGCAAAATAATAGCGCGGCGCACTGACAGAGCGCTCCAAAGCTTCGACTGAAATTCTCCTCGCCAGACCTCCAAGAGAGATTTTATCTATGAAGAGAACGGTCATCCGTCTATTCCTCTGTCTTGTCGCAGTCACGTTCGTGCTTCCCCCTTGGGCCAAGGCTCAGGATCAGCAGAGGGAGATGGGCGCGCTGCTGCCAGTCCGCCAAAACGCCAAGTGGGGATACATAGACCGTACGGGCCAGATCGTGCTCGCTTTGCAGTATGACGACGCCTGGGATTTCTCGGAAGGGTTGGCTTATGTGCGAACAGGCAGCAAGCGCGCTGTGATAGACCGCACGGGCAAAGTATTGATCGAGTTGCAGCAGGTCGATTTCGCGGGCAGTTTCTCCGAAGGGCTCGCCGCAGTGCAGACCAGTGGGCCCAACCCGCGACGCGGCTTTATAGACAAAGAGGGCAGGCTCGTCATCGCCCCGCAGTTCGACGCCGTCGAAAGTTTTGAAAACGGTCTGGCCGTCGTAATGATTGATCGCAAGTACGGCTTCGTAGACAAGACCGGACGCATCGTGATCCCGACGCAGTATGACAAGGCTTTTAACTTTCACGAGGGCCTGGCGCTCGTCGTCCAGGATAACAAGCATGGCTTTATAGATCGCAAAGGCAAGATGGTCATACGCCCGCAGTTCTTCAACGCCTATCACTTTTCCGAGGGCTTAGCCAACGTCAAGGTGGGCCAAAAGTACGGCTACATCAACAAGGCCGGAAAGATCGTTATCGAGCCGAGCTTTTACTACGCCGGAATCTTCAGCGACGGGCTGGCCGTCATCATCGTCGATAACAAGTTCGGCTTTATCAACAAGAAGGCCGAAACCGTCATCGCCCCGCAGTTCGACTGGTCGCAGGTTTTCTCAGAAGGTCTCGCGCTCGTCAAAGTCAATGGTAAGTACGGCTACATAGACCGCACCGGCACGCTCGTCATCAAAGCGCAATTCGACAAGGCGCTGGATTTTATGGACGGCGTGGCCAAGGTCTGGACGGGCGGCAAGCTCGGCTACATAGACAAGACCGGCAATTTTATCTGGAAGCCGACGAAATAGTCGTGGTCATTTAGCACAACTGTAGTTATACGTCAGAAGTGACGTAATATCATGCGTCATTTAGGTGATCTAATTAACGTTAGGCGGGGGCGTCATAGGAGTATTATGAAGCTTCGGGAGCGATATAAAAGACTAACACTTTGGAATAAAATAGCTCTTTGGGGAGCAATTGCTAGTATCCTCGCGTTGCCTCTGGGGCTTCTCTCTTTGTCCCCATTGATAGCTAGTCAGTCTCAACCAGATATGCTACGTCCTGAAGACTTCCGTCTTCGATTTGCTGTATCTGGTTATAGTATTTCTAACCAAGACCTCGAAAGAGCACCACGAGTCGTGCATTGCACTGGCAACATAGGTAGAGCCTCAGTCCAATTCGATCTTCGGCTAATTGAAACTGTTACTACTCCGTCAAGTCGTGGTAAGGCACCACCCGAAATCTGGTATGAGGCCGATCACTTTATCTTCTATAATATTGAGTTCCTTAATCAGCAGGGTGTTGAGGGGGAGAGTCTTCAATTTCTAATTCCCATGGCCCTGCGAGGATTCGCCGGAGAGACTACCCGGTTTCAAGCGTACCTCTTTATTCGGGGAAAGTTGTACTTTACAGGCTCCGAGGCTTTCGAGACTGGAAATGTCGTAGTACAGATTGGCCGACAAGCCGCCTAACAACTTATTCAATCGGACGGCGGGATAGCAATCTTTATGGTGCATCTTCCGGCGTTAGAGCCCAGTGGAGACCGCAGTAATGAAGCGTCTCGTCATCATCGCACTCGTCGGGGTACTGGCGTGGCAAGGATGCGTTAACTCACAGTCAGGGCGCTCTTCGCGGAATGTTTCCGCGACTCCGCAGCCGTCGTCTACGCCTACGCGTGCCACGCGGCCGCCGTCCACGCCAGCTAAGCAGCCGCCACGCGCACGCACCAAACAATTCAAATGCGACGGCAGAGAGTATTGCTCGCAAATGACCTCTTGTGAAGAGGCGACTTTCTTTCTCAGGAACTGCCCGGGCGTGAAGATGGATGGGGATAGCGATGGCGTCCCTTGTGAGAGTCAGTGGTGCTATTAGCCGCGCTTTAATGCTCAATAAACCTTTCCGTCCCAATAAAGATTTATCGGAGGTCATGTCCCAATTGAAATTGACCCGGAACTTCCGAATCACTACTCTTTACTCTTTCTATTTTTAGGAGTAGAGTGTGTCCCCTCGCGTTTGAAGAACTCACGGACGAACTCGATCAAGGCGGATTCCTCGCTTCACTTTAACGACCTGCTGTAGACGTTCCTCATGGACTCCCGGACTCCTCTCCAAGCTGCTCTGGCTGTCCTCTGATAAGGGTGCTTGCCTCGCACTCAAACGCCCCGCAAATTCCCTTTCGATAAGGAGGAGAAAGCAATGGCACGTAAGTTTTTTGTCACCGTCATCGCTCCGGACAGGCAGATGCTGCTGCGCCTGGGCGAGTATGACTTCGATCTTTTCCGGCAGACCGCACAGCTCACCAACAGAACTGCGGTCACGCTCAGAGCCACTCGCGAGGCCTCCAATCTGGATGCCTACGAGGCGACGGATCAAATCAACGAAGCGCGCGAGTTTGTCATCGACGGGCTGCTCAGTCTGGAAGAGGTCGCTCGCCTCGTAGACGCAGGCTATCAGGTACTGGTCAAGGAGAACGATAAAAAGGGCGGGCGCGCGCAAACCGAAGTTGTCGAGTTTAGCGAATGGCTGAAAGGAATGGAGGAATAAACAAATGCCACCATCTGGATACCTCTCTGCGGCGGGCGTTGAAGCCTGCCTGCAATATCTGGCGACGACCTACCCGACCTTTACTCAACTGTTCGTCCTCCCGGAAAAATCTATCGAAGGACGTACCATCCGCGCGCTCAAGATCGCCAAGGGCAGCGGCACGGATCGCCGCGCCGTCCTCTTTATCGGCGGCGTTCACGCGCGCGAATTGATTAACCCGGACACCATCGCCTCGTTCGCGTTGAAGATGTGCCAGTCTTACACGAACAATACGGATTTAACGTTCGGCGGAAGGACCTACACTGCCGGGACGATCAAGATGCTCATCGAGGGAATGGATATTTTTATCCTGCCACTGGTCAACCCGGACGGGCGCGTCTATGTGCAATCGGCAGGCGGCGACCCCTGGTGGCGCAAGAACCGTAATCCGAATCCAGGCAAGCCTTGTAAGGGAGTCGACCTCAACCGCAATTACGATTTCCTCTGGTCGAGCGGGATCGGCACGTCCGCAGACTCTTGCAGCGATGTCTTTAAAGGCAGCGGCGCATTCTCTGAGCCGGAGACGCGCAACGTTCGTTACATGCTGGACCACTTCACGAACATCTGCTGCTTTATGGACATTCACTCCTACTCGCAACTGGTTCTCTATCCGTGGGGCGACGATGATAACCAGACGACGGACGCTTCCATGAATTTCCAGAACCCAGTCTGGAACGGACTGCGCGGCCAGCCGGGCAATCCTTACAAGGAGTACATCCCGTCTGCCGATTTGAATCGCTACGTGTCTGTGGGCACGCGCATACGCGACGCGATTGCCGCCGTGCGCGGGCGCGTCTACACGCTTGAGCAGAGCATAGGGTTGTACCCGACCACAGGGACTTCCGAAGACTACGCCTACTCGCGCCATTTCGTGGACGCGGGCAAACGTAAAGTCGAGGGCTTCACGGTCGAAACGGCCCTTGAATTTCAGCCCCCTTATTCCGAGGCGCTCAACGTCATGGCGGAGACGACCGCAGGGATGATCGAGTTCTGCATCACCTGCCTCTGCCTGATTGAATTTACGGCGAGCGCTAGTGCCGCGATGACGGATGAGTTGTCAGGGATACGCGGCTTCCGCGATGAAGTCCTGCTGAAATCCAAAGCCGGACGCCGCTACGCAGAGCTGCTGGAGAATCATACTGCCGAGGTCGTAGAGCTGATGGGCCGCGATGAAAAACTTGGCCCAAGGCTGATGGAGATGCTGCAAAGCGTCAACGAGGTGACGCGCACGCACGGTGACAAGAAGCCCAAGACCTTCGACACCAAGCTGGTGACGGCTGCCGATAAGCTGCTGCAAGGTCTGGCGGCCAAGGGCAGCGCTCGCTTCAAGCAGCACGTGGAAGAAGTGCGGCGCGACCTGACACATTTCCGTGGACGCACGGCGGCCAGGGGGCTTGAGCTGGCGAGCCGCAACCGCAAAGACCCAACCAAAAAGGAGACGACCAAAAAGCCCGCGACGAAAAAGGCTACGGCCAAAAAGGCTGGCAAGAAGAAACCTTCATAAAGGAAGGGAAGTTCTTGAACGGTAGGCGCGCTCGTGTCGCGCTGATTCGCGCACGGCTCGAAGGCTGAAATGAGTTTTAGCCTTCGAGCCGTGCGCGTGCGCGTTCAAGGAAGGTTTTGATCATCGTGGCGACGTGCTTTTGCATCTCTGCGCTGATGCGCCCTTCGCCGACGAGTCCTGCCAACATGTGCAGCTCTCTGGCGTGCTGGCGACGCATCTCAACGTGCTGCACTATGCGCACTAAGGTTTTCGTGCCGCGCTCCTCGAAAAATGCCGCGTAGCGCAGGAAGTTTTTCTTCTCCGTCGCGGCGGGCGACCATTCTATGCGATTGAAACCGTCGTCCGTGCGCTCGACGGCAAACGCCGCGCGCATAGAGCCCAGCATGGGCACTTCCGCGCGCACCATCCAGCGCATAATACCGTCCGCTTCGCTCTTGATGCCCTCTATGCCAGGCATCAGGTCTGCGATGTTACGCAGGTTGTTAAAGAACTCCCGCGCCCGCTCGATATTCGTTTTGACTTCGATCTGCTCGCTGTATTCTGCCTTGATC
>DATLMN010000009.1:0-19708 GCA_035537255.1 Pyrinomonadaceae bacterium | reverse complement strand
GGACGCGTGCGTCGCGCCAAGCTCTATTACCTGCGCAACCTGCGCGGCAAGGCCGCACGCATACGCGAGCGCGACACCCGCACCACTGCGGAACAGACCGCCGCCGCCGCAGGCAAAAAGTAAGAGAACAGTTTTCAGTAGTCAGTTTTCAGTTTTCAGCTTCAAGCATTAATTCAAAACTGAAAACTAAAAACTGAAAACTGATTACTGTCTTTATGATTCGTCGTCGAGTATCAGCCGTAGGCACAGCCTTTGAAGAGGAGGCGCGTGCCTGCGGCTTTCGTTTAGTGGCGGGAGTGGACGAGGTGGGCCGAGGCGCGCTGGCCGGGCCAGTGGTCGCGGCTGCCGTCATCATCGATCCAGACAAACCGCTGCCCGAAGGGCTGGACGATTCAAAGAAATTGACACGCTTGCAACGCGAGCGAATCAGTGAAGAGCTAAAGCAAACGGCCATCTGTTATGCGGTCGGACAGGTCGAAGCCGAAGAGATTGACCGCATCAATATCTTGGAGGCGACGCGACGCGCGATGATGATCGCGGTCGAGGGACTTGCCCCCTGCGCAGATCATCTTTTGATAGATGCCGTGCAGCTCAAGAATTGCCAGCTTCCACAGAAGGCCATCATTCGCGGCGACTCCGTCTCGGCCTCCATCGCCGCCGCAAGCTGTATCGCCAAAACGCATCGCGACGCATTGATGCGCGCCCTGCACGACGTTTATCCAGAGTATGATTTCGCGCGCCACGTCGGCTACGGCACACAGGCGCATCACGAAGCCCTGCGCCAGCACGGGCCATGTCCCATTCATCGCAAGACCTTTCGCGGCGTCTTGCCCGGTCAGGAATAGATACACTTTGGGCCAACTGCTCGCGTGCGGCGTGCTTCCCAACCGCTGTGGCTTTCAAGTAAACTCGCCCGAGAAAAATTCTCTCTCCAAAAACTATCGGGAATTCTTGCAAGGGAGTACCAGGAGCGGTCTTGCATATCGCTATCGACGCGCATTCGGTCGGGGCCGGTCTGGCCGGTAACGAGAGCTATATCGCGAATCTGATCGAGGCGCTGGCCGCCATAGACACGGCCAATCGCTATACGCTGTATGTCACCAGACGCGAGGCCGTCGAGCGTTTTTCTGATCGCTGGCCGCATGTGACGGTGCGTTTGACGCTCCCGCACACGCCGCTCGTGCGTATTCCGCTCACGCTCTCGGCAGAGCTGCGCCGTCGCCCGGTCGATCTGCTTCACGTGCAGTACACAGCGCCGCCGCTTGCGCCCTGCGCGGTCGTCGCCACCATACACGATCTTTCCTTCGAGCATCTGCCGGAGACCTTTAATCGTCGCAGCCGCGCGCAACTGCGACTGACTGTGCGGCGCACAGCCCGCCTTGCGCATCAGGTGATTGCGCCTTCGGAGTATTCAAGACGCGACCTCCTTGAGACCTATCATTTGCCGCGTGAGCGCGTGCAGGTCACGCCGCTGGCGGCCGCGCCTTGTTTCATGCCCGTCCCGGATGAAGAGCAGCGAAGGCGCACGAAAGAGCATTACGGGATCAAGGGAGAGTACATCCTGGCTGTCGGCTCGATTCAACCGCGCAAGAATCTTGTCACACTAATAGAATCATATAGAGACTTGCGCGCTGCTCGCCCACAGGCTAAGCTTCCGCAACTGGTGCTGGTTGGCAAACGCGGCTGGCTCTACGGAGAGACGTTCGACGCCGTTAACCGGCACAGCATCGACGGCGACATACGCTTTACGGGTTACGTGCGCGAAACTGATTTGCCTGCGCTCTACACCGACGCGCTTTGCTTTGTTTATCCGTCCTACTTCGAAGGCTTCGGTTTGCCTGTGCTGGAAGCGATGGCGTGCGGCGCGCCGGTCGTCGCGGGCAATCGAACCAGTCTGCCGGAAGTCCTGGGCGATGCCGGATTGCTCTTCGATCCTTTTGACACAAGCGCCTTGACGGCGATGCTTGCCCGCGTGATAGATGACGGAAAGCTTCGCCGCTCGCTTCGCACGCGTGGGCTTGAGCGCGCCAGCCTCTTCAACTGGCGCGAGACAGCGCGCCGCACTCTGGAGGTTTACGAGCGCGCCGTCGCCATCGAAGCCAAGCTCGGTCGAAAGCGACGCCGCGCATAAGCCAAGCGAGAGAGCGAGCGCGCCACAAGATCGAGATTGACAGCAAGAGAGTGTGTGAGAGGCTGTACGGGACAGTTGATTATTGATTGGGACGAAAGTTTCTGACCAAGAGCGTCCTTTGAGCGACCCTTGAGGCGCATGAAGACTTTTCTGTATGCGGATAGCCATACTGGGAACGAGGGGAGTCCCCGCCAGCTACGGCGGCTTTGAAACTTTCGCGGAACATCTCTCGACGCGGCTGGTGGCGCGCGGCCACGAGGTGACGGTTTATTGCCGCGCGCACTATGTCTCGCCGCGCCAGCTTGAGTATCACGGCGTGCGCCTGGAAGTCCTGCCGACTATCCGCCACAAATATTTCGACACCGTCGCGCACGCTTTTCTCTCCGCCCTGCATGCTATGCCCAAGCGTTACGATGCGGCGCTGATCTGTAACGCGGCGAACGCTCCCTTTATTCCCATCCTGCGCTGGACAGGAACGCCCGTGGCGATCAACGTCGACGGCCTCGAACACAAACGCAAAAAATGGAACTGGCTGGGGCGGCGCTACTATCTGCTGGCGGAGCGCCTCTCGACCGTGTTGCCGAACGTGACTGTGACGGACGCGCGCGTCATACAGGACTATTACCTGGCACACTACCACGCGCCCTCAACGATGATCGCCTACGGCGCGGAGGTCGAGCGCCATCCTGATCGCATGGCCGTGCGCCAGTGGCGAGTCGAGCCCAACCGTTATGTCCTCTACGTCTCGCGACTTGAGCCTGAGAACAACGCGCATCTTGTGATAGAGGCTTTCAAAAAAGTACGCACCGCGCACAAGCTCTTGATCGTCGGCGATGCGCCTTACGCGCGCGACTACATTGAGGAGTTAAGAGCGCGTGCGCGCCGCGACAAGCGAATCATCTTTACAGGCTTTGTCTTCGGCAAGGATTACCGCACACTTCAACAGAACGCTTATTGCTACGTTCACGCGACAGAGGTTGGCGGAACGCATCCGGCGTTGCTGGAAGCGATGGGATTCGGCAATTGCGTCCTGACGCTCTCGACGCCGGAGAATCTGGAAGCCGTGGGCGAAGCGGGCCTGGCTTACGGTGACGAGAATGAGTTGGCGGAGCAATTGCAGCGCGTGCTGCGCGACGGCTCGCTCGTGACCGCCTATCGTCACCGCGCGCAGGAGCGCGTGCGGCAGTATTATGATTGGGAGCGAGTCGTAGATCGCTACGAAAACCTGTTTGCAGAAATGGCGGGCCAACCCCTCCCGCATCTTCCGGCCTCAGACTTCACAGAGGCGGCCACCTACGAAGACCTCGGCGCGCGCATCCATCGTTAACGCCGACTATTCTCTGACCCTCGTTAAGGAGAACCGAAATGCCAGATTCCCTCTCGCACCAGCGCAGGCTTCCGCTGATCGCCCTCGTCCTCGTTTCCCTCTCTCTTTTTGTCTTCGCACCAGACGTTCGAGCACAAGGCCCATCCGTCCCGACCGTTCAAGCGCCTGAAGAAAAGTCATCGGCTAAAAAGGAAGAGGTGACCATTCAAACCAGGGCTGCACGGGGGCAAGCCCCGCTCGTCCACCTTTACGATTCGCTCAAATTTGAATCGTCGAGGATTTATCATCTCCCGGCGCTCAAAGCAGAGCAGATGAAACGCGACTCGAAAAAGCGCGTGCGCGTGGGCGAAGTCAGGGTCATCGAGCGGCCACTGAAGTCTTTGTCCGACAGCACGACCTACGCGGTCCCCGAGGGAGAGGTGCATCTGATGGGCATCATCTCGGAGGGCGCGGTCTACACGCGGATTCATTTTACGAAGATGTCGCTGCCCAAGGGGGCGCGCGTCTTCGTCTATTCGGCGAAGAACCCGGAAGACTTTTCCGGCCCGTACACGGATCATGGAGCTTCTGAGAAAGGGGATTTCTGGACGCCTCCGATGGAGGGCGACCGGGTCGTGGTCGAGTATTTCTTACCAAAATCAGCGACCGCCGCAAAGGAAGAGGCTTTCCAAATCTCGGAGGTCGGCCACATCTTTACCGACCCGTTCTATAAGGCCGCCGCCGGTTCCTGCAATTTGGATGTGACTCCTGATTGGTCCAACGTGGCAAAGTCCGTGGGTCATCTTCAATTCGCTGATGGGGGTAGTTTTTTCGTCTGTACCGGAACGCTTCTTAACGATCAGGCACAGGACTTTACGCCATACCTTTTGACGGCGAACCATTGCATTGATAATCAACAATCCGCACAATCGCTGAGCGTCTACTGGCTTTACAATAGCGGCAATGACCCACCGCCCGGCACACCGCGCACGGACGGCGCGACGCTGCTCGCGACGGGAACCGCGAGCGACTTTACATTGCTTCGATTAACCGGAACGCTGCCCGCCGGACTCGTCTTCTCAGGATGGGATGCGAGCACCACTCCCGTCTCGACGCCTGTCACAGGAATACATCATCCAAAAGGCTCGTATAAACGCATCTCATTCGGGACAACGATCACGTCGTGCGCAAGTGGCCTTCCCGGCCCCTGCCAGAACTTTACTCCCGTACGTTGGAACTCGGGGACGACCGAGGGCGGCTCAAGCGGCTCAGGTCTATGGAAGGGCTCGCCTTCTGATCCAAGGCTGGTCGGGACGCTGACAGGCGGTGAGGCTTTATGTAGCAATCTTAATGGAACAGATTATTATGGTAGCTTTAGTGTCACTTATCAGAGCATCGCTTCCTATTTGACCAACGGCACGCCGCCCTCTGCTCCGGCTAATAATAATTTCGTCAGCGCGCAGGTCATCACGGGCTGCACGGGCAGCGTCACAGGCACAAACACGGGAGCGAATAAAGAGACTGGCGAGCCGAGCCATTCGGACGGTAATGCGGGCGGAGCGTCCGTCTGGTATCAATGGCAATCTCCCTCGACGAGCAGCGTGACCATTAATACTTCGGGCAGTAGCTACGACACGCTGTTAGCAGTTTACACAGGCAATAGCGTCGGCGGGCTGACGGCGATTGCTAAAAATGATGATTCCACGGGGGTAACCAGTTCTGTGACCTTCAATGCGACGGCGGGCACGACTTATCGTATCGCCGTGGACGGATTCAGCGGCGCTACGGGTAACATCACCCTCAACTGGACGGCACAGAACTGCACTGCGACACCGACCTGCACCTACTCGATCAGCCCCAGTTCGCTGCTCTTCAACGCTGGCGGCGGCTCAGGCTCGACCGTGAGCGTCACAGCGGGCGCAGGCTGCGCGTGGACTGCCACCAGCAACAGTTCTTTCATCACCATCACAGGCGGCTCAAGCGGCTCGGGCAGCGGCACAGTCACCTATTCGGTGGCAGCCAATACGAGCACCAGCCAACGTACAGGCACGATGACCATCGCGGGTCAGACCTTTACCGTGACGCAGAACGGTGCAGCGCAGTCAGTCTCAACGTTGCAACTGGCGCAGAACAGCTACAACGTGACGGAGAGCACGGGCAGCATCGCTATTCTGGTTAACCGCTCGGGCGATCTATCGTCAGCCGTGTCAGTCAACTATGCGACCTCAGATGCGTCGAACTTCCTGCAAAACTGCAATGTCGTCAACGGGCAGGCCACTTCTCGTTGCGACTATGTCAACGTCGTCGGCACATTGCATTTCGCCTCGGGCGAGAACTCTAAGACGCTCTTCGTGCCCGTCGTCGACGACAGATACCTGGAAGGCTCCGAGTCTTTCTTTATGACGTTATCGAGTCCCACGGGAGGCGCGGTCATTGGAGCTAATCAAACAGCGACCATCGCCATCACCGACAACGGCAACGATGGTGCAGGTCAACCCAACCCCATCGACGGCACTAACTTCTTCGTCCGCCAGCATTACATAGATTTCCTTGGACGCGAGCCAGACCCTGCTTCCATTGGCTGGAACAACCAGATCAACAACTGCGTGCCTGTGCAGCCTAGCTGTGACAGGTTGTCAGTGTCGCAGGGCATCTACTCCTCGCCGGAGTTCAAAGACCGTGGCTTCTTTATCTACAAGTTCTTCGCCACAGCCTTCGGACGCAAGCCCGGTTATGACGAGTTTGTTCTTGACCGCGCGCGGGTCAGCGGCTTCCAGACTGATACGGAACTGGCGCAATCGAAGCTGGACTTCATCACAGACTTTATGAACCGCGCGGAGTTCCACACGATCTACGACTCGCAGGGGACGAACAGAAGCTTCGTCGAGACGATCCTGGCCAGAGCACAGATCAGCAACTATGCTAATAAGGAGAATCTGATCCAGAGTATGGATGGCGGATTCATCACGAGAGCCGGAGCGTTAAGGGCAATCGCGGAGAGCGCAGAAGCCGACAGCAGATTCCTGGTGGAGGCGACGATAGTGATGCACTACTTCGGATACTTGAGGCGTGATCCGGATGCGGCATATCAGGACTGGATCAATATCTTTAACCAGACAGGAGACTCCAGGAACGTCACCAACGGGTTCGTCAATTCATTGGAGTATCGCAATCGCTTCGGTCAGTGAGTGGGGGCGAGCCAGATTGGCCCGGTTTTGCCCGAATAACAATTGAATAAGAGCCGCGTTAGCCTATATAATACTGCGCAGCGGTATCCACCGCGCCAAAGCCCGCGCCGGGCACGTCAACTGCGGTCGCCGTCGAAGAGTTTCTCGCCTGAGTAACTTCGATTTTCCCTGAAAAAAAGGGCGTTTAGAAGCATCCTATGGCCGCTTTTTTGCGTCAAAAGTGGCGTTGTGGCACGTTCGGCCCAACGTCTTTTCCCGGCAAGCCCCCAAACCTCTTGGTAGTAAGTGATTGACCTGTAAGGTTGCTCCTCGCTGTCAACCCCGATCAAGTGTGAGCCGCCCAAACGCAGTGCATTTTTAAGGAGTCCCCGAATGACCCTCGTTCCCCGCTTCTGCATACGCCTGGCCCTTGCGCTCGGCTTCCTGGCCCTCTTCGGCATCGCCGCCTTTAACCAGAGCGCCTCAGCACAGACAACCGGTTCCAAACCTGACCCTAACAGGCGCTTTTACATGATCGTTCGAGCGCCGGACGGCGGAACTATCTGTCGCGAGGCCACGGAGCAAGAGGCCAAAGCGCAACTCCAACGCTCTGCGAACGGGCAGCAGTTGCAGCAGATCAACCACCTTAAGCACACGCTATCCGCTGAAGTGAACGGGTCAAACCCCGGCGGATTGAATATCTATCTATTCGGCACTGCGCAGCTTAATAACTTTCCAGCAGCCAGGGATGCTTTTGTTCGGGCAGCGGCGGCATGGGAAGCGATAATCAAAACACCGATGTCGGTTTATCTGGAAGTTGATTACGGCCCGACCGGGTTTGGTGAGCCCTGGGATGATGAGAACGTCATCGGTGCTACAAACACGCGTGCTATTCCCAAAGACTATCCATCTGTCCGCAATAATCTGATCGTGTCGGCCTCGAATGGCAGCGAATCATCTTTGTATAGTCTGCTGCCGTCGATAACCATTCCGACCGATCTAGGCAACGTCGGGACGATGGAGGTCAACGTATCGCTGGCGCGCGCCCTCGGTCTGATAGATGCTAATGCAGACGTGGCGCAATACAGGCAGCGGATTGCATTTAATTCCGGTTTCGATTTCGATACTGACTCGTCCAACAATATCACGCCTGGTCAGATGGACTTTGAAGCGGTCGCGACACACGAGATCGGCCATGCGCTCGGATTCGATTCGGCTAACGGTGGGGGCACGCCGCCCCGCGTGGCCGTCTGGGACTTATTCCGTTTTCGTCCGGGCGTCGCGAATTTCACCACGAACCAGCGCATCATGACGGTTGGCGGAGGCTTGCATGTTTATTACGCGGGCGGCCCTGAGCTTGGACTGGCGACTGGTGGGCCCAATCCCGGCCCGACTGACGGCGACGGCGATCAGTCCAGCCACTGGCGCGACAATAACAGCGCCAACTTTAATACTGCTATCGGTATCATGGATCCGAACATCGCGCTCGGAACGCATGAATTTATCAAGCCCAATGATATAAACGCGCTCAACTTCATGGGCTATAACATGGAGACGAACACGCCTCCACCGCCTCCTCCTCCACCGCCGGGTGCTCCCGCGAACGATAATTTCGTCAACGCTCAGGTCATCACTGGCTGCACGGGCACTGTCAACGGTACGAACATAGGGGCGACCAAAGAGGGGGGCGAACCGAGCCACTCGCCCGACAATGATCCGGGCGGCGCTTCCGTCTGGTATCGCTGGCAAGCGCCTTCCACTGGGAGCGTGACCATCACGACTGCGGGCAGCGACTACGACACCGTCCTCGCCGTCTATAGCGGCACTTCCGTAGGCGGGCTGAGTCTCATTACCAGGAACGATGACGTGACGCTCGGCACGTTCAGAACCAGTTCCGTGACCTTTAACGCGACGGCGAACACGGTCTATCGCATCGCCGTCGATGGATGGAATGCCGATACCGGCAACATCACCCTCAACTGGACGGCACAGAATTGCAATGTAACGCCGCCGACTTGCACCTACTCGATCAGCCCTGGTTCGTTGAACTTCAACGGCGGCGGCGGGTCAGGCGCGACCGTGAGCGTCACAGCGGGCGCTGGCTGTGCATGGACTGCTCAAAGCAACAGTTCTTTCATCACGATCACGGCTGGTGCGAGCGGCTCAGGCAACGGCACGGTCACTTATTCGGTTGCGGCTAATACGGGCAGCACCAGTTCGCGCACAGGCACGATGACCATCGCCGGACAGACCTTTACCGTCACACAGGATGCAGGATTAAGTTGTAGTTATTCGATCAGCCCATTCGGGCAGACCTTTGCCGCAGCCGGCGGCTCAGGTGCGACCGTCAGCGTCTCGGGAGGCCCAGGCGGAGGCCCGGGTTGTCCCTGGACTGCTGTCAGCAACGATTCTTTCATCACCATAACGAACGGTGCAAGCGGTAGTGGCAGCGGCACTGTGACGTATTCGGTCGCTCCTAACAGCGGAGCGGCGCGCATAGGCACGATGACCATCGCGGGTATGCCCTTTACCGTGACGCAGAACTCCGCGACGCCGTCAATCTCGACGTTGCAACTGTCGCTGAGCAGCTACGATATTAATGAGAGTTCGGGCAGCACCGCCATTCTCGTTAACCGCTCGGGCGATCTCTCCACAGCCGTCACGGTCAACTATACGACCAGCGATTCTTCAGACTTCTTGCAGAACTGCAACGTCGTCAATGGCAAGGCCACGTCTCGCTGCGACTACATCTCGCTGGTAGGCACGCTGCATTTCGCCCCCAACGAGAACTCTAAGACGCTCTCTGTGCCCATCGTCGACGATACGTACCTGGAAAACGCCGAGACCTTCTTCCTGACATTATCGAACCCGTCGAATGGTGCAGTCCTTGGGGCTAACCGGACAGCGACTATTACCATTACGGACAACAGCAACGACGGGATAGGTCTGAGCAATCCGATAGACACGACGAACTTCTTCGTCCGTCAGCACTACATGGACTTCCTCGGACGCGAGCCTGACCCTGCGTCTATCGGCTGGAACAACCAGATCAACAACTGTGTTCCTCTGCAACCCAGTTGTGATCGTCTCTCAGTCTCGCAGGGCATCTACTCATCGCCGGAGTTCAAAGATCGCGGATACTTTATCTATAAGTTCTTCGCCACGGCACTGGGAAGAAAACCCACTTACGACGAGTTCGTGCTTGATCGCGCGCGGGTCAGCGGCTTCCAGACAGAGGCCGAGTTGGAGCAATCGAAGCTGGACTTCATCGCTGACTTTATGAACCGCGCGGAGTTCCACACAATCTACGACTCGCAGGGGACGAACAGGAGCTTCGTCGAGACGATTCTGTCCAGGGCGCAGATGACCTATGCTAATAAAGAGAATCTGATCCAGAGTATGGATGGCGGATTCATCACAAGAGCCGGAGCGTTAAGGGCAATCGCGGAGAGCGGAGAGGCCAACAGCCGCTTCCTCGTAGAGTCGACGATAGTGATGCACTACTTCGGATACTTGAGGCGTGATCCTGATGCGGCCTATCAGGACTGGATTAATATCTTTAACCAGACGGGAGACAGTCGCAACGTGACGAACGGGTTCGTCAATTCATTGGAGTACCGCAACCGCTTCAGCCAGTAATCAATCAAAGAGGTTGGCCCAAGCGGCCTCTGTCATAAAAGAGCGGAGCGTACACAACGTTGTGTACGCTCCGCTCTTTTGCCGTTTACGTAATGGCCTTGCGCTTTTGTCTGTCTACTTCACGGCCTTGGCGTTGGCGGGTCGTGCGAAGAGGGCTTCGGCGACAGGGACATTGAACTCGATTGACTCGTAGTTGATGCGGTAGGCTTGCACGCCTGCACGATAATGATCTATGACGAAGGGCGCGACGACACCGCCGACGGGGATGTGCTGGGCCAGGCGGTCTTCTTCGGGCGCTTCCTCACCTTCGGCGTTCTTGCGCTGGTAAAGCACCTTGGCGGGCAATCCGTCCTTCGCTCCAAATTCAAACTCGACGCTCATCCCGTCCGCATATGTGAGGCGCACAACCTCGTTGCGACGCGCAATGCCAGCTTCGCGCCGCCCGACGTAAGCGAGCTTCGCCCCCTCTTTGCGCCAGCCGCCGCGCAGCAGATACTCCACGCTCGTCTTCAGTGTAAAGCGAAGGTACTCTTCCACCTGTTCGCGCGCCATGTCCTTGATGGTGCGCGATGCGCCGTCAAAGACCCATCCGCCGTCGCCGTCGTTGACCTGTATGACACGCCCGCCCTTCGAGCGATACTCCGTGCGCTCGCGATTCGGGTACGCGATGTAGTCCAGGAAGGCCGTCGGCAAACCCGAAATGCCGTCCTGAAAGGGCGTCAACCGCCCGCGACTGACCACCGTGTGGACGTTCAAATAATTCGCGCCGCCCAGCGCTTCGATGGCGCGCTTTAAAACCTGCTCGGCCTTTTCCTCGCCCGACACATTCGCATCTTTAGCCGCCGCGCTTTGTGCGAATGTGGGAGTGAGAGCAAAGCCAAAGATGATGATTGCTAATTGAGCGATCAGTAGACGCAGAATAAAGGGATGCTTTCCACTCATAATGTGTTCACTAAATAATCTTTCTGTGTTTACCTTTGTAAGGAATTGAGGTGCGGAGGCAGTAACCAGACTTGCGCGGCGCAACTCGATTTGCTGTTCTCTCTTATTCTAACAATAATGCGTGAAGGCGCAATGCCGCCCTGCTTTGTCAGCATCCGCCTTACTTTAGACGCCTCACGACGCGCCGTGGAAATCGGCCTTTGCCTACGACTCCTCCCGCAACCGTAAAACTCAAGATAAGCTTTACGCTGCGGCCTTTGCCGTAGCGCTTGGACCAAAGCATTGAGCACTGCGTTGCCTTGCCCATCACAGTACTCACACGCAGCCTCGTAGGAATAGGTGGCAAACTCCAGCACCGCTCTCGGATCCTCCGGAGGTGGGCCTGTGACTTTGGGCATCTCCGCTCCTTCGGGAACGAGCCACGCTTCATAGCGCAGCTTATCGCCGCGCCCGCCGTCCAAGGTGACGACCTGATTCGCCTCAACCGGGGTGACGCGCTTCAGCCAATCTTTGATACTCCACAGATACCACGCCACCTCGCCCAGTGGGCCATACCCAATATAGATTATCCTATCGCGCGGCCTTTGTTGTCGTAATCGTTCCACATAGATGAAGACCCCGGGCTCTTCGGACAAGTCCCAGCGCAGCCCTCGGTCGTTGTCGTCGGAGTTCCAAAAGAGCGTCGCTTTATCTGATGACGGAGACGCCTGTGTCGATGACTCTTGAGCCTGAATCGCGGCGGCCGTCAAAGGCAGGCATAAAACCAGAAGCCACAAGATGAACAATCTTTTGTCGTTTGGTTGAAGCATGACCAGGCGCTTAGGAGAGTTTAAGAACAGAAAGAAAAAGGGCTTCAATGAAGCTAACTCATTGAAGCCCTTTCAAGCAAGAGAGAATGCGCGGGTTGCGTTCTCTGCTATTTTATTCGCTCACGCCGTCAATACTCTTGATCGTGATCTCGCCATCCTCAGCATCGACGAGGAAGCGCGATGAGCCTTTCCACATGGTGGTGATCGGCAGTTTCACACGCTCGTCAATGTGGCGTTTGAGGAAGCGCGCTCCGTAGGCCGGGCTAAAGCCCTTTTCTGTCAGAAGGTCTACGGCCCGCTCCGTGACCTCGACCTGTTTGCCCTGCTGCTCCATCTGACTGCGCAGCTTGTTCAGATAAATCTGCGCGATCTGGCGAACCTCGTCCATCGTCAGCGGCGAGAAGACGACGATCTCGTCTATGCGGTTGCGAAACTCCGGAGAGAAACGCTGCTCCGCAGCCTTCATCACCTCATTCTTGATCTGACGAACATCGCCGAGAGTCTTTTGACCGAAGCCGAGCGGCTTCTCGTACTTCTTAAAACTCTCAGAGCCAAGGTTCGAGGTCATAATCACTATCGCATCCGACAGGTAGACCTTCTTGCCGCGCCCGTCCGTCATCCAGCCCTCGTCGAAGGCTTGCAGGAAAAGGTTCATCAGGTACGGCGAAGCCTTTTCGACCTCGTCCAGCAGAAGCACCGTGTAAGGATTCTCGCGCAACTGCTCTGTCAGGATACCGCCGCGCTCTGATCCGACGATGCCGCGCGGCATGCCGATCAGCTTTTCAATGCCGATAGTGCCGTCGCCGTATTCGGACATGTCTATGCGAACCATCTTCTCTTCGTCGCCGAACATAAATTCTGCGACGGCCTTAGCCAGCTCCGTCTTGCCAACGCCCGTTGGCCCAAGGAAGAGCAGCACGCCGTCAGGCTTGTAGTGATTCTCCTTGAGCGGCCCTTTGTTTAGTCTGAGCCTTTGTGCGACCGAAGCCACGGCGGTCTTCTGTCCGATCACGCGCGAGGCTATATCCTCTTCCATCGTCGCAAAGCGGTCGTTCGTATCACGGAAGATCATGTCGCGCGGAATACGTGATTCCTGCGAGATGACATCTATGACATGCTCCGGCTTGACGATCATCGTCTGCGGCTCGTTGATCTCGACCTTGACGGCGGCGGTGTCCAGCCAGCCGATAGCTTTGTCCGGCAGGTGCAGATTGCGTATGTACTTCGGAGCCATCTCAAGGGCGGTGTTGATGGCATCGTCCGAGATGGTCACGGAATAATTCTTCTCAAGACGCGGGCGGATACCCAGAAGAATCTCGCGCGTCTCATTCAAAGAAGGCTCTGCGACCTTGACCATACGGAAGCGGCGTGCGAGCGCTTCGTCCTCGCCGATGTATTCCTTGTACTCCGTGATGGTGGTCGCGCCGATGATGCGCATCTCGCCGCGCGCCAGTGCGGTCTTGAACATGTTGGCCGCATCAGATGATGTGCCGAGCGCCGCGCCCGCGCCGATGATCGTGTGCGCCTCGTCTATAAAGAGGATCAGGTTATCGCGTTCTTTGACCTCGTCGATGATTCCTTTGATGCGCTCCTCGAACATGCCGCGCAGCATCGTGCCGGCGACAAGGCCGCCCATCTGAAGCTGCACAATGTGCGAGCCGCGCAGGCGCGCAGGAACTTTCTCGGGCTCTAATTCGACGAGACGGGCCAAGCCCTCGACGACAGCGGTCTTGCCGACACCAGGCTCTCCGACGAGCATGGGCGAGTTGGCGCGCTCGCGATGGCAGAGAATCTCCACCATCTGCTGAATCTCCATTTCGCGTCCGATGGTCGGCGGCAGACGATCTGCACGCGCCAGGCGGTTTAGCGAAACTCCAAAATGCTTGAGGTACGGAGGCAGCTCGAATTTCTTCTTATACTGCTCCTCCTCCTGTTCGCGTAGGTGAACGCGTGCGCGTACATTTTCCACCACAGCCTCCGGGGTAGCGCCGAGATTTCGGCAGACCTCAACAAAAAGAGAATCATATTGGGAGAGTGCTGTGAAAATATCTGTCGCTTCGATGGTCTTGCGCCCTTGAGCGCGGGCACGCTCCATCGCGCGCTTGAAGAGATCGGTCGTGTCGGGAGCAATCTTGAAACCTTTGCCGACATGCTGGCGACTCATTTCAAGACGCTTTTCGATCAGCAGCTTGACCGCGTGCGGGTCAAGTCTGAGATCGCGCATGGTCGCATTGAAGAGGTCCGCCTCCTCGTCTGTCAGAGCATTCAGGATATGCTCGACCGATACATAGTTTTGATCGCGGCGGCGTGATTCGCTCAGAGCGTTTTCCAGAATCCGCTGCCCGCTTTCGGAAAATTTATCTTTGTATGCCCCAAGATCTATCATTTAATTTTTCTCGATTCGATTAACTACCGGTTGAGAGACACAGGCCATCAAACTATTAAACGCTGAGAGTGTGCCAAATGTTTGACGCTCTGTTTCCGCTTGAGTCGTAATTCCTTCTTCGTTCAAGCAGCTCGCAAATCGAGCCTTTTTTTAGATGCGAGGGGCTGAAACGCCGTTGCGTTTCGATGCAACAAGGATGATAACACATATCCGCCCTGCAAATACCCGGCCATCAATTTTAAGCCCCGACCGCGAAAAGGGAAGAGGCGAAAGCGAAAAAGATGTAAAAGTACCTTTCTTCCATTTCGCTTTCGCCTCGGCCCAAGAAATGCTCGATCTTAACTTTTAATAGTCATAGTCCTCGCCGCCGTGCATCTGTGGCGCTGCCCGTTTAGGCTCAGGCGCATCCGTCACGGCAGCGTCAGTGGTCAACATCAGTGCGGCGATTGATGCGGCATTTTGCAGCGCCGTGCGCACCACTTTGGTCGGGTCAATAATACCCGCCGCCACAAGGTCTTCGTACTCGCCCGTCGCAGCGTTCAAGCCCTTAGAGCCTTTGGAATCCTCTATCCTGCCCGCAGCAATCGCGCCGTCAATCCCTGCGTTCTCCGCGATGCGTCGGAGCGGCTCTTCCATCGCGCGCCGTATGATGCGCACGCCCGTCAGGACATCGCCGTCCTCGTGATCCAATTTATCCAGAGCGCGTGCCGCGCGCATCAAGGCCACGCCGCCTCCGGGCACGATGCCCTCCTGCGCCGCCGCGCGCGTCGCATTCAAAGCATCTTCGACCCTCATCTTGATCTCTTTCATCGCGGTCTCTGTGGCCGCGCCGACCTTAATCACAGCGACGCCTCCGGCAAGTTTCGCCAGCCGCTCCTGCAACTTCTCGCGGTCGTAATCACTTGTCGTCTCTTCTATCTGTCGGCGGATGGTGGCGACGCGTCCCTGTATGGCTTTAGCATCGCCAGCGCCCTCGACGATGGTCGTCGCGTCCTTGTCAACGATGACGCGCTTGGCTGAGCCAAGGTCAGTCACTTCGACATTCTCAAGCTTGATGCCAAGCTCTTCCGTAATGACGCGCCCGCCCGTGAGCACCGCCAGGTCTTCCAGGATGGCTTTGCGACGGTCGCCGAAGGCTGGAGCTTTGACGGCGCAGACCTTGATCGTGCCGCGCAGCTTATTGACGATCAAGGTCGCCAGAGCATCACCATCGACATCTTCGGAGATGATCAGAAGCGCGCGTCCCTGTCCCGCCGTCTGCTCAAGGACGGGCAGCAGATCGCGCATCGCCGAAATCTTTTTCTCGTGCAGCAGAATCAAGGGATCGTCCAGCACGGCTTCCATACGATCCGCATTGGTGACGAAGTAGGGCGAGAGATAGCCGCGATCAAACTGCATACCCTCTACGATCTCAAGCTCTGTTTGCATCGTCTTCGATTCTTCGACCGTGACGACGCCGTCCTTGCCCACCTGCTCCATCGCTTCAGAGACGAGCTGGCCTATCTGCTTGTCGTTGTTGGCCGAGACTGTGGCGACATTCGCCAGTTCCTCTTTGCCCTTGACCTTCTTAGACATGCGCTCAAGCTCTGCGACCGCCGCCTCTGCGCCCATCTGTATGCCGCGCTGCAAAGCCATAGGGTTCGCGCCAGCCGTGACGTTCTTGACGCCCTCGCGAAAGATGGCCTGGGCCAACACGGTCGCGGTGGTCGTGCCGTCGCCCGCCGTATCGTTCGTCTTGGTCGCGACTTCTCTGACCATCTGCGCGCCCATGTTCTGATACTTGTCTTCGAGATCAATCTCTTTGGCGACCGTGACGCCGTCTTTCGTAATCACGGGCGAGCCGTACTTTTTCCCTATGACGACATTGCGCCCCTTTGGCCCAAGCGTCACGCGCACGGCATTCGCCAACGTGTTGACACCCTGAAGCATGGCGCTACGCGCATCCTCCCTGAACTTCAATTGTTTCGCTGCCACTTTGTTTTCTCCTAAAAAGTTATCAGTAGTCAGTTTTCAGTTTTTAGTTTTCAGTTTACAGAAAAGGCGATCTGCTTTTACTGATAACTAAAAACTGAAAACTGAAAACTGTTCATCGTTATTCCGCAATCATTTTGCGTCCGGCGTGTGCGGCTCTGCCGACCTGCACGCGGGCGGGGCGAAGCAAACGGTCGCCCATACGATAGCCGCGACTGTATTCAGCCGTGACAGTGCCGTCACGCTCTTCTTCAACCTCGACGGTATCCACGGCCTCGTGAAGCTCCGGGTCGAAGGGTTGGCCCACAGCGGGCACGGGCTCGACGCCAGCGGCCAGCAGCGCGCTCTCGAAATTGCTGGCCGTGCCGCGCACGCCTTCGAGCAGAGCATCGAAGGAACTGTTGCTCTCGGCCGCTTCGATGGCGCGTTGCAGATTGTCTGCGACCGGCAACACGGAGGCAATGAAATCTGCCTTCTCGCGGCGAGCGCGCTCGTCCGCTGCGCGATTAAGGCGCTGGCGCGTCTCGTCCGTCTCGCGCTGCAAGGCTGCGCGCAGTTGTTCAAAGCGAGCCTGCACGTCCGACAGCTTTTGCTCGGCGGCACGCGTGCGCTCTTCCAATTGTTCTACGTAGCTGGGCTTCAAAGACGGCGCTGCGCCGCCGGACTCGACGCTTGCGGCATCGCTCGTTTCCTGATCCAGATTAACGCGACGACGATCAGTGACACGAATCTCTTCGGCTGAAGAGGCCGCCACGTCATCAAGACGCCCCTCGTCAGCCAACCCTTTATCTTTCATACTGCGATTCTTTTTCTCCCTGCGAAAAGATACCATAATGATTAGTTATAAGTTTTCAGTAATCAGTTTTCAGCCGGAGACTTAGTGGTTTTATCTGAAAACTGATTACTGAAAAGTCAATTGACTTTGATTTCGACGCGGCGCGACTTTTGCTCTTTACGTTTGGGAAGCTTTACGCGCAAGACGCCGTCCTTGTATTCGGCGGTGATCCCTTTTTGATCGACGGTCGAAGGCACGCCGAACCTTCTGAGGAAGCGCCCGCGCGGGCATTCTGCGCGATGCAGATTTTCTTCAGAGTCTTCTGCGCCTGCGCGCAAGCCCCTGACGGAGAGGCGGTCGTTGTCCAGATCAATCTCCAGGGCCGAGCGTTCGATGCCAGGCAGATCGAGCGCGATGACGAACTCACTTTGAGTCTCGTAAACGTCTGCGGGCGGCATCCAGTCCGCACGCTCTATCTCCTGCTCGCCGCCTTCCCGGCCTGCGGCAGCCTGCGAGCGCCGCTCCGAAGCCTCTTCAAACAGACGATTCATGCGATCCTGTAAACCGATCAGATCACCCAATGGATTCCAACGCTGTGACATCACTCAATTAAGGGATGAGGGCGGAGGGATGAGGGATGAAGTGATTGAAACACTATACAAGTGAATCAAACAACCAACCTCGTTCATCGTTGCCGCCTTCATCCTTCATCCTTTCGTTACGCGGCCGCAGCGGCCGTCTCGGTAGTAAATTTCATCTCGTCGCCATCGGCGGAGATGCGTATGGTCTGGCCCGTCGCGATCTCGCCGCGCAGCAGTTTGACGGCGAGCGGATTCTGAATCAGCGTTTGAATCGCTCGCTTCAAAGGACGCGCGCCGTAGTTCGGATCGTAGCCTTCGCGCGCCAGAAGCCCTCGGGCCGAATCATCCAGCACGAGCGAGATATTGCGTTCATTCAACATCGCGCGCAAGCGTTCAAGCTGCACATCTATGATCTGCGCGATCTGCTCGCGCGACAGTTGATGAAAGACGACAATATCGTCTATGCGGTTCAGGAACTCCGGCTTGAAATTCAGGCGCAGCTCCTGCACCACCGCCTCGCGCACCTGATTCTCGTCCCCCTCGGCGGCCTGTATCTCGCGCGAGCCAAGGTTCGAAGTCATAATCAGGACGGTGTTTTTGAAATCAACAGTGCGTCCCTTGGAATCCGTCAAGCGCCCGTCGTCCAGAATTTGCAGCAGGATATTAAAGACATCCGGATGTGCCTTCTCGATCTCGTCAAAGAGAATCACGGAGTAAGGACGACGGCGCACGGCTTCTGTGAGTTGCCCGCCCTCCTCGTAACCGATATAGCCCGGCGGCGCTCCGATCATGCGCGCGACCGCGTGCTTCTCCATATACTCTGACATGTCCAGGCGCACCATCGCGCGCTCGTCGTCGAAGAGAAACTCTGCGAGCGCACGAGCAGTCTCAGTCTTGCCAACGCCCGTTGGCCCAAGAAAGATAAAAGAGCCGACGGGTCGGTTCGGGTCCTGTAGTCCTGCGCGCGCACGACGCACGGCGTTGGCGACGGCGGTCAGAGCCTCGTCCTGACCGATAACGCGATTGCGCAGGCGCTCTTCCATCGTGACAAGCTTCTGCATCTCGCCTTCGAGCATCTTCGAGACGGGCACGCCCGTCCACTTGGCGACCACTTCGGCCACGTCCTCTTCGTCTACCTCTTCCTTGAGCATGACGCCGTCGCTCTGCAATTCTGCGAGCTTGGCCTGTTCGGCTCCGAGCTTTCTTTCAAGCTCTGGAATCTTGCCGTACTGCAATTCTGCGGCGGTCGCCAGATCACCGGCGTTGCGCGCCTGCTCTAACTGTAATTTGAGTTTGCCAAGCTCCTCTTTGGCCTGGCGCATCAATTCGATCTCTTCCTTTTCAGATTGCCACTTGGCCTTCATACCGCCGGAACGTTCCTTAAGATCGGCGATGCGCTGCTCTATATCATTCAAGCGCGCGCGCGCACGCTCGTCCTCTTCGCGTGAGAGCGCCTGTTTCTCAATCTCAAGCTGAAGGATTTCGCGCTCCAACTGATCTATCCCCTGCGGCAGAGAATCGATCTCGATACGCAGGCGCGAGGCCGCCTCGTCGATCAGGTCAATGGCTTTGTCAGGCAGGAAACGATCAGTGATGTAACGATTCGACAGCGTCGCCGCAGCGACAATCGCAGAGTCTTTGATACGCACGCCGTGATGCTGCTCATAGCGATCTCTGAGGCCGCGAAGAATCGCAATCGTGTCTTCAACCGTCGGCTCGCCAACATAAACCTGCTGAAAGCGGCGCTCCAGGGCGGCATCCTTTTCGATGTGCTTCTTATATTCGTTGAGTGTGGTCGCGCCGATACAGCGCAGCTCGCCGCGCGCCAGCGCAGGCTTTAACATATTTGACGCATCTATCGCGCCCTCGGCAGCGCCCGCGCCGACTAAGGTGTGCAGCTCGTCTATAAAGAGCACGATCTGTCCCTTGGCGTTCTCGATCTCCTTGAGCACGGCCTTGAGACGGTCTTCAAACTCGCCACGGTATTTCGCGCCCGCGAGC
>DATLMN010000008.1:0-11862 GCA_035537255.1 Pyrinomonadaceae bacterium | reverse complement strand
AGGATGATCGCTTCGTTGGAGACGATAGAGCCCAGATTTCTTTTGATCGCTTCCTTGACGCGCTCTTTGTGACGTTCCTGGTCGATGATGCCTTTGCGCTGAAGCGACCAGTCATTGCGTTGGATGGACATCTCTTACCTCTTTCATGCGCTGCGGCTTTAAGTGGCTGCGGCTGTCAACGCGGCCCGCGATTGCTCGGCAGCGGATTGTTCGACAGCCGGTGCGAGCGCCCCGTTGCAGAAATCAATCACCAGTCGAGCGAACTCTTCCGGGTACTCTTCCTGCGGCAGATGCCCGCAGCGGCGAAACACTATCAACCGCGCGCCCTCTATCTCCTGTAGAAGCCTTTGGCCGTCGCTGAGCGGAATCTCCTGATCCTGCTCGCCCCAGATAAGGAGCGTGGGCTGCTTTATGAGATGCGCTTTCTCTCTGATCTGTTCGGCGCTCCAACGGCGTAGCATGCTCAGCGCCGCGCGCTGCGTATCGACGGCGCGCAGCGGCAAGTGATACGCAGCGATCCTTTTATCATCGAACCATCCCGCATTGCCGACAGCATTCTTTTTAAGATGCCGTTTTATCATCCAGCGCAGGTCGAGTAGAAAAGGCGAGATCAAATTGCCCATCACGGGTGAAGCTGCAAGCCGCATCAAGGGTCTGCGCTTGATGTCATCATTGGAGACTGCGCCGACCATCACCAAGCGTTCCACGCGGTCTGGATGCGAGAGAGCGCACGTGGCCGCAATCGCGCCGCCGTAAGAACTCCCGACCAGCGTCGCACGCTCAAGCTCCAGCTTATCCATCAAGCCGATAATCATCTCGGCATGATTTTCAATCGTGTACGTGCCTGCTCGCGGCTTCTCAGAAAATCCAAAGCCCATCAAGTCCGGCGCGATGACGCGAAACCCCGCTTCGGCAATCGGCAGCAGCACCTCGCTCCAAACCAAGGTGGATGCCGTAAAGCCGTGGATGAGGATGACGGGAGGGCGGCTGGCAAAGCCTGCCTCCTGATAATGCACGCGAACATTGTCGACTAAAGCGAAGCGCGAGCGTTCCGCATGCGGCAGCGAGTTCCTGTTATCTTCCCAGCGCACATTATCGGGTCGGCTCAACAGCTTGACGGCCAGAGCCGCGCCCGCCACACCCGCCGTTGCGCCCGCGATCAAGTAACGTTTTTTCATAAAGGAAGCCTGATAGTTTCTCAGATTGAAAAGCCCTGATTGCATTTGACCGTACGATGGTGACGAGCGCGCGTGCGCTCTCTTTCGCACGGCTTTAATTCTTGGCCCAGTAGTCGGGCCTCTCCTGTGTCTGCGGGTCGTGCCGCTCCATCCAACGCTCCGGCCTTTTTAGTTCCTCGAAGCCGAAGCGACGGTAAAGCTCGTGCGCGTCCTTGGTCGCCAGTATCCAGCGACGAAAGCCCTGTAGCTCGGGGTGCGCGAGGATGACTTCCATCAGCCACTTTCCCAAGCCCTGCCCGCGCGCTTCGTCTAAGATAAAAACATCTGCCACCCAGGCGAAGGTCGCGTAATCCGTAATCACGCGCGCGAAACCCAACTGCCGCCCCGTCGCATCACTGTAGAGTCCAAACGACAGAGAGTTCTCGATGGAGCGCCGGATCGTCTCCATAGACCTGCCCGTCGCCCAGTATGATTGGTTCGACAGGTAGTCATGTATCAGATTCAAATCAAGCAGCGCCCTATCTGCACTGATGAAATAATCTCCGCGCCGCCACTGCTGCGCCATTCTGATTGGCCTCCTTCGAGAGAGCGTGATGCAAAGCTTTAGAAATTCTCTCACATCACAGGGACTGCCGACTATCGTTTAACTCCGGACGCCCTGTTCCAGTAAAAGACGGCGCTCGCGTCCTCGCGCTCTGAAAATGAGCGCAGCTCATCAATCGCCGTCTTGATCTCTTCGCGTGTGGCGAGCCTGCGCCTTTGCAGCTCTGCCGCGCCGCTCTCAACATTTCCGATCAGATTCTCAATCCACGGACGAAAAGTCTCAAGCCCTGCATAATGAATCTCCGGCTGAAGACTCAGCTCGATCTCCTGGAAGCCAGCCTGTAGAAAGAGCGCGAACAGTTTTTTTCCGACAGAGGCGTCGCCGCCAAGCTCCACCTGTAGGAGCGCGAACCTGCGCCAGACGGAATCGAACCTTGGACATTCAGGATAAAAGGCCAGGATGAGAATATTGTTCTCCTGCGCGAGCGCTCTACCGCCGGGGCGCAACACGCGGCGCATCTCGGTGAGCACCTGCGCGGGGTCTGCGACGTGTTCCAGCAGGTAGCGGCAATAGACAGTATCGAAACGCTCGTCATGAAAGGGCAGCGCGTGAGCATCGCCCTGTATGAAATAAAGCTTCGCAGTCGCTGCGTTGCGCGCCAGCGCCAATTGATCTGTGGAATACTCCACGCCGCACATTGCGCCGCGCGGCAAGCGCTCGCGTACTTCGCGCGCCAGAATACCCAGACCGCTCCCGACTTCGAGCACGGAACTCGTTTCGTTCAGCTCCAGAAACTCTATGAACGGCTCGTTCGTCAGACGATTCAGGAGCGCGAGCCGCGCCTGCTCGGTCGTTTCTGTGCCGTGTATGTAGGCCGTTTTGCTCTGCGTTTTCAAATCCACCTCGCAAACGATAAGGCCCGCGCCTTTCTGTTGTTGAAAAGCGCGGGCCGTGCCTGTTAGTTCATCCTCTGTGCTCTGAAAAGAGAGAGCCGCGCTCCCTTCCGTGTCCTCTTAGCGCGAAAGCAGCGTCCCGACATACGTCAAAAGCTCGTTCGCGCAGACGGGACAGTAGCCGCCGTCTTTGACCAGACGATCCACGACCTCGTTGATGCGACGAAGCTGATCGGGATCGGGCGTCTTCGCGGAAGTCGTGATCTTGACCACGTCCTTGAGGTCGGCGAAGATTTTCTTTTCAATCGCCTCTTTCAGACGCTCGTGCGAGTTGTACTCGAAGGAGCGCCCCTTGCGCGCATAAGACGAGATGCGTATCAGTATCTCCTGACGGAAAGTATTCTTGGCGTTCTCGGAGATGCCGATCTGCTCTTCGATAGAGCGCATCAACTGCTCGTCCGGGTCTATCTCCTCTTCCGTGATAGGGTCTTTGATACGCTCCTTGTTGCAGTAAGCCTCTACGTTGTCCAGATAGTTATTGCAGATGGTGCGCGCCATCTCTTCAAACGAATAAACGAAGGCGCGCTGGACTTCGATCTTCGCCAGCTCGTCGTATTCTTTGCGCGCTGCGGAGATCAGGTTCAGGTAACGCTCGCGCTGGTCCGGGCTGATGCCCGTGTGCTGCTCGAAGCCGTCCTTGATCGCACGTAGTGCGTCAATCGGATTGATGCAGGTCACGCCGTCACGCACCAGCGCAGATGAGAGGCGATTGATGATGTAGCGCGGAGAAATACCGTCCATGCCTTCGCGCACAGTCTCGTCTTTCAGCTCGCGCACGTCCTTGGACTTGTACCCTTCAACGTCCTCGCCGTCGTAGAGCTTCATCTTTTTGACGACATCGACGTTCTGCCGTTTGGGTTCTTCAAGGCGAGTCATAACGGCGAACATCGCCGCGACTCTTAAAGTGTTCGGCGCGATGTGAACGTTGCGCAGGACTTCCGATTGATGCAGCAGCTTATGATAGATGCGCTCCTCCTGCGAGACGCGCAGGTTGTAGGGCACGCGCACCAGAATAATGCGATCCTGCAAGGCTTCCGACTTTCGATTGCCAGCGAAAGAGATGTACTCGTTCTCGTTCGTGTGCGAGAGAATCACCTCGTCCGCGTAGATCATGGCGAAGCGGCCCGTCTTGATATTCTGCTCCTGCGAGAGCGTCAAAAGTGAATAGAGAAACTTCTCGTCCACCTTCAGCATCTCGACGAACTCCATCAGGCCGCGATTGGCGATGTTCAATTCGCCGTCGAAGCGATAGGCGCGCGGGTCTGATTCCACACCGACCTCGCCGATGGTCGAGAGATCGATTGAGCCCGTTAGTTCCGTGATGTCCTGTGATTTCGGGTCGGAGGGTGCGAACGTGCCGATGCCTACGCGCTCTTTTTCAGAGAAGAGAATACGCTGGACGCGCACGTCTTCGTGGCGGCCGCCGTATTCGTGCTCAAGGGCATAGCGACATTGCGGGCACAGGTCGCCTTCGATGTAGATGCCGTAATGCTTCTCTATCTCCGCGCGCAGCTCTTGCGGGATCAGGTGCAGCGGCTCTTCGTGCATCGGGCAATCCTTGATGGCGAAGACTGCGCCGCCCTCTGAGCGCGTAAATTCTTCCAGGCCGCGCTTGAGCATCGTCACAATCGTTGACTTGCCGCCGCCCACAGGGCCCATCAACAGTAGAATGCGCTTGCGCACTTCCAGACGCTGCGCCGCCGATTTGAAGTATTCGACGATGCGCGCAATCGGCTCTTCGATGCCGAAGAGTTCCGTGGCGAAAAAGTTGTAGCGTGCAATTTCGTCGCGCGTGCCCTCGTTGAGCTTCTCGACGCCAGCGCCATGGATCATGTCGTTGATGCGCGCGTGCGAGAGTTGTGCGATACGCGGATTCTGTGCGACCAGCTCAAAATAATCGCGGAATGAACCTTCCCAGCGGAGCAGTTCACGGTCGCGCCGCAAATCTTCCAACCGCTGGCTGATATTAAATTGATTTTTGCCATCCTGCTCTTGCATAGCCGTATTCCTAACCTCTTTTGGCCTTCGCGCGCAGTCGATAGCGTGTGGGAAAAGCACGCCCTTCGGGTCAAAAGCAAGCCTTGTGGCGCGCGGCTTCCGGTATGCGTTTCGGAAGCCGTCGCTGAAAGCCTGCCTTTCAGGATTAATCTCTCTCATGCGCCGAGGGTCACGCGCGCGTCAAGCGTGAGGCGCACTTGGTCGAGATTGTTCCCTTAGAGTTCAATGAACGGTAAGCATCCGGCCACCGGCGCTTCAGTCGAGCAGCGCCGACAGGGAGAGAGAAAGCCGTGCCTTACTTAGCTTGGTCAACGAGCTTTTATTTCAAAGCGAAGCGGACTAGAGACGGGCCACGTGGTTTTGGAAGCGACCCGGCCTCGCGCGCTTCCCTTCTGTGGCTAAGTATAACACAGCCTCTACCGCCACAAGTCAATGCTTATTTTCCGGCGCGATAACCACGCGCGGACGCAGAGTCTCCGTCTCAGCCTCGTAAATTGCGACCGCGATCAAGCCACCGTCTTCATCAATCATAAAAACCGGCTGATCGTTGGCATAAGCCGCTCGATCTTTAGCGTGAACGGCCACGCCGTGGCGCGCCCTCTCGGCCTCCTCGCTCGTTAGATGCACAGAAGGCATCCCGGAGAGCGCCGTCGACGGTGAAAGAAGAACTTTGTCCAGAGAAAGATCGTCTGCCCGCTCTGTAAGCTCTTCGAGCGTGATCGCGTCTTTCAATATAAAGCTTCCTGCGCGCGTCCGGCGCAGGGCGGCCAGGTGCGCCCCCACTCCCAAACGCTCGCCCATTGATTCGGCCAGCGCACGCACATACGTCCCCGCCGAACAGACGACGCGCACAAGTAGATCACACGTTCCGTCCTCGTTCTGTTTGAGCAACGCGTTGCTGTCGTCGCGCCTGATAGCTTCCAGCTCGTCAACCTGCACACGTACGGCCTCGCGCTCGACCTCAATCCCCTGTCGCGCCAGCTCGTAGAGCTTTTGTCCACGAACCTTTTTTGCCGAATACATCGGCGGCACCTGTTCGATCTCTCCGCGCAAAGGCTCAAGCGCCGCTTCGATCTCTTCATCTTTCCAATCCATCAAGGGCAGCGCAGTAGTTGCTGGCGGCAACGCATTCACCGCGCGCGGCTGTCTGCGCGCGCCCGTCAGGTCGCCCGTCTCCGTCGCATAACCGAAGCGAATCAGCGCTTCATACTCTTTGTCAGCGCCTGACAGAAACTGTGCCAGGCGGGTTGCGCGTCCAACGAGCACGACCAGCACGCCCGTCGCAAACGGATCGAGCGTGCCCGTGTGCCCGACTCTGCGCTCAACCGTTATGCGCCGCACGCGCGCCACCACGTCGTGCGAAGTCAGCCCAGCCGGTTTATCTATAATGAGAATCCCGCCGATACCATTTTGGATTTTAGATTTTGGATTTTGGATTAACTCTTACCTCGTCTTGAATTATGTAATCAAGGCTTTCAATCTACAACGCCCGCCAATCCAAAATCTAAAATCCAAAATCCAAAATGGCAAGGGGTTTGCCATCGGCTTCCGCCTTCGGTTACAGTTTTAAAGGATGAGAAAACGTCGTTGGAAGCCCAAAGAGACGCAGTTGCATGAAACAGCGGAGCGCCCACGCGTCCCCGTCGATCCGGACAAGGCGCGTGAGCGCACCTTTCAACGTGCGGTCAAGCTGCTCGCGGCCAAGCCGCGTTCGGTAGAGGAGTTGCGCGAGCGCCTGCTCGAAAAACAATGGACTAACGAAACGGTGGTCGACGCGGTCATTACAAAGCTGCGCGAGTACGGCTACTTAAACGACGAGCAATTCGCCTTCGGCTATGCGTCCTTTCAGGTGCGACAAAAGCCTGTGGGACGCCAGCGCCTGCAACGCGCACTGGCGCTGAAAAAAGTTGACCGCGAGACTGCCGACCAGGCCATCAGGCAGGTCTTTGAAGAGACGCCAGAAGAGCACCTTATCGAGCGCGCTATAGAGCGCCGCGTGCGCCTTCGCGGTCATCCAAAAACTCGCGCCGAATCCAAAAGCCTCTTCGATCACCTGCTCCGCCAGGGCTTCTCCTACGAGCTGGTGATAAGAAAGGTGCGCGCCGCAGCGGACGCCGAACTCAACGAAGAAGCGGAAGACATGTAGATAAAAAGCCTCTCTTTCTTTTAATCCCATCACGCCTATCTTCTCTTTATTCAGCCCTGTTTCGCCCCTTCACGTACCACGTGTTACACTTAAAAGTTACCGGCAATCAGCTTTTATTTACTGATGCTGACTGACAACTGACTACTGATCACTGATTACTTATTGATTATGACTGGAAACGAGATTCGCCAAAAATTCTTAGAGTATTTCGAGCGCCACGGCCATCGTGTATTGCGCTCAAGCCCCTTGTTGCCCGCGAACGATCCGACGCTGCTGTTTACCAACGCCGGGATGAATCAGTTCAAGGATGTCTTTACGGGCGCTGAGCAGCGCGATTATGTGCGCGCCACCACGTCGCAAAAATGTGTGCGCGCAGGCGGTAAGCACAACGACCTGGACGAAGTGGGCAAGACCGCGCGGCATCATACTTTCTTCGAGATGCTCGGCAACTTTTCGTTCGGCGATTATTTTAAGGAAGACGCCATACGCTTTGCCTGGGATTTGCTCGTCAACGAGTACGGGCTCGATCCCGCGCGTTTGTGGTTCACGGTTTACGAGGGCGACGCTGAAGTCCCGGCGGACACGGAGGCCGAGGCGCTCTGGGAAAAGGTCGGCGCGCCAAAGGAACGTATCCTGCGCTTCGGACGCAAAGATAATTTCTGGCAGATGGGCGACACTGGCCCATGCGGCCCTTGCAGCGAGATTCACTACTACATGGGCGAAGACCCGACAGACCCGTCGCAGAATCGCGCAGAGTTCGTCAACGGCCCCGGCGATACGACGATGGAAATCTGGAATCTCGTCTTTATGCAGTACGAGCGAAGCAAGACTGATGACGGAGAGATCGTCCAGACACCTCTGCCAAAGCCCTCCGTCGATACTGGCGCAGGGTTGGAACGCATCGCGGCGGTCTTGCAGAATGTGAAGTCGAACTATGATACTGACCTGATTCGCCCGATCATAGAATTTACGGCGCAGCTTGCAGACCGAAATTATGAAGCGGAAACGCCGGAAGGCTTCGCCATGCGCGTCATCGCAGACCATGCGCGCACGACCGCGTTCTCTATCGCCGACGGTATCCTGCCCGGCAACGAAGGGCGCAACTACGTGCTGCGCAAAATCATGCGCCGCGCTATCTATCACGGACGCCACGCGCTTCAGTTAGAGGACTTGTTCTTCTACAAGGTGACGGATTTCGTCGTCGGCGAGATGCGCGCAGCCTATCCGGAGCTGGAAGCCTCGCGCGATTTTATAGAGCGCATGGTCAAGCTCGAAGAGGAACGCTTTAGCTCGACGCTGACCGTCGGTCTTCAGAAACTAGACGCGCTCTTCTCGACGACGACGGAAGGCGCGATGCCTGACTTCAAAGAGCTTGCGCGTCTCTACGACACGTTCGGCACGCCGCGCGACCTGATTCGCGTGAGCATGGAAGAGCGCGGCTTTACGATTGAAGAAGAGGCGTTCAATGCCTCTTTTGAAGAGGCGTTGCGCGAGATTCAGGGTACTGGCGCGCGCGAGCAGGGACACGCGGCGCGCGCCAAAGCCAACCCAGTTTATGAGCGCATCGTTGGACGCACAGGGCCAAACGAGTTCACAGGCTATGAAGGAACGCGCACGGACGGCGCACGGGTGCTTGCTCTAGTCAAAGGCGAAGAGGAAGTCGAAGCGTTGCAGGAAGGCGAGGAGGGCGAAGTGGTTATGAATCGCACGCCTTTCTATGCAGAATCCGGCGGGCAGGTCGGCGATACGGGAACGCTTGTCAACGGGAATACGCACACGGTCGTCAACGATACCGTCTCACCCGTGAGCGGTTTGATTGTTCATCGTGTCCGAGTGGAGCGCGGAACTTTGCGCGCTGGCGATGAGGTGACGGCGCACGTCGATACGGAGAAACGAGACGCGACGCGGCGCAATCACACTGCGACGCACTTGATGCACGCGGCTTTGCGCGAAGTTCTTGGCACGCACGTCAAGCAGGCCGGGTCTGTCGTTGCGCCGAATTACCTGCGCTTTGACTTTACGCATTTTCAACCTTTGACGCGAGATGAAGTCGCGGAGATAGAGCGGCTGGTCAACTATCACATTCTGCGAAACGAGAAAGTACAGACCGATGAGCTTCCTCTTGAAGATGCTATGAGGTCCGGCGCAATGGCACTGTTCGGTGAAAAGTATGCAGAGAAAGTGCGCGTGCTGACAGTGCCGGGAATCTCCGGTGATGTCTTCTCCAAGGAACTGTGCGGCGGCACGCACGTGCGCGCCACAGGCGATATAGGTTTGTTCAAGATCACCAGCGACGAGTCAATCGCTTCCGGCACGCGTCGCATACGCGCCGTCACGGGGGCGGACGCCTTCACGCGTTTTCAGGAGACGGAAGCGCTCGTCGATCAAGTTGCGACTGAGCTTCGCACCTCGCGCACAGGAATTGCGGCGACGGTCGAGCGTCTTCAGGAAGAGTTGAAGAAAGCGCGCCGCGAAATGGACGAGCTGCGTTTGAAGCTGGCGACGGGCGCGGTCGGCGCTGGCTCTTCAAACGGTAATGAAGCGCGCGAGGTCGCGCCCGGCGTGAAAGTTCTCGCGCGTGAAGCGAGCGGCCTTGATGCCGCCGGAATGCGTCAGCTCTCGGATACGCTGCTGGCAAAGATCACGTCCGGCGTCGTCGTCCTGGGCCGAAGCCTCGAAGGCAAAGTCTCGCTCATCGTGCGCACCTCGCCGGATTTGCTCAAGCGTGTCCCTGCCGGGCAGGTCATCAAAGAGTTAGCGCCCATCGTCGGCGGGCGCGGCGGCGGTAAACCAGACATGGCAGAGGGCGGCGGCAGCCAGCCGGAAAAATTGTCTGAAGCGCTGGAAGCAAGCTACGGCGTCGTCGAGCGTCTTCTGGGTTAAAAGAGAATTGCAGAACGCGCAAGAGCGGTGGCGCGCATGGCGTAACTTCAACTTTACTGTCTCTTGCTAAATTACTCTTGCCATCTGCTGGCATCAATCTTGATAAAAAGAAGCGCGAGCACACTCCGTTGAGAGATGTGCTCGCGCTTTTTCCTTTCGCTTGAGATACGCAGCCTGAGCCCCTCTACATGGCCTTCTGCTTATCCGTCAGCGTGATCTTCATCTTTTCCAGCGTGATTTTATTGAGCGTGCCGGTCACTTTTATGCCTTCGGCGGCCTGGTATTTCTTTAAGCCTTCGCGCGTGTCCGGGTTTAGCTTGCCCGTCTGCTCGCCCGCATAGAAGCCGCGCTGTTTGAGTATAGCTTGCGCCTGGTTGATCTGATCCTTGGTCGCACGAAAGACAGGGCCACGCTTCCTGTTGGAATTGGTGTTCCCGGCGGTCGTGTTGCCCGTGGTGGAATTTGCGTTCTGAGCCGATGCCGTGATCGAAAACCCCAGCAGCAGCAACGCCAGCATGGTGGTGAGGACTAGTGTTCTTCTCATTTTTTTGTTCTCCTGACGATCTAAAGTTTGCGCTTTGAGCGCGTCGTTAATGTGAGGTGTGCGAGGAAAAGCCCTGACATAATAACCCCGCTGTCAACCCCACTGCCTTTGCCGCTCGAATAAGCCGCCCTGAATACGAGTCCGGCAGCAGAGGCAATCCCCCTGCACAAAGGGCCACTCCTCGCTCTCATAATTCTCGCCGTTATAGCTAAGCCTCTTAAAATAAGCAATTTAGGTCAAAGCACAAAGGTTACAAAATTGTTGTGATGTTTTAAACAACGTGCTATTATTTTCCTGGCGTTCCTTCTTGGTCGCCTGTAAAAAGCGAAGACTGCTTCACAGCATCCGGTTCGGCCTGCCCCTTTAAAGCTCCAAATGTTCGGAGCCGCACCCATTTGAAACCAAGTTCGGTGAGTCGCATGAAAAAGTTCCCCCTGCTCTGTCTGCTGGCGCTCGTTTGCGCCTCGACCGCTCTGGCCCAAAACGGCACTCGCTATCACTACGATAATTTCGACACGACAAACGGCGTGAGCGTAGAGGAAGTGCCGACGGCCTCGTCGCTGCCGTCCTCGAAAACAGTTCGACGGACGGCGCATGTCAACAGCTCTACGGAGTCTTCGACCGTCAACAGGCCCGCGCCGCTCGTTTATACGCAGCCGCGAGGGCTAGGGATGGCCGCGAGCCGTTCGCTTGACGGTTTTACCACGGGCGATGCGAAGATAGATTCCTATATCGTCGAGGCTAGCGTGCGTCACGGGGTTGATCCGGTGCTCATCTATGCGACGATGCACCAGGAATCATCCTTCAAGCAGCGCGCTCTGTCGCCGAAGGGCGCGAGCGGACTGATGCAGTTGATGCCCGGCACGGCCAGACGTTTCGGCGTCACAAACATTTTTGACCCGCGCCAGAATATAGAAGGCGGCACACGCTATATGCGTTTCCTGCTGGACTCGTTCGACGGTGATGTTTCGCTGGCACTCGCCGGATACAATGCGGGCGAGGGCGCGGTGCTGAAATACGGACGCCGCATTCCGCCTTACCGCGAGACCCAGGAGTACGTGCGAAGGATTACGCGCCGCTACGCTTTGATGCGCGACCCACAGACCGCGCGCAACGCAAAACCCGTAACGCCGACGCAGGTCGCGGAAGTTCAATCGGAGAGAACCGCGCCGCTCACCATCTACGAGCGCAATGTCTATGCTGTGCGTCTGCCTGACGGAAGGCTTCAACTCGTCACACAGTAAACCGGCGCGAAAAATAGTTTCTGGCTCTTTAGTGCAGGGCCGCCGACTTAGCATTTCCAGAAGTCAGCGGCCCTGTTTTCTATTTCAGAGCGCACGTTATTTATGTATGATTGGCGGCGCACGGCGCACTACGACTGTCAGCTTTTGAGCCTTAAGGATAAGTGCTTGCGCACTCGCGTAAATATGTCAGAGGAGGCCCTCTTTTATTGTCCAGTACCATTTCATACGAAGGCGCACAGCCCGTCGCTGCTGATCGCCCGCGCCGCGCGCTGATCGTCGTCGATGCTGCCGCCGCGACTCTGCAAAAATATCTGGCGGCATACGGCTATGAGACTTTGACGACGACCACGGATGCTGCGCAGCGAGCCATCC
>DATLMN010000007.1:0-9331 GCA_035537255.1 Pyrinomonadaceae bacterium | reverse complement strand
AGCGCAGCAGGCAAAAAGAAGTCGCATGTTCCAGTCCGGGGTCACGGTCGTCGGCCTCTCTGCGTGGCTGGCTGCGACTGCCCTGCTCTTTACTCGCTACACGCTGCGTGATCAATTAATCGTGCTGGCGCTCGTGCCGCTGATCATCGTCGTCAGCATGTTTATGAACATTTTTCAGCTTCCGTCGGGCGCGAAGCTGACCAATGAAAAATTCAACTTTACCCTCTCGGACGCCATCATTCTTCTGGTCGCCTACTGGTACGGGCCGTGCCCTGCGGTCTTCGTCGCGGGCATCGAGGGCTTTAACGCCTCGCGCCGGACATCGCGTCGCACCTCTAACATCCTTTTCTCGTCGGGCATGATCTCTCTGGCGGCCGCTGCTTCGGCCGCGACGCTCTGCGCGATGCTCGGTCAGAATTTGACGGGAGCGAGCGCCGATCACAGCCACTCTTTTATCAGTGTGACGCTCGGGCTGCTCGTGGCGAGTATCGTTCAGACCATCGTCAACATGGGACTGCTCTCGACGCTACTGGCGCTGCGCCACGACAGCCGCGTCCTGAGCCTCTTCCGTGAACAGCTTGTCTGGGCGATACCGATGTTCCTCTCGACGAGCGCCGCCGCCAGCTCTATGAACGTCGCCGTTCAACAGGGCACGCTGGCGATGATGGTCATCGGAGGCTCGCTGATCATCTCTATCTATTTCTGGCATCGCCAGTACTGCTTTCAGGTGCAGGCGCGTGTAGAGACCACGGAGAAAGCGCACCGCGAGACGATTGAGGCGCTGGCCGTCGCCATCAACGCCAAGGACGAAGTGACGCACGATCACGTCCTGCGCGTGCAGATTTATGCGGCGGGTGTGGCGCGCCTCCTCGGTTGCTCTCAAGAGGAGATAGAAGCTTTAAAAGCCGGGGCGCTGCTTCACGACATAGGCAAGATCAGTGTGCCCGATTACATCCTCAACAAACCGGGCAAGCTCTCTGCCGTCGAGTTCGAGAAGATGAAGATGCACACCATCGTCGGCGCGCAGATTCTGGGGCGCGTGGAGTTTCCTTATCCGGTAGTTCCGGTCGTGCGTCATCATCACGAGCGCTGGGACGGGCAAGGGTATCCGGACGGCCTCGCTGGCGAAACGATTCCCTTGACGGCGCGTATCCTGACGGTCGTCGATTGCTTTGATGCTGTGCGCGAAGACCGCCAGTATCGCAGAGGTCTATCGCGCGAAGAGGCCATAGAGCTGATCATGAGCGGATCGGGCAGCCAGTATGACCCGCGCGTGGTCGGCACTTTCATCACACATCTGCCGGAGTTTGAAGCGGAGATTCAGGCAATGCGCGACGTGCCCGCGCCTACCTTCGGCATTGGCCCAAGCGAAGAGCTGAGTGACGCAGCGCGCGGCGTCGCTCCTGCCGCAGGATTAGAAGAGACAGAGGAAGGACGCGACGTACTGCAACTGCCGCCCGTCGAAATGGAGGGCGAGGCTCAAGTGCTTGCGCCGGAGACGGACATCGCGAGCCGTCGCGCAAACATAGCTACGGCCTTTATAGAGAAGCTCGGCTCAATCGTCTCTTACGATACGTGCGCGATCACCACCGTCGCCCCCGGTACGGGCCAGAGCAGTGTGACGCACGCGCTCGGTGAACATGCGCAGCATCTGCTGGGACGTTCTGTGCAGATGGGCGAAGGCGTGACGGGCTGGGCGATGGCCAATCGAAAATCTTTCTGCAACACAGACCCGAAGCTTGACCTGCCGCCCTCTTTGGCCCAACACTTCAACGCCTATCGCGCGCTCGCGGTCTTTCCCATCGTCGAGGACGATCACATCTTCGGCGCTCTCTCGCTCTACTCCTACAAACTCGTCACCTACAGCCGCGAGCAGCAGCGAGCGATTGAAGAATCCGTGGCGCTTTTCGCCAGAGCGCTTGAAAGCGGCTCGATGGATATTTTAAAAGCTATGGACGGCGAAGCGGACTTAACATCTGACCTGAATGACGGCGAAGCAGAGACTGTGCTGGACAACTCCGCGCTCATGCCCGAAGCTGCGCTGGACTCTGCGCTGACGCATTAACGCAGCATCATTATCACCTGCCGCTCGCGCCCGCCGTCGAACTCGCAAAGAAAGATTCCCTGCCAGCGACCGAGCAATAACTCCCCGTCATGAAACGGCACGCTCACGCTTGGGCCAACTAGGCTCGCCTTGATATGCGCGTCCGAATTCTCTTCGCCGTGGCGAAAGCCCATGCCGTGCTGCGGAACAAGCGTGCGCAAGGCGAGCAGCATATCGCGCTGCACATCCGGGTCGGCGTTCTCGTTGACGGTTAGCCCGGCCGTCGTGTGCTGCACGTAAAGCAAGCAGACGCCCTCACGCGCGCCTGATTCCTTAAGCCTGCGCCGCACCTCGTCCGTAAATTCCAACATCTGCTCGCGCTCGCTTGACCGCACTTTTATCAGGTACATAACGTGAAGCCTTTCGCAGTCGGATAAATTAAGGCTGGTAATTGCGTGTCAGGAATCAGTAACTCACCACAGAGGCACAGAGCGCACAGAGAAAGCACAGAGAGTTGAATATCACTCCTTCCTCCGTGTCTCTGTGGTGAACCTCTTCCTACCATATACTCAATTTCAATTCACTCTAAGCTTAGAATAAAAAGCCCCTGATCTTTCATCCTCGATCAGGGGCTTCCCGTAGTCTCATAAAAATTGCGCGCGCTTTAGTCCTTATGCGAGGCCCTTCGCACAATCGCCCAGCCCGAAGGCAGCGCCGCCGCTGCGAGCGCAATCTTCAAAACATCGCCCACAAGGAACGGCAGCACGCCGACGCGAAAGGCGTCCGCCCCCGTCCTGAACCACAAAGAGAGCCAGGCCCAACCGCCTAACAAGATCAGCAGAGAGCCAATCGCCATCGCGGCTGCCGCCGTAAGATAACGCCTGTCCCATCCGCGCTCCGCGAGCAGTCCCGTCGTGAACGCCGCCAGCGGGTACGACAACAGATACCCGGTCGTCGGGCTCGCGATCAGATAAGGAAGGCCGCCGCTGCCAGCGCGGAAAAATGGAAGCCCGAGCGCTCCCTCTACAAGATAAGCGATCATCGCCAGCGCGCCCAGACGCGAGCCCAGCAACGCGCCCGTCAACAGCACGACGAAAGTCTGCCCCGTAATGGGCACAGGCGTCCAGGGCAGCGGTATGACGAACTGCGCGGAGAGCGCCATCAACAAACTGAACGCGACGACCAGCGCTACTTGTCGTGTCCAATCCATTGGCGCAAGCACTGCGCCAGACAGTGTTTCGGCTTTAGCGTATGAAGTGTTCAAGGGTTTCTCCCAGACAGTTTATCAGTCAAGATGAAGCGATCAGGATAATACAGCACAACGAAAGCGGCGCGCCAGAGTCTTCTTCAAGAAGCCTGAAGACCTGCGCTGAACGTTTAGCACAGGTCTTCCGTAGCGCCCCTTTTATCTTTAGCCGGGCAGATTCGCCTCTCTGGCTCTGACCTCATCTCTCGAAGCCTGAGCTGCTACTTCCGTTCCGATACGCATTCCGTAGAACGAGCGGTAGACGAAGACCACAGAAATGAGGAAGAAGACCAGAGCCAGAATGTAAGACAGCATCGGATCACCATCGCGGCTGCGCGTCACGCTCACGGCCAACTCGACGGCGAGCAATCCGAAGAGCGTCGTGAACTTGATGACCGGATTCAAAGCCACGGACGACGTGTCCTTGAAAGGATCGCCGACCGTGTCGCCGACCACCACAGCATCGTGCAGCGCCGTGCCCTTCTGCTTTAATTCTACCTCGACGATCTTCTTCGCGTTATCCCAAGAGCCGCCCGCGTTCGCCATAAAGATCGCTTGATAGAGACCGAAGATGGCAATCGAGATCAGGTAGCCGATAAAGAAGAACGGCTCGACGAAGGCAAAGGCGAGCGTCGAGAAGAAGACTGCGAGGAAGATATTGAACATCCCCTTCTGCGCATACTGCGTGCAGATGAGCACCACCTTCTTGCTGTCTTCGACCGATGCCTTCTCTACGCCTTCGAGCCGTATGTTGGCCTTGATGAATTCCACCGCGCGATACGCGCCAGTGGTGACGGCCTGCATACTCGCTCCCGTAAACCAGTAGATGATCGCGCCGCCCGTAATCAGGCCGAGCACGAACGGAGCATGCAGAAGCGACAGACTCGTCGTGTTGATGGTCAACCCTTGCGTGAGCGCCATGATGATCGAGAAGATCATCGTCGTCGCTCCGACCACGGCCGTCCCGATCAGCACGGGCTTGGCCGTCGCCTTAAAGGTATTGCCCGCGCCGTCGTTCTCTTCCAGCAGATGCTTGGCGCGGTCGAAATTTACGTTGACGTTGTAGTCCTTCTTAACCTCGGCCTCCACGTTCGGCACTTGCTCGATCAAGGATAGCTCATACACGGACTGCGCGTTATCCGTCACAGGCCCGTAGGAATCGACGGCAATCGTCACTGGGCCCATACCAAGAAATCCGAAAGCGACTAAACCGAAAGCGAACACGGCGGGCGCGAGCATCAATACATCCAGGCCCTGCGTGCTAAAGAGATAAGCGATGGACATCAACACGACGATGCTGATGCCGAGCCAGTAGGCTGAAAAATTACCGGCCACCAATCCCGACAGAATATTTAAGGACGGGCCGCCCTCCTGCGAGGACGTGACCACTTCCTTGACGTGACGAGACTCCGTAGAGGTGAAAACCTTGACGAACTCCGGAATGATCGCCCCCGCGAGCGTTCCGCAGGAGATGATCGTCGCCAGCTTCCACCACAGCGTATCGTCTGTGCCAAGCACAGGCACGATAAAGTAGGAGACGATATAGGTCAGCACGACTGAGACGAAAGAGGTAATCCACACGAGAGAGGTCAGCGGCTTCTCGAAGTTCATAGAGTCGGCGTTCGCGTAACGTGCGCGCGCGATGGCCTCGTTGACGAAGTAGGACAGGGCGCTCGCGATGATCATCATAATACGCATCACGAAAATCCAGACGAGCAACTGCACCTGCACTGTCGGATTACGCACACCCAAAAGGATAAAGGTAATCAACGCCACGCCCGTCACGCCGTAGGTCTCAAAGCCGTCCGCCGATGGGCCAACACTATCGCCCGCGTTATCGCCCGTACAGTCTGCGATCACACCGGGATTACGCGCGTCGTCTTCTTTAATCTTGAAGACGATCTTCATCAAGTCCGAGCCGATGTCCGCGATCTTGGTAAAGATACCGCCCGCGATGCGCAGCGCCGCAGCGCCGAGAGATTCGCCGATGGCAAATCCTATAAAGCAAGGGCCTGCGTAATCGCGCGGGATAAAGAGCAGAATACAGAGCATGATCAGCAGCTCGACGGAGATGAGCATCATGCCTATGGACATGCCGGCCTTGAGCGGAATGGCGTAGATCGGATAAGGCTTGCCGCCGAGGCTGGCAAACGCCGTGCGCGAGTTGGCGAAAGTGTTAACGCGAATGCCGAACCACGCGACGCCGTAGCTTCCAGCGATGCCGATCAGGCTGAACAGAAGGATGACCGCGACTTTGAGCGGCGGAAAGCCGTGCTCGACAGCGCCCGTCGCTTGATTGACCGTCTCGGCCAGAGCGCCGAAGTAGATGGCGACGATCAGCCCTATAAAGACCCAGAGGAAGAGAATAAATTTGCCCTGCGTGACGAGATAAGTTTTACAGGTCTCGTAGATCAGCTCGGAAATCTCGCGCATGGAGCGATGAACGGGCAGGTTCTTTAACTGAATAAAGATCACAAGCCCGAAGGAGAGGCCCAGGGCGCAGACAGCCAGACCGATCAGCAACAGCGTGTGCCCGTCAATGCCCAAAAATTTAACGCTTGAGAGATCCGGCAAAATCAGATTGGCTTCGCCGCCCGGTTGATGTGCGACGGCCTGACGCGATGGGCCAGCGCCCTGCGCCTCTCGCGGCACGGCCCCCGTTTGGGCCAACGCGGCGTTCGAGAAGATCAAGAGGGCAGCAACACATGCCACACCCGTTGAGAGCACACGACGATAGCGCGCACCCCTGTCAAACGATAATAGATTTCGCATCGGCATAGTTTGCGAGCCGCATGCCTTGCGCTTCCATAAGCTCAAGCGCACGAAGGCTGCGAGCCCCAGCAGTAGCAGCATACTGATGATTAAAATCAGCGATAGTTCCACGATGAAAATTCCTTTCTGTTCTTCAATAAATGGCGAGATAAGCTGTTCAAAGGCGACGAGCTTTAACTACAGGAGCGGTCATCAGGGCAGACCATCACGCACAGGAAGCGCATCCCGTGTCTCTACAGCCCGTAAGCCACTCGCGCTAAAAGCGGTTATTATTGCCCATTTACACCCGGACTGTCCACACCGCAGCGCCAGCCCTGGATTTTCTTCGCGCGTGAACAGCAGACCAATCAAACCTGATCGCTCAACTCCGTCGGGGATAGCCCGCTTCGAGACAAATCCAAATCATTTCCGTCTATATGTAAAGCAAATCCGCGACGGCTATTAACTATTGACTCGTCCTGAGCGCTTGGCGTAGAAGTGTCGCCGCAACTTTCAGGTACGCCGTCCGGCTTGCTCATTCAGAACCGGTGAAGCAACTTCACAACAGGCCATCTACAATCTTCTCTCTTCAATCTGATGGCCTCTCAATCTAATCCACGCCACCAGCATCAAGGCGTTCATTCAAATCAGAAAGGAGCCCCAATGAACAGGTTTAGATACCTTCTACTCATCTTAGCTGTGGGTCTCGTGGTTGGGGGAATTTTCGCCTGTCGCCGCGCCGCCGCACCTTTGCCCGATGTGACAGAGCGTCCCGGCAACTCCGGCCTCACTACCAAAACATTCGGCGACGAGCAGTTGGTCGTTTTGGACCAGGGAAATCTGGCCCGCGCTCCGGCGGCAACCCCCGAGGAACGGGTCAGCGCCTTCGGAAGCTTCTTGCTTGACCACAGGGACTTCTTCGGTGCCGGAGAAGCAAAGCCTGAAAACATCATGTTCACGGCCGCCGCCCCCGAGTTTACAGCCGCGCGACAAAGGAGCGAGACCTACGCGCTGGTCGCGCTTCATCAACTTCATCAGGGCGCACGGGTGGTAGACGAAACGCAGTATGCCGTTTTCCTGCTTGATAGCTCAGGCCGTGTCGGAGAGTTACGGCGCGTGCGTGCGCATCTGAGAGATCCCGCAAGGCTTCCTACGCCGCCCAGCGCGAACCCGGAACAGCAGAGAACAGCCGATGAGCTGTTCCGCAACTATCTGAGGGGACGATCCATTACCGGCGGAGATGTGAAGGTTGAAGAGACTCCGGTGATTTCGGTGAGATTGCAAACCGCCGGTTACCTGGCCCGCTACTCGATGCGCAATGAAGACGGAAGCATGTCGCGGCTCGCCGCAGTCGTCACGCCGTCCACAGGTCAACTGAAAGTTCTCTACGACATTGCCGCTTGCCAGGCGGGTCTAGCCCGAAAAGGAGACACGAAATGAGACGACAACTTTCTATCCTGCTGCTCTTGCTGGCCTGCATGATGGCCGCCGGGTGTACTAAGAAGATTCAGGTTCAGGCCATCCAGCTCAGCAACTTTGATGGTTCTAATCTAGCGCCCATCACAAGGGATGAGGTGAAGATTTGGATGGACGCGGCCAACAGCACCTACAGTAAATACGATTATGAATTCGTGTATGACAACGCGGCGAACTCGCCCGATTTTGTGACCTGGAATAACAGCGATTTGAACAAAGTTCCGGCGACGGATGAAGAGCAGGCAAAATACGACATCTTGGCGAACTTCATGGCCGTCGCCTGGTATCCGGATCGAATGGTCGTCTATTTCCGCGCGGAAGGAGGAGGCGGTTGGAGCTGGGGGCCGACCGGCTTGCATTATGTCTCGATGCCCTCCTACACCAACACCAGCATTAACAAGCCCTCAGCGGGGAGTCCGAACGACACTCTGTTCGCACACGAGGCCGGTCACTACCTGGGCCTCCCGCACACATTCACCGATGTGCAATGTAATGTCGCGACGCTCAACAATACGGATGGAGATAAAGACGGCCAGGACGGAAACACTACTGAAGACGACATCAAAGACACCGCCGGGGACCCGAATGCCTGCGCCCCCACCACCTCGCTTAACTGTCCCGGAGGAACTGTCGTCGTCAATAGCGTCACATTCAGTCCGCCCTGGACTAACATCATGACCTATCACGACTGTCTCCCGGAGACGATCTCTCTGGATCAGAGGAAAGTTTTCGAGAGAACACTTAAGGACTCGTACCGTTCACCCATCCTTAGGTAGCGAGCCGCACTGTAGACGGCTCTGAGAAACCAGACCAAGCCGGGAGACGGATGAATGCGGACTCTATTTTACACTTCGCGTTCATCCGTCTCCTGCTGTTTGCGAACAGGTTTGTCATCAGAATCAGCTCATTCTCAAACTTGTATTGTGCCTGCTTCGGCGAGCCCTGTATCCGCAAGGGGCTCGGGTCGTTTCCCGCCTCCCATCCAGCGGCGTATGGAATCGATCAAGACGACCACCGCTGCGATCATCAATATGGCCGTCAGCGCGACGTTGATGTAGCCCTGCGTCGAGGTCTCCGGTTTTTGCGAGAGCGGCCAGAAGTTATCCGTGATCGATTGCCAGCCAGCGACGAGCGTCGTCGTCGCGACAAAAGTGAGAGGCACAATCGTCACCCAACTGTAACGCGCCTTGTCCATATTGATGATGATCGTCGTCGCGACGCACAAGGCAACCGCCGCGAGCAGTTGGTTCGCAATGCCGAACATCGGCCAGATCGTCGAGATCGAGCCTGACCAGATAAAGGCCGCCCAACCCGCGACCACCACAGCAGTCGTCAGGATAGAGCCCGGCAGCCAGTTCGGCTCTTCCAATCTTTTATAGACGCGCCCGCCGAACTCGCCTACAAGAAAACGCGCGACACGTGTGCCCGTATCAATCGTCGTCAGGATAAAGAGAGCCTCGAACATAATGGCGAAGTGATACCAGTACTTCATCAAGCCAGCGAGCCCCGGAATGCCGTCGAAAATCTTGGCGATGCCAAGCGCCAAAGTGACTGCGCCGCCCGTGCGCCCGCGCAAGTTCTTCTCGCCCGACTCGGCTTCTAAGCGATCAATCTCCTGCGGTTGCAGATTAAAGCCTTCGGCCGTGTGCGTATCGACCATCTGCACATAGGCGGCCTTTTGGGCTTCGGTCTTCTGCGCCGTATTGATCGCGAAATAATCGCCGGGGAAAAGCGACGTGGCCGCAATCAGCGCGACGACACCGACCACGCCCTCCATCAACATCCCGCCGTAACCGATCATGCGCGCGTCTGTT
>DATLMN010000006.1:0-4108 GCA_035537255.1 Pyrinomonadaceae bacterium | reverse complement strand
CGTCAACAATCCCGTCATGATGCTTGACGAGATAGACAAGCTCGGCGCTGATTATCGCGGCGACCCTTCGGCCGCGCTGCTTGAGATTTTAGACCCGCAGCAGAACAACACTTTCCGCGATCACTATCTTGATCTGCCGTTTGATCTCTCGAAGGTCTTCTTTATCGCGACCGCCAACCAGCTTGGGCCAATCCCTGCGCCCCTTCGCGACCGCATGGAGATTATTCAGCTCGCCGGATACAGCGATCAGGAGAAGCTGCACATCGCCAGACAGTATCTTGTCCCGAGACAGATTCAGGAGAACGGTCTAAGTCCTGAGCAGTTCGAGATCACTAATGATGCGCTGATGCTGCTGGCTTCGCGTTATACGCGCGAGGCAGGCGTGCGCCAGATGGAGCGCACAGTGGGCCAACTGGTGCGCAAGGCCGCGCTGAAAATTGCGCAGGGCGAGACTGAAAAAGTCTCTCTTGATACGGGCGACATCAAAGAGTATTTGGGTGCGCCGCGCTTTTATCCGGAAGAGGCGCGCAAAGAGTTGCCGGCGGGCGTGGCGACGGGGATGGCCTGGACGGAGATGGGCGGGCAGGTGCTCTTTATAGAGGCCACACTTTTGCCCGGCGGAGGAGGCTTTACGATCACGGGCCAACTCGGAGAAGTGATGCAGGAGTCTGCGCGTGCTGCGCGCTCTTACTTGTGGTCGCACGCCGCAGAGTTCTCGATTGACCCGGAGATGTTCAAGGGTTACGGCGTACACCTGCACGTTCCGGCCGGAGCGATTCCGAAGGATGGGCCAAGCGCGGGCGTGACGATCACTTCCGCTCTGGCCTCGCTCTATACTGGGCGGCGTGTTCGCCCGGACACGGCCATGACAGGAGAGATCACGCTCTCAGGACTGGTCTTTCCCGTCGGCGGAATCAAAGAGAAAGTTCTGGCGGCGCATCGCGCAGGCATCAGGCGCATCATTTTGCCTGCGCGCAACGAGGGAGACATAGAGGAGATTCCTGAGGACGTGCGGCGCGAGTTGGAGATCGTGCTGGTCACGCGCATAGGCGAAGCGATAGATGCGGCGTTGGAAAAACTGGTCGCCAATCCGCCACCACCGCCGCCCGCTGACAGCACGCACGCGGATCGCGGCGCGGCCAAGCAGAATGAGCAGGAGGCCATCAGAGTGCGTCAGGCTTAAAGAGGTTTCTCGCGAAGAGGATAGTCTCGCGCGAAAAAAGCAGAAGCGCCGGGCTCCCCCAAGCCCGACGCTTCAACTTTTACTCATTTCTCCACGGAGGAGAATTAACGTTGAAAAGGACTTTAACGTCTACGGCCTCAAAATTGGTTGCATTGCCATTGCATCCGTATTACAAGACTGCGACTGAAAGCGACGCCCCTTCAAGCTCTTTTACCCGCCCGATAACGCGGTAGCAATGCGAACCGCAGGCGCTTGTGATCTTGACCCGACTCTGTTGAAAGGTATGAAGCGAAGAAGGATTGCGGCCCTCTTTGCCGCGTCGTGCGCCGTGTGGCTGGGGCAGTCGCTCCTTGCCACAGGCTGTAAAGCTCAGGCAGAAACGGTCGCCGGAAATGCGCAGACGGCTGCTGCTGACGTTGGGCATAGCCTTGATCCGATGGTGCTATTGGGCGTCGCTTTCATACTGATCGTCGCCAAGTTGTGCGGCGAGCTGTTTGAAAGAATGGGCCAACCGGCTGTGCTCGGCGAACTCGTCGGCGGAATCCTGATCGGCAATCTGGCGCTCCTGGGCTTCACCTGGGCCGAGCCGCTTAAGACGAACGAGGTGATTGCGGCGCTGGCAGAGATCGGCGTCATCCTGCTGCTCTTTGAAGTCGGTCTCGAATCGGATTTGGGCGAGATGGTGGCCGTCGGTTGGTCTTCCCTGCTCGTTGCGGTCGCGGGTGTGGTCGCGCCGTTCTTTCTCGGGTGGGGCGTGGCCGCATATTTTTTACCCGACGAATCAAGACTCGCACATCTCTTTATCGGCGCGGTGCTCTGCGCGACGAGCGTAGGCATTACGGCGCGCGTCCTTAAAGACATGCGTCGTCTTGTGACGCGCGAGGCGCGGATTATCCTCGGCGCGGCGGTGATTGACGATGTGCTGGGCCTGCTGATTCTGGCCGTCATCGCGGGCGCAATCAAGGCGGCAGCCACGGGCGCAGTGCTCTCGATCTTTGAAGTCGCGTTGATCGCCGCGAAGGCCGTCGCGTTTCTGGCGGGCTCGCTCCTCGTTGGGCATTTCATCATCCCGCATATCCTGCGCGGCGCGGGACGCTTCGAGAGTCGCGGCGTGCTGCTGACGATCAGCATCTCATTCTGTTTTCTGCTGTCGTGGGCGGCGGCCATCGTTGGGCTTGCGCCGATTGTCGGTGCGTTTGCCGCCGGACTGGTGTTAGACGAAGTGCATTTTCATTCCGCGCGCGAACACAGAGAAGTAAATCTTGAGAAGCTTGTGACGCCTGTGACGACCGTGCTCGTGCCGGTCTTCTTCGTCCTGATGGGACTGCGTGTAGACCTGCGTGTGTTTGCGCGGTTCGAGTTGCTGGGCTTTGCGATCCTTTTGACGCTGGCCGCGATCATAGGCAAACAGGTCTGCTCGCTGGTCGTCGTAGAGCGTGGCATCAACCGTCTGGCCGTCGGCCTTGGAATGATTCCGCGCGGCGAGGTCGGACTGATCTTTGCCGGAATCGGCGCGACTCTGGTGCTGCCCAATGCGGCGGGAGTTCCCGAGCCCGTCATCAATACGGCGACATTCGGCGCGGTCGTCATCATGGTCGTCATCACTACGCTCGTAACTCCGCCTCTGCTCAAGTGGGCCATGGGGCGCAAGGAAAATGAGCACGCACACTTTGAATCGGACGACACTGCCGTCGCACTGCGCAGTGTCGCGGAGGAATCGGCGGAACGTACAAGGCATTGAGCTGAAACGTTATCAAATGAAAAAGGGGAATTCAGATGGCAAGCAAAGAAAAGCAGAGCAAGGTCGGCAGGTCGACGAAGCTGCGCGGTCAGCAGACGGGAAGAGCCGACACCAGAAGAGCGCAGGATAGAGAGGCGATGCAGGAAACTCCGGCCCTGCGCGGTCGTCGTAAACAGGCTAATGAGATGTTCGCAGACGAATCGTCGCAGCACGCGGGGGCTGACGCGGCCACGCCACGCTCCAACACGCCTTCACTACCGGCGGCGATGCCGTCTGGAAAACCCTTGGGCCAAACGGGAGGCGAAAGGGAATTCAAACAGCGACAGGCCAAACGCGGCAAGAAGTAAATCAAATCATCTCATGAAATGTAAGGCCCGGAGACAATGAGCATAGACGCCTGCTGGAGCAAATTTCAATTGAGTGTCTGGAAGAGGCATTCACCACAGAGACACAGAGAACACAGAGGAAGCACGGAGTCTTGAACATCTCTCAACACTCTGTGTTATCTCCGTGTCCTCTGTGCCTCTGTGGTGAATCTCGACCTTCCTTACCTTCAATGGAAAACGGATATAAGTGGTATCAATCTGTCTGCATGACGCCGTGAAAAGATTGATGCCGACACGGGACTTTAAAAATCCGGTGTCGGCATTTAATTCGGAGAGATGAGGAAAGCTTTTTTACCAGTCTTCCTGCGCGATATATTTCAGAACCTGTTTGATCGACGCCACGGCATAGCCGCCGTCGTCCCTTTGCACGGGCACATGACGATAACGACCGAGCGCCATCTTGTTGAGCGCCGACGCCACGGAATCTGTCTCGCGCAGCGTTTCCGGATTGGCGCTCATCAATTCGCTGACGGCGACATTCACTTCACCCGCTTTCGCGCCAGTCATCTTGCGCAACACATCGTGCTCGGTAAAGATGCCGACCAGCTCGTCTCCTTCTAAAACGAGCGCGCATCCGGTCTGCGCCTCGCGCATACGACGCACGACTTCGAGCGCGGACTCTGTGGGGCTGACCGTCAAAGTCTCTTCGGGCGCGAGCTTGCGCAGATCATCCTCCATCACAGAACGCGCCAGCCCGCGAGTCGCGTCCGGGCGCGGCACATCCAGATCGCGCAGCGGCTTCATACAATTCTCGCAGCGATCCATGCCCTCAATATTTTCGTGACCGCACGATGGACA
>DATLMN010000005.1:0-22879 GCA_035537255.1 Pyrinomonadaceae bacterium | reverse complement strand
TGGCGCGGCGGCGATTGCCCACAACGCTTCGCAGGCGCGTAATGATTGAGCGCATCAGTTCCGGCATTTCGCCTCAGATACGAGGAAACAATTCTTAACTTCAAGAGAGGACTAAAAAGGACAAGCGGGGGCATTGGACTGTCGGGTCTAGCCTGTAAGCGCCGGTCAACTATTTCGTGTTCGGTCGATTACTTTGCGTCCGGCGCTGCTAATTCTATAACTTTTTGTTCGCCTGCTTGCAAGCTCACACGCGGGGCACGCGCGGCCAGCGCCTTTAAAGCTTCTTCGTCAGAGGGTGGCTGACCCCTCCAGATGACGGCCAGGTATTCGCCCGGCGCTGCGCCGATCATAAACCTGCCGTCAGGCCCTGTGACCCCGACGAGACGCCCGCGGCTCAAGCGCTGCCTGCCCTGATCCGCGGGCAAGAGCAACACGGTCGCGCCCCTGAGCGGTGTGCCGTCGCTTCCAAGCACGCGCCCTGTCAGCATTGCCACATCCGTGGAGAGCATGATGCGTACGTCCCTGATGATTGTGCCGTCGCCGATAAGGGGCGGCTCGCGCATCAGGTCTACGCCTGCGGCCGTGATCGACTTGACGTACAAGCGTCCGGGCGGAGAGATGATTACGTCCAGGGAAAGCGGGCCGTCCGGCACGCCGCCGAGCGTAAATGTTCCGTCCATATTAACGCGCGCGAACGCGTCAGGCCGTCGCTCTCCGGATTTCATCTCCGAAGCGACGATGATTCTAGGCGGGAGCGGCGCGTCGCCTTCGACCACGACCGTGCCAAAGACCCGACCGCCTTCTGACACTTCAATCGCCAGATCAGTCACGTCCGCTCCGGCGATGGTGACTTCCTGCCGTTTCTCTACCAGCCCGCGCGACGATGCTACGGGGGATCGATCTTCCAAAGGCGTCGTTCCATCACGCATGCGCGGCGGAAGATTGCTTCGCGCCTGCCCGGGACTCATAGAGAGTTCGCGCGGCGCAGGCGGCGACGTGAGCCCACCGACAGAGATTACATAATCGCCGTCCATCACTTGACTAAAAGTGAAGCGGCCCTGCGCGTCCGTCCAGATAAAGCGATCATCAGCGCCGACGGCGAAGGGCAGGTCCAGATCATCTCTGTTTCTCAGTCGCACGTGGATGCCTGAGAGCGTGCGCCCGCTCGTGCGCGATACGAGCATGCCGGACAGTGTGTGTGTGCTGCGCTTGACGAGCGTGATGTCTATGTTGCTCGTCTGCTGATCGACTTCGACCGTGACGGGTGAAGCCGTGCGCGCGCTCGTCGCCGAAGGATAATAAGTATGTATCACCAGACCAACGGATATGATGTTGCCCTGCTTGTCTACAATGTTCGGCTCGTGAAGTCTGGCGCTCACCAAATACTCGCCGGGCGGAACATTGCCGAGCTGATAAAAACCGTGCTCGTCCGTCTGGGCATTGAGTTGTGTAGCCCCTGGCCTGCGGCCTCTGATCTCTTTTCTGTTGAGGAAAGTTAGCTGCGCGTTGGCGGCGGGTTTTCCATCCGGGTACTGTACGCGTCCGGAGATACTGCCACTGGCGGGCTGGCGCGGAAAGCGTAGTTCTATGGTTACGCTGTTCGTGCCGTCGACGGTGACGTTCGTCGAGGCTATTCCCTGTCTCCGTCGCATCTCCTCAAACGCTGCCTCGTCCGTGCGGCGGTCGCCCGAAGGCAAAGGCACTGCGAAGGTCACAGCAGATTGCTGCGTAGCATCATTCGGATTGACGACGACCAGGTATTCTCCTGCGACCAGATTATCAAAACGAAACTCGCCGCGCGCATCCGTCAACACGGTTAAGGGGGCAAACCTGCTCGTAAAGCCCGCGAGGAGACGGACACGCGCGCCTGCGACCGGCGCTCCCGTCTCTTCCGAGACGACACGCCCGCGCACGGTCGAGTTTCCGCGCGGTGCGCTTTGAGGCGTAGTGCGGCTACTGCCAACATCTGTGGGCCGCCCCTGCTGCGATCTTCCTGATTGCGCCGTGGCGCTCTGGACAAAGAGCGCAACGGCGACGAACGAGACGGCTGCGACGAAGCCGATGAAACGCAGAGCAATCAACTTTGCGCGCTCTCTCTTGCTTAGAAATCTTACTTCTCTCATGGCTCTTAATTCTGTCCGGGGGGCATGACGAAATCCACGTTTTGACGGCCGCCCGGTTGCAGTGTGATGCGCTCTTGCCCGGCGGCATGCGCTTTAATATAACCTTCGTCGATGGTGTCGGGCATCTGACCGAGCGGCCAGAGAAAGACCAGATACTCACCCGGCGCGCCGCGCAGATTGAATTCCCCGGCTTTATCTGTGCGCGTGTGCAGGCGTCCCGATTGAGCGCGCCAACGCTGCGGGATGTTAGGAATCAGTGTAATCAGGACATCCGCGCGCGGCTTCGAGCCCGTCGCGTCCACCACACGTCCTTTCAGCGCTGCCATATCCGGCGAAAGGACGATGCGCACATCCTTGATCTCCTGCGTCTCAGCCAGCTTGAGAGGCTCGCGCAACAGATCCGTGCCGTGAGCCGTGATTGATTTAGGATAGTATTCTGCCTGAGCAACTGCGGCGCTCAGGAAAAGCTCGCCCGCCGTCAATCCTTCCAACGTAAAATTGCCATCAGGGGGAACGCCTGTATACTCCCGCTCAGGCACTTTGATACCGTCAGGACGCTCTGCATAAACATACGCGTAGGTGGAATTATTTAGTGCGCCCTCGATAATGACTGTGCCGGAGACACTGGCCCCTTCACTCAATTCCAGTCCCAGCCCCGCGACATCGCTTCCATCAACCGTGACCTGTTGTTCTTTGCGGGAGAGCTTGCGCGACACTTGCGTTGCAGGCTTTCCATCCGCAGTAGTGGCGGGCGCATCTCTTTCGTAAGGAGGCTCGGCGCTGATGATATATGTTCCCTCCGGCACATCTTTAAAGAGCCAGTTGCCTTGCTCGTCCGTCCGCGCGGCTCGCTCTGCCGCCATCAGCGGGCCGATATTCTCCGTGCTGCGAATCTTGACCGTCGCCTCGGCCAGAGGGCGGCGGTCGCGTTTCGCCGTCAGTATCCCCGCGATCATGTACGTCTGGTGCTGAATCAGGCTGATGTCTATATCCTGTGCCTCTTCATCCGCCTCGATCTTGACGACCGTAGCATCGCGCGCGCTCGTCACATCTCCATAATAAGTAACGGCGAGCGCGTCGCTGGAAAACAGATCGCGCATGAATTTTTCCATGCCGTGGCCCGGATCATAGGCGGCATCTTCCTGAATGTCAGTATGCATCTCGGCCGCGTTGACAACGTATTCGCCGGGCGGCAGTCCTGAGACGCGGTACATTCCGCGATCATCCGTGCGGACGGCCATCAGCGAGGACGGATTTAATCCCGTCAGAAAGCGCGCCGTGCTGTTCCCTTTTTTGCGTAGGATTCCGATTTGCACGTTGATGGCGGGATCGCCGTCTCTGTAAGAAACTTTGCCCGAGATCGCTCCGCCGCGCCGCGCGCGCACCTCTACTTTGACTTCGTTGCTGCCGTCGACGCTGACTTCCTCGAAGTTTTTTCGCACTTCGCCCCAATCGGCAGGCGTCGGCGAGCGCTCCGCTTCCATGCTGATGAAAGCAAGCGGGGTGATAATCCCCGGCGCGTCGACCATCACGAAATAAGTTCCGGCGGCGATGTTCCTGATGCGAAACTTTCCCTGACTGTCCGTGGCCGTCGTATATTTTTCAGCCGCTTGCTGATTGCCAGCACTCATCAGCATGACGTTGGCGCGCCGCACCGGTCGCCCATTTCCTTCGTAGACTACTTTGCCGCTGATGATCGATTTTTCGACCGGTGCATCGGCTGCTGCTCCCGCAGACTGCCCCGTATTGTCGGCTCGCGAAGAGCTTTGAGCAAAGGCGCTCGACGCACACAGGAAGAGGGCGGCGACGAGGCACACGACCGGAATAAAGAGAGCGCGCGGCATGGCTTTGCCCATGACTATCAGTCGGCTGATTTGTGACGGCGCGGCTCTCATTAAAATAATCAGGCGGGGGAAAGAAAGATTGTTCAGAACATCGACGGCCGCTATTTCTTCTCGGAAGGCGGCGTCAAGGGTTTACCGCCGGTGTCCGCTCTTCTGACGCCGGTTTGATCCAGAAAGAAGGAGAGGCGGCCCGTGCGTCCATAGCGCGCGGGCTCTGCTCCCGCCGTATAGCTTTTCGCGTCCGAAGCGAGCGTGATGTGAAAACGATAGCCCGTCGATTCGGTCGCCTCCAAATCCTTCGGCACAAGCCCTGCACTGATGAGCGCAGGCAGATCGCCGTACTTTCCGCCGTGCTGCTGGCTATAGACAAGCTGTGCCACGCTGATGCGCTTTAACATCTCCTGCACTTCCGAGTGATGAGTATCTATACGCGCTTTGAAAAAGTATTTACGCCCCTCCTTGTTGACCACGTCCTGACTGTTTTTGTCGCCGACGATCCACACGCCGCCCGCGCGCATCAACGCGACCTGATCCGGAGGCTCTGACGGATCGCCATCCTTTAGTTTGACGAAGACGGTCGCCGTCTCGCCGCTCACCTGTTCGCCGCTTATCAAAACCTTATCGGCGGCCGACGCCATCCTCTCAAAATCAGGACGCAAGTCCTCCATCTCCTCCGCGTTTAAGCCCTCGATTGCGCCCTTGAGCGTCGACATCGCGAAGGCGTCGCGATAGCGTTTTTCGCTGAGCGCCTTATAGAACTCGCGCACGGTATCGGACGGAGTACGATTGCTTTGCGGCGTAAAAGCGAAAGCCTGTGCAGAGTGCGCGCCGCTGAGGAGTGCCGCGAGCGCGAGCGCATAGATCACAGTTAAAAGAGAGCCCTTCGCAACGTGACTGCTGTTAATAATAGTGCTGCTGCTGTCGCTGCTACGGCTGGAATGGCGAGTATTCATCGACTGTTTAGTTCCTTCAATCAATGTAAACGTGCGTACGGCGCGACTCCCTTTTCATGCAGGCCGCCGCGCCGCCAGAGATTATAGAGGATCAAAGGGCCGAAAACGTTGCCGTCGCTTCTTCCTTCTTGTGATTTAAGGAAGAAGCGACGGCGCTACTTTTTTACCTGTACCGTCGGCCATCAGGCGAGCGTGCGGCCAGCAGCAGCTCTCGTCCTACCAGATAGAGCATCACGGCCAGGATGGCGAACGGGATCAGCGACAGCAGGTCTGCGCTCGCCCCCGTTTGCATCGGATTGTTTTCCGACCACGCAGTGACTTTAGCGTTAAAGTCTATGAGACGCTGCCACGGAACGCCCGCCAGGATGGCTATGACGATTGCTGCGAGCGCGCCGCCAGCGATATAGCCCGAAGCCATCAGCACGCCCGGACTCTTATCGCCCTCCGCGACCAGCTCTTCTTCCGTCATCTTGCGATGCGCCAGACGCTTGCGCATGCTGCGGTCGACCAGCCAGCGAATCGCGCCGCCGATAAAGATCGGGCTCGATGAAGAGAGCGGCAGATAGACGCCGACCGCGAAGGCCAGCGAAGGAATCCCGGACATCTCAAGCACCACGGCGATCATGACGCCGAGCAGCACCAATCCCCAGGGCAGTTGGCGATTCAATATGCCCTTAATGATATAGGACATCAGCGTCGCCTTCGGCGCGTCGTACTTCGTTTCGACCTTCGTGCCGTCCGGCCTGATCTTGTGCGTGCCGTTGATGCCGGGGTCAACCAGATAAACGGGCACGCCCTGATCGTTGACCAGATACTTGCCAGCAGGGCCGTTCTGCGTCTCCGTCTGGTGAACGACGTGATAGGTATTCTGATCGACGTTGGCCTGCGGGCCTTGCAAACGTTCCGTCCCCGTAAATTGCGACGGGTCGAAGCGGAGCTCCGCAGGGAAGCTGCGCTCGACCTTATAGACGACCTTGCCCTCGTCGTTGACCAGGTATTCGCCCGCGTCCAGCTTGGCAACCGCCGAAGGAGTTCCCGGCTCGTTCTTAAAGACGCGGTAGTTGCCTGGCTGCGTCGGCTTGTCCGCTTCGTTAAAGGCTTGCATCGAAGAGATGACGCCCGTCTGTAGCTGCCCTGTATTTTCCGTCACGGGCACGAACATAGTGCGCGTCGCGTACACGGTCGAAGAATCATTGAGGCTCAAAAGAATCGGCCCGAGCACGAGCGCGGAGGCCAGCGCGCCCACCAGAATCGCTATCTGCTGGTACTTCGGAGTCGCGCCGACCAAGAATCCAGTCTTTAAGTCCTGCGAGGTCGTGCCGCCGTTGGAGGCCGCGATACAAACTATTGCGCCGATGGACAGAGCCGTCACGTAATAGTTGGGCCCAGTCCAGCCGATCAGCAGAAAGACCAGACAGGTCAAGAGAAGCGTCGCGACCGTCATTCCCGAAATAGGATTGGAAGACGAGCCGATCTCGCCCGTCAAACGAGATGAGACCGTAACGAATAGGAATCCGAAGGCGATGATCATCAACGCGCCCAGGAAAGCGACGGCGATGTTATGTCTCAAGCCCAGTTGCGGGAAGACCATAATCATCGCGATCAGGGCGATGATGCCGCCGAGCACGAACTTCATGGAGAGGTCTTGATCCGTGCGCGCCACGGAGCCTGCCATCTCTTGCCCGCCGCGCAGGTCGCGCAATCCGCCTTTGAGACCGCTCCAGATGGTCGGAAGCGAGCGGAAGAGACTGATGATGCCGCCCGCCGCGACTGCGCCAGCGCCGATGTAGAGCACGTAAGCGCCCCTAATCTGATTCGGGCTCATCTCGTTGATCGGCACAGTGCCGGGCGCGACGACTCCCGTCATGTTCTCGCCGAAGAATTTAATCATCGGAATCAGGACGAGGTAAGCGAGGACGCCGCCCGCCGCCATGATCGAAGCGATGCGTGGCCCAATGATATAGCCTACGCCGAGGAGCGCCGGAGAGATTTCCGCAGCGATTGAGCCGCCCTTGAACGGTGCGCCGAAGACTTTCTCAGGCGTGTCGCGCCAACCCTTCAAACCACCCATCAAAACCTGATAGAGAAAACCCAGACCGAAGCCCGCGAAGATCGTCTTCGCGCCCATGCTCTGCGTATCGTCTACGACCGTATCGCCCTTGCGCGCGGCTTCCTTTGATTCCTCGCTCGCTCCTGCCTTGAGGACTTCCGCGCACGCCGTCCCTTCCGGATATTTCAGTATGCCGTGCTGTTGCACGATCAGCGCGCGGCGCAAAGGGATCATCATCAGAATGCCCAGCAGCCCGCCGAGGATGCCGACCAGCATGACGCGCGTAAATTCAAGGTCGAAGCCCAGAATCATGATCGCGGGCATCGTCACGCCGATACCAAACGCTATGCTCTCGCCAGCAGAGCCGGCCGTCTGCACGATATTGTTTTCGAGGATGGTCGCATTCCTGCCCCTCAAGGGAGCTAACAGCCGGAAGAGCGTGATAGAGATAACCGCGACCGGAATCGAAGCGCTGACGGTCAGACCAGTCTTGAGCACCAGATAGAGCGACGATGCGCCGAAGATCATGCCGAGTATTGTGCCGATCAGCAGTGGCAGCGGAGTCAGCTCCGGCAGATGCACACGCGCCGGGATGTACGGGCGAAATGTGGCGGCCAGTGGATTCTCCGGTTTAGCTCCGACGATGTCCGGATATTCGTTAGTCGAAGCAATGTCTCGCTTCGCAGTTTCTACGGTTTCAGTAGCCATCAGACAATGACCTCCGACAGTTTTTCCAGATTGGGGAGCGAGTGGGGTTTACAGAAGGATACTTTACTCCGCGCGGCGGAGACAGCGCAAGCCAAATCAAGGTCATATACAAAGGTAATTCTTCGTGATTAAGGAAGATTCGAGTAGGTTTTACCGAGCATCTTATGACCGCAACTGACGCCCCCCGCGTGCGCGAACTGCCTCTTCAAGATTTGTCTCGCGGACATAGCGCTGCCTCAAGCACGGGCCGTGCAGCCGTACCTTAGCTTTTCAGCAGCTCGGTGAATTAATGACAGTGATACAGACAGTAGTTACGTTGCTGAGTACAGGTGTAATAGTCAATGCCCAGGGCCAGGCATTGGTTGTATTGCTGCTGGCATTGATCCTGACAGGTCGAGCGCGCCCTCGCGCCTGAGTTACCGCCTGAAAAGAGCAGTGCCGTCAGTATCACTATGAGCAGGAACAATGTTCGATATTTCATGTTCACCTCCCGGATGAGTGAGAAGAGGTTAAGGGTAAGCTTCCCGATAGAAATTGAGTACAGGCGAGACTTTATGCCTAAGCCTGTTTGGCCGTCAAGGATTTCCTGTTAATCGGCATGAAATCATGTCTAAGCCAGGAGAGCTTTGCACATTTATTCAGCCGGGTTGCATAATTCAAGCACATTTATTCATTCCGCCTGAATATGTGCGTAAGGCTAATGTGGCTCAAGCCTTCGTGCCCTCTCCGTGTCCTGCTTGCATCAGTGTTGAATCTGATTCATACTCGATCATCCGCACTGCTCCAACACCGTCGCCCGCCACGGCTTCACCTCCGGCGCGGGTTTCGATTACACTCCCGTCGGCGCGCAGCTTTTCCCTCGAACAATTTTAATTTTATCTTCGGCTTCGGAGCTTCGATACGAATGAACAGACGTGGCCTCGCAGTTTCGCTTCTCTCCATTCTCGTTCTCTACTCTTTCCTGACGGCTCAAACGCGCAGCAGCAGCAGTCACTCTGCCGCGACCGCAAGTATTGCTAAAGCCCTTGATGCTGAGACTACTGCTGCGGCGAGCGTGCCCGCGCCCGAAGATGTGCTGGGTTTTCGTCCCGGCGATGACCGTAAGCTGGCGAGCTGGGCCAAAGTCATAGAGTACTTTCGCCGTCTTGACGCGGCGAGCGACCGCGTAAAGTTCGAGGAGCTGGGACGGACGACGATGAACGCGCCGTTCGTCATGGCGACCATCAGCGCGCCGGAGAATCTCCAACGGCTGGACGAATACCAGAAGATTCAAGCGCAGCTTGCAGACCCGCGCACGCTTGGGCCAAATCCGGATCGCAAAGCCGCCGAACTCATCGCGCGCAGCAAGACCATCGTCCTCATCACCTGCGGCATACATTCCAACGAGGTCGGCTCTTATCTTTCCAGCATGCTGATCGCACATCGCCTGGCCTCTTCGGACGAGCCCCTGGTGCGCGAAATTTTACAGAACACCATCGTCCTGCTCGTCCCTTCTTTGAACCCGGACGGCGTGGACATCATCAAGAACTGGTACGACAAAACTCTCGGCACGCCCTACGAAGGGACAGACCCGCCGGTGCTTTATCACAAGTACGTGGGCCACGACGACAACCGCGACTGGTACGCCTTCACGCAGAAAGAGACGCAGCTCACCGTCGATAAGATTCACAACGCCTGGCATCCGCAGATCGTCCACGACATACACCAGCAGGGCCAGTTCGGCTCGCGCCTTTTCCTGCCGCCCTACATGCAGCCCGTCGAGCCGAACGTGCCCGCGAAGCTTGTCGAAGGCTACACGGAGCTTGGGCTGGCGATGGCGAAAGAACTGCGCGAGGCCGGATTCCAGGGCATCACTAACGATTCGACCTACGACGCGTGGACGCCTGCGCGTGCCTATTCGCATTATCACGGCGGCGTGCGCATCCTCTCGGAAACTGCGTCGGCACGGCTCGCCACGCCCGTCAACGTCAAGTTTGAAGAGCTGCGCTCGCGCGAAGGTTACGATCCGCAGAAAGAGTCTAAGAACTTCGGCCCTGTGTGGCGCGGCGGTGAATGGCGCTTGCGCGATATTACAAACTATATGACGAGCGCGGCCTTTGCGCTGATGCGCCACGCCGCCGAGAATCGTGAAAGATGGCTGCAACGCTTTTATGAGATCGGGAAAGAGGCCGTGCGGCCAAGAAAGAAAGGTGAGTTATTTGCATTTCTTCTGCCCCCTAATTCAGCGCGAGTTCAGAATGACGGCCCGCTACGAAGGATCGAGATAACCGGGACACATGATGATAATCGAGAGCGACTATTGAAAATTCTAATTCGAGGTGGAGTGGAAGTAGAGGACGTGTCCCGAATCAAAGTGAACGGGAAATATATAGACTACGTTGCGTCTATGGTGCGGATGGATCAACCCTACGGAAATTTCGCCAAGGCTCTTTTAGAGGCGCAGCACTACCCAGACTTGCGAGATCAAGCTGGTAATCCACAACAACCTTATGATGTGACGGCACACTCGCTTTCGCTTTTAATGGGAGTTACGGTCAAGCCGGTTCAGGCTCCGTTTGAGTACGGTTCTTCTATATCGTACACAGGTTTCGTGGTTGAGGGAGAGGATAAATATCCAAGTAAACTTGGGCTGTACAAATCCCACGTGCCTACTATGGATGAGGGTTGGACACGTTGGGTTCTCGAACATCATCCATGGATGATGCCGCCAGTTTCTAAGGAAGCTAAGGGATGGGGTTACGGAAGCCTTCAATATTCATCAGTTGAAGATAAAGAAATGCGCGCCGGAAACCTGCGCGCAAAGTACGACTCAATCATCATCCCAGACCAATCGCCGCGCGCACTCTTGAACGGCCACAGGCTCGGCACGATGCCTGAAGAGTACACGGGCGGGCTGGGCGCAGAGGGCGTAAAGGCGCTCCGTGAATTCGTCGAGCAGGGCGGCACGTTGATCTGTTTGAATAGAGCCTCGGATTTCGCCATCGAACAGTTAATGCTGCCCGTGCGCGATGTCACTGAAGGATTGAAGGCGACCGAGTTCTACGTTCCCGGCTCAATCCTGCGTATTGAGCTTGATACTTCGCACCCCATCGCGAGCGGGATGCCGAAGGAATCAATCGTCTGGGCGGAGGATTCGCCGGTCTTCGAGATCAAGAGTGATCCCTTAGCATTGCCGCGCGTTAAGATCATCGCGCGTTATCCGATGAACGCAGACCCGCTGCTCTCCGGCTGGCTGCTCGGGGCGGAGCGCATACGCGGCAAGGCGGCGCTCGTCGAGGTCGGTCTGGGTCGCGGGCGCGTCTATCTCTTCGGCTTTCGCCCGCAATACAGGGCACAATCGCTGGCAACCTACCCGCTGCTTTTCAACGCCATTCGACAAGCGGCTGCAAATGGTACGGGAACTGGCTCGGCCCGTCGCGGACGGCGCGGCTAAAACGCGGCTAAAAAACCGGGCTTTTCGTCCTTGCTCCGAAAAAATAAACTTTCGGGGCGGCGTTGTCGTATAATGCTTTTGAGCGGACGCCCGGCAGAAGTGCGGCACACTTGGAAAGCCATCGCACAGGCGTCCGGGGCCAAAATGGTCACCGTTCTCGTCACCTCGTTTCTTCTACTTACTGTCATCTCTTACGCTATTTATCGCTGGCAACGCCCTTCGTCCAACGAAAACGCGGAGCAGCGCGCTTTGCCGCCGCCGCCTGCGCGCTCTCTCTTCAGCGATGAACGCACGGACAGTGCGCTCGCCGTGCGTCTCAAAGAGGCAGAGGCTGAGAAACAGGCTTCGGAGCTACGCGCGCATCTTCTGGAACGTGCAAGCCTCGGTGACAAAGCCACACTCGCCGAGGCGCAAGCTAACGGAAACAATGCTCTCTACGACGAAGTGCTAAGCGCGCTCACTCTTCGCTGCGGCGACAACTACAAGCAGCTCTTCGCGCTCGTCTCACACATCACGCGCAGCAGTAGTAACGGCGGCGACGCGTTGCGCGTCAGCCCGGAACTGGCCGAGAGGTTTATAGATGCATGGCAGGCGTCGTCTACGGACAGGCGCTCTGTCGCCATCGTGCTGCACATCGCGGCAAGAGCCGACGAGGCCGCCGTCTATCAAAGGGCTGTCGAGACCGTTTACGAACTATGGCGCGGGCGCAAGCTTCAGGAGGTCTCTGCCGAAGAGCTGCGCACGCTCTTTGACGGCGAGTACTGGACGCTCTCCGCCAACACCAGAAGTTCCGGCGCGGGTTTTGTCTTGAAGCGGCGACTGGCAAAGCTCAGGCAGGAACTCGCAGTGGCAACACCGCAGACAAATGCGTAATGCCCTGCTTCACCCCAACGTTTTTTCAGATTAGAGGACTTTAAAGTCATGAACAACATTGATCTGTGGTCAGTTGCGCCGGTGCTCATCATCGGCTTTATTCTGTTCATCGTGCTGATCGTTATCCTGCGACGTATTCTGGTCAACGTCGGCGCGAAGGAGATCGCCATCAAGGAGCGGCGTTACATCGGCAGAAAGATGCCTCCCGGACGAGTCGTCGCCACCGAAGGCGAAGTCGGCATTCAAGCCGATGTCCTCAAGCCCGGACTGCATCTCATCAAATATCCGTTCGAGCGCGTCGTGCATAAAGTGCCTTTGATCGAAGTCGGCGCGGACGAGATGGGTATCATCGAAGCCGTCGACGGCGAGCCCATGCCGCCCGGAAGAATCTTCGCTCCTGACCGCGCGCAGAACGCGCACAACAATTTTCAGGACCCGATTGCTTTTATCAAGCAGGGCGGCGTCAAGGGCATTCAACTGCGCACGCTGCCGCCCGGACTGTGGCCGATTCACCCTTATCTTTTCCGCGTCTCTGTGACGAAGGCGACGGTCGTTCCGCCGGGTAAAGTCGGAGTCGTGACCGCAGCCGACGGCGCGCCGCTCGACGCTGGCCGCCTGCACGGCAAAGCCATAGAGGGCCACATCAACTTTCAGAACGCGGAGTTGTTTATCAGCTCCGGCGGTCAGAAAGGGCCGCAGGTCGAAATCCTGACGCCGGGCACTTACCGCATCCTGACCAATTCGGTTGACGTGGACAATAACAACCTGGTCAAGTCCGGTCTCTTTAGCGTCCGCCTGTTCGACGCGACAGTGATTGACGAGAATGTCATCGGACTCGTCGAAGCTTTGGACGGCGCGCCGCTTGATCCGCGCGATTACGTCGCCACGCCCGTCGAAGGCCACGACAATTTTCAGGACTGCAACGAGTTCATTACTCGCGGCGGACAGCGCGGCCCGCAGAAAGACATTCTGCTGCCCGGCACTTACTACATCAACCCGCTCGTCTTCAAAGTGATTCGCGAGTCGGCGAAGGAAGTAAAGCCCGGCGAGGTCGCCGTCATCGTCTCGAACATAGGCAAAGACCCCGGCGAAGAAGTGCGCCGCTCGATGGCCGCCAAGGTGCGCGAAAGGATGGAGCGCGAAGAGCAGGAGCACGTCGAGCAGGCCGCCGCGCGTCTGGACAAGCTCGCGGATGAAAAGCGCGATGTCAACGAGATTCAGGAAGACCTGATGTCCGGCGACCCGGCTGATCGTCGTCTTGATGAAGGCGCGCACGAAGCCTACGTCGTGCCGGAAGGTTATCGCGGTATTCAGGAAACAGTAGTCGGCCCGGGCCGCTACTACGTCAATACGCTCGCCATTACTCCGATTGTGATCCCGACGACCAACCAGACTGTCGAGTGGACGACGGGCGATGCGTCCGACACCTTTAATCCGTTCGAGGTCATCTCCAAAGACGGTTTCACGATGCAGTTGGAAGTGCGCGTCGTCTTTCGCGTCAAGCCCGAGGATGCGCCCTTCATGGTCGCCAAGATCGGCTCGATTGATAAGCTCATACAGAACGTGATGCACCCGTTGATCGACTCGATCTTCCGTAACCAGGCTTCGGAATCCTCTGCGATGGCCTACCTGCAAAATCGTCACGAGGAACAGGAGCGCGCAGAGGCTCGCGTTCGCGCTCACCTGCTGAAGTATCACGTCGACGTAGTCAACGTCCTGATCTGCCACATTCATCTGCCCGCCGAGTTGATGAAGACGCAGACCGAGAAGATTCTCGCGGAGCAGCGCCAGAACATGTTCGACGCGCAGCGCGAGGCCGAAGAGAAGCGCATTCAGTTGGAGAAGATCACGGCGCAGGCCAACAATCAGAAAGACCTGATGGCCGCGACCGTCGGCGTAGAGATCGCTGGCAAGCGCTCCGAACAGCGCAAGGCCGAAGCGGACGGCGAAGCGCACTACATCCTCGCCACGGGTAAGGCTGAGGCGGAGAAAGTACGATTGATGGGTGAAGCGCAGGGCGTAGCCTATCACGAGCAGGTCAACGCGCTCGGCGCACAGGGCGTCGCACTCGTCGAAACTCTGAAAGTGATCGGCGAAAAAGGCGTCCGCATCACTCCGGACGTGATGGCCTCTGGCGGTTCGGGCGACGGCGCGGGTAATCTCGGCACGCTGCTGCTCCTGAATCTCTTCAAGGACAAGCTGAATCTTCCGGCGGAGAACGGCTCGAAGGCTTCCGTGAAGTAAGGAAACGCGAGAGCGACAAAAAGAGACCGGCGGCTCTTACACAAAAGGGCCGCCGGTATTTTTGTCCGGAAAGATAATGTGGCCGCGAGCTTATCTGTAGATCGAGTTATACAGTTGCTGTGCGGCCTCTGCATCAAGCTCTTTGAGGATTTTATATTGTTCGATAGCGCCCGTTCGATTGTTCGTGTAGAGATAGGCCAGACCGAGCCTGTGATTTGCCTCGACATTCTTGGGCTCTAATTGAACCGCCTGTCTAAAAGCTTCGACGGCATATTCATGTTTGCCCAGCACACTGTAAGCCACGCCCAGTTCATAGTGTCCCTGAAAGAATGTCGGCTTGAGTTGCACAGCCTGCTTGAGCGCTTCGATTGCCTCGTCGTTCTGTCCGAGAAATGTGTGGGCTTGACTTATGCTGTAATAAATAACGTGATGCTGTTTGAAGTTAAGAGCGCGCCGGTATTGCTCTATGGCTTCTGCGTACTTCCCCGCCTCCATGTACACGACGGCCAGATGCATGATCTCGTCGAAATTATCCGGCTGAAGCTCGTCCAACTTTTTATAGATGGCCGCCGCTTCCTCTAATTGGCCCAACTGGTAGAGGGTCGAGGCGAGCAGCGAGAGCGCTTTTGTGTCGGTCGGCTCGTTTCGCACAGTGCTTCTGAGCGCCTCAAGTTTTCCGGCATTCTCAATCCTGGCCTGCGTAATCGCGAGCCTCTCTTTCGCCAACTGATAATCCGGCTTGAGGCGCAGAGCCGATTGGAGAAATTCAACCGCCCGCTCGAACTGGCCCGTGATCATGTAGGTATTGCCCAGTTGAAAATGTATCTCCGGATCGTTGGGACGCAGGCGCAGAATCTCTTTCAATGCCTCTATGGATTCTTCTCCGCGACCGAGCATCTGATACGCGACGACCAGTTTGTAGTAGACCTCCGGGTCATCGCGTCTGTATCGAACCGCAGTCTTTAAAGCTTCGAGCGCTTTCTCGCGCTCGCCCATTCTGAGATACGCAAAGCCTAGCATGTAATGCGATTCTCCCAGATCAGGTTTGATCTCCACGGCTCGCTTGAATGATTCGACGGCTTCCCTCAATTGGCCCAGCTTGAAATACTCAGCGCCCAGCGCATGATGAATAGAGTATTGATCCGCTTGCAGACTGAGCGAGTGTTTGAAGGCCGCCACGGCTTCACTGAAGCGCCCCTGTTTGTCGTACACAAAGCCTAGATCGTTATAGACGGTCGGCATCGGAGGGTTCTGTCTGGCAACCTGATTGAGAAGCTCAAGCGCCGCATTAAACTGCTCGTCACGCACGTACACGTGGGCGAGATTGTAGAGCAGCTGAGGATTGTCCGCCTGCAAACGAAGCGCCTGTTTAAATGTGCTGATGGCGTCATCGTATCGCTTCAATTCGAGGTAAATCGCGCCCAGATTATTGAGCGCGGGCCAGGCATCAGGCTTGAGCCTGACGGCGGTTTTCAGAGACTCTATGGCCTTCTCGTAACGGCCAAAGAAAGCGTATGAAGTGCCCAGATCATAATGCGCGTCCGCGCTGTTGGGGTCGAGTTCAATGGCCTTCTTAAAAGCGGCAATCGCTTCGTCCTCTTTCTCCAACAGGCCGTAGGTCGTGCCCAGATTCCGATAAGCCTGCGGGTCGGAGGGCCGAAGCCTGATCGCCTGCTGATAAGCCAAGACCGCTTCCGTCAACTTACCTGCATTGTGATAATCGACGCCCTGATTAAAATAGAAATCAGCATCATGCGTTTCCCGCGCACGGTCTTGACCGAATGACGGCGACAACAGGGCGATCAGAAGATAGCAGGAGAAGAAGATGGAAATTTTCAGCATGAGACGCAGTGCTAAAGGAGAACACAAGCTTCAAGGCGGTCGGGTGAATGCTCTTGCCTGTCGAGGAGAGTGTGCCAGAGATGGTGAGTGAAAGCAATTTCGCGCTCGCTGCGGCAGACGGTTGCCGCAGTGCGGCCATTTACTTTTCGAGATACATGCGGGCGGCCATCTTGGCGAGCTTCCACATCTTGCGCCACTCTATATTGCCTTCACTGTCGCGCCCTGTGAGCTTATCAAGGACGAGCTTGCGGAACTGTTTGCCCTCGCGGCGGAGCATAAACTCTTTGGCGTAGGGCTTGGCCGTGTCGAAAAAGCTAAAGCCCGGATCGGTCACGATGCCTATGCCTTCGAGCGTCATCAGCGCGCGGATAATGTATGTAAAATTGGCGGGCAGCCTGAACGGATACTCGTACATCACTTCGGCCAGATCATAGGTCAGCTCTTTAAAATTGACCTCGCCCAGTTTCAGATTCAGGTAATGCTCAAAGAGTCCTTCGACGACGGGCCTGACCTTTTCGGGATCGACGCCGGGCTTCAGGAAATTTAGATTGATCAGGTCCTGGGCCAACCCGTGTACGTCGCGCGCGACGACGTGAAAGAAGGCGTCGATCATCATCGATTGCAGGCGCGGCGTGATCTTTCCGGTCATCCCGAAATCGAAGAAGGCCAGATGCCCCGTGTCCATCACCAACAGATTTCCCGGATGCGGGTCGGCGTGAAAGAAGCCGTCTTCCAGCAGTTGCTTCAAGTAGGTTTTGACCAGCAGTCGATTGACCTTGACGGGCGAGATGCGGTGCGCGCGCAACTGTGCGATCTCCGTCACCTTTGTGCCGCGTATGAATTCCATCGTCAAGACATGACGTGTCGAGTGCGTCCAGTAGATGCGCGGGACGTGTATTGCGCGCCACGTCTTAAAGTTTTCGCGAAAGCGGTCGGCGTTGTGCCCCTCCTGCACATAATCCATCTCTTCCTGAATGGTCTCGCTAAACTCGCGCAGCATCCCTTCCCAATCAGCGTTCTCGTTTGCATGTGGAAAGATGCGATAGACCAACCGCACAATGCGGCTTAAGGTAGCGATGTCGCGGCCTACGATCAAGCGCAAATTCGGGCGCTGTACTTTGATGGCGACCTCTTCGCCTGTGTGCAGCCGTGCGCGATAGACCTGTCCGAGCGAGGCGGCGGCAATCGGCGCGGCGTCAATCTCCGCGAAGGCTTGCTGAAGAGGGTGGCCCAGCTCCGCTTCGATGCGCGCGTAAGCATCCGTGGTCGGGAAAGGCGGAACCTGATCCTGCAATTCCGACAATTCCTTGACATAAGCGAGTGGCAGCAGGTCGCCGCGCGTTCCCAAAGATTGACCGATCTTAATAAAGGTTGGCCCAAGCGCGATCAGCTTCTCTTTCAGCCAGCGTGCCTGATGTGCTAAACGCGCCTCTTTATTGGAAGTCCCCTCAGCGCCGCGAAAGACCAACCAGCGCGTCGCCCTGATAATGAGATCAATCGCGCGCCGGTCAACATCCCTACTCCACTCCTGAAAGAGCGCAATGCGTCCACGCTCTCTGGCCTCAACGAGCAGGCGCTCGCCGTTGCGACGGTTGAAGTTGGCGCGGATGTCGTAATCGTTGAGGAAGAGATAGAGCGAGAGCATGCCGAGCACACGTCCGATGCTCAAGGCCCTGAGCCAATCGCGCAGCCCCGCTTTCTCGAAACCGTCTACTTCGCTCTCGGCCTGCGCATGTGCGCCTGCCGGAAGAACCAGCGGCGCGCTCTTTTCTGCGGACGAGGCGCGCGCGCGAGTCGCCGCAGGCGTCACGGTCAACGCGACACTACGGTCGTGTCTAACGCGGCTCGCCGTCGCATAGCCGTTGCCCTGTGCGCGGTCACTCGACTGCGCCGAAGCCCGCGTCAATGCCTGATCTTCTTCCGTTACTGCCATAACACTCATCAAGATACCTAAAACTTGTCGCAATCCTGTGCCAAAAAAAACAGTGACAAGTGACGAGTGGCAAGTGACAAGCCAGAAAATAAAGCATTTAACTCGTCACTTGTCACTTATCACTCGTCACTGCTCTTCTCACTGATCTTCAATCGCAAGCGAGCGGCGGACTCCGCCGCGCGTGAAAAAGCGTCGGGCGCGCGATACGTCATGCGCGATCTGTCTTTTCAAATCATCTGGGGACGAAAATTTTTTCTCGTCCCGCAGGCGACAAAGGAAACGCACACGCAGCACATCTCCATACAAATCCCCTGACCAATTTATTACGTATGTTTCGACGGAAGGTTCCGGTGCGCTTTCAAAAGTCGGGCGCGTGCCGACGTTCGTAATAGAGCGTCGCCATGCGCCCTCGATCAAAGTGGCCGTGACGTAAACTCCTCGACGAGGTATGACGCGGTTTTGCGGGTGCAGGTTGGCCGTCGGAAACCCAAGCGTTCGACCGCGCTCCTGCCCGCGCACGATGCGGCCTTCGACGCCGTAGGGACGCCCCAGCATCCTTCGCGCCAGATTGACGCGCCCCTCTGAAAGAAGTTGGCGAATGCGGCTTGAGCTGATGCGCTGCCCTCGCAACTGCACTTCCGGAACTTCTTCTGCGTGAAAGCCAAGCTCGCGGCTGACCTTTTTGAGCAGCTCTATATTGCCCTCGCGATTGCGTCCGAAGGCGAAGCCACGACCCAGATAAACCTCTCTGGCCTGAAGGCGCTCGGACACTATGTCGCGCAGAAAATCTTCTGCCCTGATCTCGGCGAAGGCTTTGGTGAAGTGAATGACGATGGTCTGTTCCAGACCCAGCATGCCGAAGGCTTCGACCTTTTGATCGAACGTCTGTAGCAAAGGCGGCGCATCCTCTGCGTGCAGCACCGCGCGCGGGTGAGGATCAAAAGTGATCGCGGTCGGCACAGCACCCACAACACGCGCACGCTCCACGACCGTTCGCATAATAAGTTGATGGCCCAGATGCAAACCATCGAAGACGCCGAGGGTGAGCACCGTGGGCCGCGCGATCTTCGCATTATCAGTGCCGTGGAATAAACGCATCAAATGAGGGATGAGGGATGAGGGATGAGGGATGAAGAATGAAAGAAGGATGACTCATCTTGAATCAGCATTCCTTTCATCCCTCATCCCTCATCCCTCATCCCTTATCGCTTACCTCCAATCCATCATAAGCGAACCGGACGCCGGGCGGCAGCTTGACGGAATCGCGAGCGTGTTTGAAATCATGCGCGAGGTGCGTCAGGTAGGCTCGGCGCGGTCGCAGCTCCTCTATGTACGAGAGCGCGCGCTCTAGCCAGAGATGCGTCGGATGCTCACGAAAGCGCAGGCAATCCAGTACGAGCACATCTAAATCCTTTAGGCTCGCCATCGTTCTGGGTGGAATCTCGCTTAAATCCGTCGCGTAGGCGAAATCGTTAAAGCGATAAGCCATGACGGGCAGACGCCCGTGTATGACTTCGAGCGGCGTGATGTGCAAATCCTTGCCGATGCAAAAGGGCGCGTCGGCGACGACCGTGTGGGCCAGAACCTGCGGCAGACCGCCGCCAAAATGCGACGGCTCGAAGATGTACTGAAAAATTCTCCTGATGTCTTTCCAAGCGGGCTCGTTGGCATAGACGCCCAGCGCGCCGTGACGAAAGTTGAGCGGGCGTATGTCGTCCAGACCGAAGATGTGATCGGCGTGACAATGCGTGACCAGCACGGCGTCCAGCCATTTGATTTTTTGTCTGAGGGCTTGCTGGCGGAAATCCGAAGAGGTATCGACGATGACGGTCTGCCCTGCGTGCTCTATGAGGACGGAGACGCGCAGGCGCTTGTCGCGCGGATCATCCGAAGTGCAGGTCTCGCACTCGCACCCGATGGACGGCACACCCGTCGATGTCCCTGTGCCGAGAAAAGTCAGTTTCATATCCAGTTTTCAGTTTTCAGTTTTCAGTTTTCAGTCAGCGGCCAAATGCTGAAAACTGAAAACCGGAAACTGAAAACTGATTATTTCCCGCCGATGATGTCGCGGCCTGTAAAGCCGCGCGGCTGCGCCGAAGGAGTGGTGAGCGTGACGTACTGTAGACGCAGGTCTGCGAGCAGGCCTTCGAAGATTTGTCTCTCCTGCGCGGCCAGGTTGCCGCGTGTCTTTTGTTGCAGCATGCCGAGCACGTCTATCCAGTGTTTGGCGAGCGGCAGATCGACGCCGCGCTGGCCCGTCACAGGATGCTCCATCATGCCGAGCGCAGCCGCCGCGTTCGAGGCGATGGACATCAAAAAATTGATAAAGCTGGCAGGATCATCCGCACCCGGAACATCCTCGTGCATGCGAACGTCCTCTTCCGTCTCCATGTCCTCCGCAGACTGGAAACGCTCTTCGTCCAGGGCGCTCTGCGGCGTAGAGGAGGGGGAAGAGCCTTCGCGCGCCTCGCTCGTCTGCGCAGAAGTGGAAGCGGACGTGGTGGCGGTCGTTTGCGTGCCGCTCGCAGCGTTGCTCTTCGCAGCATCGCTCTGCGGCGGCGCTGCCGATGTGGCACTGGTGCTGCTGCTGCCGCTGTCTGGCGTTTCATCGCGCTCGACTTCGCGTGGCGTTCCGTCGGGGTTAAATAAACGGCGATCTTTGACTTTGAAAGTTGGTTGTTCTTCGCTCATCTTAATTTTCCAGAGACGCGCCCACGTGACAGTAGCTGCGAGGCGCGTCGCATCCCTTTTTCTTTCGTACACAAAATTTGGTTGACTAAGGTGATGATGGTAGCACCTCTTTGCAGGGGCTCGCAAGAAACCGTCAGGCGCGCATGATCTAAGCCTTGAGGGGCAGCCTTTCGAGCGCGGTTTGGAACGAGCAGCTTTAGGCATTAGACTTGGGACACGCACGTATTTGGGAAACTCAATTTTTATATTTCATCTGACGGGAAACATAATCTATGCCAGCTTCATTTGATGATCTAGTCGCGCTGATGGCGCGCCTTCGCTCGCCCGAAGGGTGTCCGTGGGATCGTGAACAGACCTTTGCGAGCCTTGCGCCGATGTTGTTGGAAGAGGCGTATGAGGCTTTCGAGGCCGTAGAGGAGGCGCGCGAAGGAAATCCTGCGGCGTTGCGCGACGAGCTTGGCGATCTGCTTTTTCAGATTGTCTTTTACGCGCAGGTGGCGAGGGAGCGCGGCGACTTTACCGTCGCGGATGTGACCGATGCGATTCACACCAAGATGGTGCGCCGACACCCGCACGTCTTCGCCGATGCCGAAGCCGCCGATTCTGCGGAAGTCCTGCGCAACTGGGAGGCGATCAAGGCCGAGGAGAAACGCGCCGCAGGCAAGGAGTCGCGCACCAACAACTCTTCTCTGCTCGACGGCGTCTCCATTAAGGCTCCCGCCCTAATGGAGGCGCACCAGCTTTCGACCAAAGCGGCGCGCGTAGGCTTTGACTGGAAGCGCGTCGAAGATATTTTTGACAAGCTGCACGAGGAGATAGAGGAGCTGCGCGAGGCGATACGCGAGAGCGACGCGGCAAGCGAAGAAGCGGACGAAGCAGGCGCAGAGGAACGACAGGCCAGAGTGCGCGAAGAGATAGGCGACCTGCTGTTCGCCGTGACAAATATCGCGCGCCATCTTAAGACAGAACCGGAGGCCGCGCTGAAACTTGCCAACAGAAAGTTTCGCCGCCGCTTTCAATACATAGAGCGCGAGCTGGAGCGGCAGGGCCGCTCGCTCGATGCCGCAACCCTGGACGAGATGGAAGCGCTCTGGCAGGAGGCGAAAAAGCAGTGACAGCGGACGAGCGAGGAATGGTAAAATGCCGCCTCGCTCCTCAAGAGGGCTCGAACGCGCCCGTTTATCATTCGATTATTTTCAGGAGATCAAAGGTTATGGCGCTTATTCCGTTTGTCAGAAACTACGACGATCTCTCGACGGATCGCGGTTACCAGTTCAAGTTCTATTGCGACAAGTGCGGCAACGGTTACATGTCGCAGTTTCAGCCCTCTGCGATTGGCACGGCAGGCTCTTTGCTGCGCGCGGCGGGCGACATCTTCGGCGGTTGGGCCAGCTCCGCCGGAAATTCCGCTTACGAGATGCAGCGCGCCGTCGGCGGCAAAGCGCACGACAACGCTTTGCAGAAGGCCGTCGAAGAGGGCAAGCAACATTTTCATCAATGCTCGCGCTGCGGCAAATGGGTCTGCCCGGAAGTCTGCTGGAACGCCAGCGCCGGTCAGTGCGAAGAGTGCGCGCCGGATTACGGAGAGGAACTGGCTTCGTCGCACGCGCAGGCCAAGGCTGATGCCGCGCGCGAACAGCTTCATGAAAAGGCTCGCGCCACGGATTACGTCTCGAAGATAGACATGAGCGCAGACGCACATGTTCAAGCGCCGACGCGCGCCTCTCAACAGGCCGCAGCGGCAGCCGCCACTTGTTCTTCCTGCGGAGCGGAGACGGGCAAGGCAAAGTTTTGTCCAGAATGCGGGACTCCGACCAGGCCCGCGCGTCCAACCTGCGCGGGGTGCGGTCATCAACCAGAGAGCCCCACCAAGTTCTGTCCCGAATGCGGCGCGAAGATGCCGCTCATCGGTTAGGAAGTTTGAAAAAGTGAAGCCCCTGAAAGGGGCGACAGATTAAAAGCCCCTGAAGGGTGCGATAGAATGTAGCCCACGGCGTGAGCCGTGGGGTTAGCGTGAGATAAAATTGAGAGAGCCCCGCGAGGGGCGAAAGATATTCGAGATTGAGCGCCACTCTCGTCTTGAACATCTTTCGCCCCTCGCGGGGCTTTTGTTTCCTTGCCTGACTTGGTTCCCATGACTAACGTCACGGGCTACATTCTGTCGCAACTCGCGGGGCTTACTCTC
>DATLMN010000004.1:0-2079 GCA_035537255.1 Pyrinomonadaceae bacterium | reverse complement strand
TGTCACGCACCGGCGAGAAAAGCGAGAAGGCTTTAACGGGAAGCGCCAGACCCATACCGGCGGCCGCCGCAGATGCGCCCAGGAACTTACGTCTGCTGAATTTCATGGCTGTTCGTCCTCCGTCGGTTCCGCAGTTTCCGTTGGGGTTCTATCATAACGGAAACGCCCGTCGAGCAGGGCTTTGACGGGTCTCCCGGCAGCCGTCTCCGCCTTGACATAATCGAGCACGGCGTCGCGCATCGTCAGCGAGAGCGGTTTAAGATTTTTGCCTTCCTGAAGGACTATGTAATCGCCGCCGCGCTTGACCAGATAATCAATCGTCACGATGGTGTAGGTGGCCTTCGGGTCGATCTCGACTTCAAAGCCTTCGGGGCTGAGCAGCCGGACGCCGACGATCTCGCTCTTCTTCAACTCCTTGTTGGTGCGATAGAGAATGCGCGCGCCGGACTGCGCGTTGCGGCGCTCGACGGTGACATCCAGAAAGCGACGCAGTTGCTCGCCCGTCAGATCAAGTGTGACGAGCGCGTTCTCAAAAGGCAGCAGCTCGTAAATATCGCTGGCGCTGATGTCGCCCGCAGCGATCTGGTTCTTACGCAGGCCGCTGCTGTTGATGACGGCCAGAATCACAGGCTTGCCGAGCGCGTGGGCAGCGCGATTGCGCAAAGCATCTGCGACAAAATTGCCTAGCGAGCCGCCGCCCATCCCGCCCTTCTTCAAACCACCCGCGAGCTTGCCAATCGGCACATTAAGCTCGCGCACCTTGGCGCTAAAGGGAGCGATGACGGCTTCGACCGCCGGGTCGTCTGGAATCGTCGCATCGATGGCGCTCTCAGAGGCGCGCACATTGAGGTCTAGCGGCGCGGGCGCGGGGACTTGCGCGGCTGTGCCGGGAGCAGGGGCAGTTGTTGTTGCGGTCTTTGTCCCGGCGTTTGTGCCGCCGCTGCTCTGCGCGTTGGCGTCGCTCACTCGTGGGCCAATCGTGCAGAAAAGCAGCAACAGGACGCAGCAAGCGGATTTTGCTACAGCGTATCTCAACTTTCCCTCCTCTTGCGAACTGAAAAATTTTCGTCTACGGGGCTGGCTTTGATTATTCCAGCTTAAGGCTTACAGAATCCCGGACGTAAAGACCGACGACCCCTATGGGCCTTCGCGCTCTAAAACAATTGACCTTGGGGGAGAGCTTCAATAGTATGTCGCACCAGAGGCTCGGCGCGCAACCGCATCGTTCATGCGCGGTTCGTTTATTCGCGGGAGATTTTCCGCAGCGAGCCGCAAAGAAGCGCCAGGCACGACACTACTTTTGATTGGAGAGAAACACTTTTGTCCACATCCGCCACGCACGCCGCATCCGAGTTTAATAATCAGAACCTCGAACCGCTCTTTTTGGCCGAGCAGATACAGAACCGCATCGCGGAGATGGGCGCGGAGATCGCGCGCGATTACGCGGGGCGCAATCCCCTCTTGATCGTCGTCCTCAAGGGCGCGGTCGTTTTCGCCAGCGACCTGCTGCGCAACATAGACCTCCGGCTCGGGATAGAGTTTATGGCCATCTCCAGCTACGGCTCTGCGATGCGCACCTCCGGCGAAGTACGCATCGTCAAAGATTTGGATGTGCCCATCGAGGGGCGCGACATACTGGTCGTCGAGGACATCGTCGATACAGGGCTGACGCTCACCTATCTGCTGGACAATCTTCGCGCGCGCGGCGCAAAGAGCGTCAAGCTCGTCGCGCTGCTGGATAAATTCGAGCGGCGCGAGCGCGACGTCGAGATCAACTATCTGGGCTTTAAGATACCGGACGCGTTCGTCGTCGGCTACGGACTTGATTTCGCCGAGCGCTATCGCAATCTCCCCTACATCGCCGTGCTCAAAGACCCTGATGTGCAGTGAGCTAGTGATAGGCGATAAGGGACAAGCCGGTGATTGATGATTTCTGCCGAGATTGTTTGAAACGTTTCGTCCGACGGTATGCGATCCAGGCTTGACTTCTGAATACGAACGATCAAAGGGAGGTTTACTGATGGCTACGCCCAGGCGAAGCGACGCGCTTTCATCCTCTTCACGCCGACAAACACAATC
>DATLMN010000003.1:0-9162 GCA_035537255.1 Pyrinomonadaceae bacterium | reverse complement strand
CTTCGTCCTGTACGTAGATCAATCCTGCTTGAGCCAGCTTGCGCACAAGAGCGCCCGCGCCACGGATGCGCCAAGCGCCTTGCGCAATCTCAGAGGACGACAACTCTTCTGCGGCGGCGCGCAATTCTTCGAGCACATCGCGCCCTTTTGAGCGCGCCGCGACGACGCGAAAGGCGATCCCTGGCGTTTCATTATTCGCATGCGCAAACTCTTCAGTCGCATCACGACCGAAAGCCTTTGCCCAACGCTCGATTAACCAGCGCGGGTGCGAAGTCTCGACGGACAAACGTTCAAACGGGTCTGTCAGGCTTTGCGCAGGATCGTACTCCGGCTCTTTAAGGGCGCGCCTGAGGACGGCATTGATAAAGCCCGCAGCCGAAGAGACGCGCGACCTGTAAGCCAGATTGACTGCTTCGTTGACGACCGCAGAGGGCGGGACGCGCGTCAGAAAGCGTAGTTGATAAAGTCCCAAGCGCAGGGCGCGACTGACCGGCGCATCCAATTGCTCTGACGCGCGCCCCGTGAAGTGTTCGATCAGATGATCCAGCCAGAGCTGACGACGAAGGACGCCCAGCACCAGCTCATAACAGAGAGCGCGATCAGCGGCGAGCATCTCTTCATCGGTCTCAGCTAAAAGAACTGAAGCGAACGCGCCCTCATCCTCTACGCGCCTTAAAATCTCGAACGCGCACAGGCGCGCGGGCGAGACTCTTCGGAACGCAGTCCCTTCGGCTCTTGCCCCGACACGTTTCCTCTGACTCTTACCGGCGCTCAACGTTTATCCTAATCTCTCGCCCGGCTGAAGATGTGTGCCGTTTAGAAAATCGCGCACGCTCATACGCCGCTTCCCTTCGGGCTGCACCTCCAACAGATGCAGGATAGTATTTTCGCCGCACGCAACCGAGAGTTCATCCGCGTGCGCTTTTGTAATTGTGCCGCATGCGATAGAAGGCCCGGCATCTGCCTCCCTGCTTTGGGCCAACGCGCGCCAGATGACGAGGCGACCGGCGGCATAGTTCGTATAAGCATTGGGCCAGGGTTGAAAACCGCGCACGCGCCGCTCGATCTCAAAAGTGCTCGTGGCCCAATCTATCAGGCCATCCTCTCGCTTGAGGACGGGCGCGAAGGTGGCGTCCTCATTACTTTGCGCGCGCGGCTTGATCTCGTCCAGACGGCGCAGCGTTTCCCCCAGCAGGTCTGCGCCATCAAGAGAAAGGCGCAGCATCAGCTCCGGCGCAGTCTCCTTTGGGCCAATCGCGGTCTCCTTCTGTAACAGGACTGGGCCGGTATCCAGCCCCTCATCCATCTGCATCGTCGTGATGCCCGTCAAGGTTTCGCCGCGCACGATGGCCCAGTTGACGGGAGCCGCGCCCCTGTACTTCGGAAGCAAAGAGAAATGGACGTTGATACAGCCTCTGCGCGGCGCGCGAAGGTACGCCGCTGGCAGAATACGCCCGTAGGCGACGACTACTGCCGCATCCGCTTTGTAAGAAGCGAAGAGCGAGAAGGCTTCGTCTGTTCTGATTTTCGTCGGCTGGTGAACGTTGAGGCCGCACAACTCGGCAAACTCTTTGACGGGCGGAGCTTTCAGTTTATGGCCGCGCCCGGCGGGTCTGTCCGGCTGCGTCCACACGGAGACGACCTGGTGTCCGTCCTCCAGACACCGCCTCAAGGTCGGCACAGCCGCTTCGGGCGTGCCCATGAAGATCAAACGCATAAAAGCAGGGATGAGGGCGGAGGGATGAGGGATGAATGATTGAATCACCTTTCAAGCGAATCAACCACTCAAACCTTTTCATCCCTCATCCCTCATCCCTCATCCCTTCTCTAAAACGCGCAGTGATAGTTCCCGAACTCGTAAACCTTGGCCCACTGGCCCTGATTCTTTTTGTGGATGTTATAACCGACGCCTTCGAGCCCTGTGGTGATGGTCAGGACTTCGCCCGTGCCGTCTCCGTCGAGGTCTAGCTGATCCAGCAGGCGCTCGACGTAGATACCGGCCTGCTCGATGGCGGTGATGGTTGAGCCCGACATGATGCTCTTCGCATCTATCTGGTCGTACTCTGCGATGGCCGTTTTAAAGTTCGCGCCCTGCGGCTCGGCCAGCAGAAAGAGCATGTGCCTGGCCTGCGCGCCCTTGGTCTTTTTGACGACGAAGCTGCCGATCAATTCAGACTTTCCGTCGCGGTCAAGATCGAGCGCCGTGAGATTGACGACGGTGAGAGTCGGGAGCAGAGCGGCCGCAACGCCTTTTTGCCTGAAGGCGGTTTGCGCAAGCGCCAGCGCCGATGCTCGCTCTGCATCCGTCGGCGCGCGGCGTGACCCCTTACCTGTGCCCAGCGAATCGGAGTTTGTCGCCAGCGCCATCACGTTGCTGTTAAGGCGGGCCTGCGTCTGAAGCGTCACGTCTGCGCTTGTGCGTGCGCACTCATTATCCTTGCCGGATGCTTTGACCGTCGCCGTTCCGGCATCGCCTCCACCGAACAGCACGCGGTACTTCTGCCCCCGTCGATAATACTGATCGGAGAATTTTGAGATTTCGGCAGCGTCTGAATCTCCCGCGACGGGCTGCTTATACGTGCCGTTCTCGATAATCAAAAACGGCTCCATCGAAGCGTTCGGAAGATTCGTGCCGGAGACGGCAAAGACGACCGCACTGCTTTGCTGTTCGCTCGATGTGTGTGCCGCCATCATCTCGGGAGTCCTGATGGCAAGCGCGGCGGCGAGCATGATAAAGGCTGCCGCCGGCGCGATAAATTTTAAGAGACGAGGATGCATTTGGTCTGCTCCTTTCCTTAAAGCACGCTTAGATAGCGGCGCGCTTTTCTGCCTTGGTATCTTTGGCCGCAGTGATCTTGGTGGACGAGACCTTGGCCTGCATAAAGAGCCCAAGGTAATCGCGTCCTCCGGCTTTTGAATCCGTGCCCGACATATTGAAGCCGCCAAAGGGATGTACGCCGACGAGCGCGCCAGTGCATTTGCGATTCAAGTAGAGATTGCCGACATGAAATTCGCGGCGTGCGCGTTCCAGTTTCTCTTCATCATTCGTATAGACAGCGCCTGTCAAACCGTATTCGGTATCGTTGGCGATGCGCAGCGCGTCGTTGAAATCCGTCGCGCGTATGACGGCCAGCACAGGCCCGAAGATTTCTTCCTGCTCGATGGTCGAGCCGGGTATCACGTCCGCGATCACTGTCGGCTCAATAAAGTATCCCTTCTCGCCGTCCGCGCCGCCGCCCGCCAGCACGCGACCGCCCTGCGCTTTCCCCTTCTCGATATATTCGTTGATCGTGCGAAAGGCTTTCTGGTTGATGACGGCGCTCATGTTGCTCGCAGGGTCTGTGGGGTCGCCGACCTTGATCTTCTCCGTGCGCTCGACGATCTTTTCCAGCATCGGCTCGTAAACGTCCGCGTGAATAATGGCGCGCGAGCAGGCGGAACACTTCTGTCCCTGAAAGCCGAAGGCCGACTGCACGACGCCCGTCGCGGCCTCGTCCAGGTCTGTGTCGGCGTCGACGATGATCGCATCCTTGCCGCCCATCTCAGCGACGACGCGCTTAATCCAGATTTGCCCTTTTTGAGCTTTCGCGGCGCGCTCGTTGATACGCAGGCCCACTTCCTTTGACCCTGTGAAAGCTATGTAGCGCGTCTGCGGATGATCGACCACGACATCGCCGACTTCCGCGCCCGAGCCCGTCATAAAGTTGACGACGCCCGGCGGCAGCCCGGCCTCTTCCAGCAACTCGAAAAATTTGTAAGCGATGGTCGGCGCATCCGAAGAGGGTTTGAGGACGACCGTGTTGCCTGTGACAACAGAAGCGACGGTCATGCCCGCCATGATCGCCAGCGGAAAATTCCACGGCGGAATCACCACACCCACGCCGAGCGGTATGTATTCGAGATGGTTGTCCTCGCCATCGATCTTGACGAGCGGCGGCCCTTCGGCATAGCGCAGCATCTCTCGGGCATAGAATTCACAAAAGTCTATCGCCTCCGCCGTGTCGCCGTCCGCTTCGGCCCAGGTCTTGCCAACTTCATAAACCATCCAGGCGGACATCTCGTGCTTGCGCTGGCGCAGCAGCGTGGCGGTGCGAAAGAGCAGGTCTGCGCGCTGGTGCGCGGGCGTGTTGCGCCAGGTCAGAAAAGTTTCGCCCGCGTTCTCTACGGCGTGACGCGCCAGTTCTTCTGTCGCCTTTTGAAAGCGCCCGACCACTTCCGTTTTGTTCGCGGGGTTAAAGCTCTCCAAAGTGCGGCCCGTCATAATACGCTCGCCGCCGATGACCAAAGGGTAATCACGCCCCAGTTGGCCCTTAACTTTTTCCAGCGCGGCGCGCATCAATTCTGCGTTCTCTGCTTTGTTAAAATCCGTAAACGGCTCGTTGCGAAATTCGCTCTGCATACTCTCTTTAGACTCCTAAGGATTTATTTGTCTCAAATACTATCACAGAAATAAAAAGCGGTCGTCACCTCCCCGCAAGGGTTAAGCGACGGCCACTCTTTGTCCGAATCGATCACAGAAAGCCAGCCCTTACCACTGGCCAGCCTTCTGTAGTTTTCTGATCTTGCGCTTGACCAGCTCGCGTTTGAGCCTCGTCGTTTTGTCTATAAAAACGATGCCGTCGCAATGATCCGTCTCGTGCAGCATACAGCGCGCGGTCAGTTCCATGCCGTCAACCTCGAAGAGATTGCCTTCCGTGTCGTGAGCGCGCACGACCGCCCGGAAATCACGTTTGACCGGAAAAAAGATGCCGGGGAAAGAGAGACAACCCTCGTCGCCCTCCTGCTCGCCCTCTACGCGCAAGACCTCCGGGTTGATCATCACAATGCGTTGCGCAGGGTCTTTGCCTCCCGAACAATCCATGACGAACAGGCGCTTCGAGACGCCAACCTGCGGCGCTGCGAGCCCAACGCCCGGCGCGGCGTACATCGTCTCGAACATATCGTTGACGAGTTTTTTAAGATTCTCGTCGAACTCCGTAACCGCCTCGCCCGGCTTGAGCAGCACGGGTTCCGGGTAATGCACGATCTCTAAAAGTGCCATCTCGCTTTTCCTCTCAACAGTGACGGGGCTTTGAACATCGCTCGCGCGCTCTTAAAAACCGCCGTCGTTTGTCAGCCGCCACATTTTACGGCAAACACTCCCTGCGCTCCAAGCAGACAGTCTTAGAGTGATGAGGAAGCACCGACGTTGCCTCTCAATCCAGAAAACGATTAATGACTGCGCCGCGCATCAACGACTCAAAACAGAGCACGGACGCCTCTCGCCCAGCGTTTCTTTCATCGTCCGTCTTGTTCCATAATGCCCAAGGCTGCTCGCGCCGAACGAGTTGAATGTCTTCGTCGGAGGTCTTTTAGAGATGGACTGGCAAGGTATTAGAGATTCTTACAGAAGCGGCGCTCTCGGAGCGCTGATGGATGAGTACGAGCGCGCGGCGTCGGAACTCGGCAGCCTTATCGAGCAAATCCCCGAAGATGATTTCGCGCGCATCGTCGATGCGCAGACGAAGGATGATGACTGCCGTTCGGTACAGACCATCATGTCCCACGTAGTCAGGGCCGCGTACGGTTATGCCGATTACATCAGGGAGCAATTCGCAATCGCCTCAACCCGCCCTCAGAGCAAACTGCTCTCGCGTCAGGAATCTCTCAAGCAACTCGACGCGGCGCTTCTCTACACCGTCGAGACTTTAGAAGGCAAGTGGGAAATGAGCGGCGAAGACATTTCCGCTACAGTCATCAACACCCGTTGGGGAGCCGTTTACGACGTAGAGGGACTGTTAGAGCACGCCGTCGTTCACATTCTTCGACATCGAAGACAGATAGAGAAATTCATCTGGCAGGGTAAGATTACTGACCGGCCCGGTGTCTAACAACTCATTTAAGCGTGATGCTCCTGGCAGCTTTCCTTTCATGCTAGTCTTGGTACGTGCCAGCGTTTGCTAAAACCATTGTGAGGCTAAACGAAATGGACGAATTGTCGAAGACGGTTGCCGATGGCTTTATTCATTCTTACAGGGATTTTGCGCGGCGTGTCCATGCTCTTTCAGAGAATCTCTCGGAAGAGCAGTTCTGGACGAAGCCTTATCCTTACGGAAACAGCTTCGGGCATCTGACGCTGCACCTCACGGGAAATCTCAACTACTACATCGGCGCGCAGATTGCACAGACTGGATACCTTCGTGATCGTGAGCGCGAGTTCAGGGAAGAAGCCCCGCCGTCAAAAGCAGAGGCGTTAAGGCGTTTGGATGAAGCGGTGGAGATGGTCGTAGCTGCGCTTGAAAGTCAGACTGCCGGGAGTTGGTCGAGCGCGTATGAAGCAGTGGGCGCTGCCGATAATGTCAAAGATCGTTTCAGCATTTTTCTCAGATGCGCAGCACATTTTCATCACCACGTCGGCCAGATGATCTATCTCGAAAAAGAGTTATCGAAGTGACCAAGGCGTCATCGGAAAACGAACGCTCCTTTAGCTCATTACAGCTTCGTCGTTTCAGACGCTCGCCCTGAGCATCTACCTCAACGTCCACGGAAAGCCCTTGGGCCAAGCAGAGGGCGAGCGGCTTTACGTTTGGCGGCTTCTCCCTTATCGTACAGTTCAATAAAAACATTTGTGTGAAGAAGGCCAGAGCGCGCGCCGTTGATGCGTGGGCTATTGCGGGAATAACAAAGAGCGAAGGCGGAAGAACATTGGGGGAAGAAACGGGAGCTATGGCGAAAGCCGAATCGAAGATCAGTAAAGCCAAGCGTCAGGCCGATGAGGTGATCGAAGATGTCGCCACGCATCCCTGGATCGAGCGCATCGCGCGCTTCGGCTATGCCACCAAAGGGACAGTCTATATCGTGATCGGCGGCCTGGCGACGATGGCCGCCTTCGGCATGGGCGGCGAAACGACAGACATGCGCGGCGTGCTACAGACGATTGAGAATCAACCCTTCGGAAAATTCGTGCTCGCGACGGTCGCCTTTGGTCTGGTGGGCTATGTCGTCTGGCGCTGGATTCAGGCGATTGCCGACACGGACGAGAAAGGCAGCGACCTCAAAGGCATACTGATACGCATAGGCTATGCAGGCAGCGGCCTGGCCTACGCAGGACTTGCCTTGACCGCCGCCAAGATTCTCATAGACGTTGGCGACACGGACAGCAGCACAGAAGTACAGCGGCACTGGACGGGCCGTTTTCTGGCTCTCCCGGCGGGACGCTTGCTGATCGGGCTGGTGGGCTTGAGCGTCATCGTCTTCGGGCTTTACCAGATTTACAAAGGCTTGCGCGCCAAGTTTCGTAAAAGACTCAAGCTAGGTCAGATGAGTTTCGCCAAGAAGACATGGGCGACCTTGAGCGGTCGAATCGGTTACGCTGCGCGCGGCGTCGTCTTTTGCGTCGTCGGCAGTTTTCTGGTACGCGCCGCGCTCGACTACAACCCGTCGCAGGCCAGAGGCATCGACGGCGTGCTGGACGCGCTGGCCCGCCCGCCCTTTGGCCCATGGGTCATGGGCGTGGTCGCGGGCGGTCTGACCCTCTACGGCATCTACATGCTCGTCGAGTCGCGTTACCGCCGCATCGCAGGCTCTTGATAATTTTAGAGTGAGTTTTAATTGAATGTCTGGAAAGAAGCGTTCACCACAGAGACACAGAGCACACAGAGCTTACACAGAGACTTGTCTTTCTCTCTGTGCTTCCTCAGTGTTCTCTGTGCCTCTGTGGTGAGTTTTCAAACTTATAGACGTTCAACTGAAAGCTACTTAATACCCGCGTAGCTGCTCTCTGTAACCATCGAAGTTGTGACGCATCTCTCCTAGACTGTCGCCGCCGAATTTCTCGCGCATCGCTTCGGTTAGAGTAATCGCCGTCATTGCTTCGCCGATTACCCCTGCTGCCGGAACGGCGGTCACGTCCGAGCGCTCGAAGGCTGCCGTCTCCTCCTCTTTCGTATCAATATCGACGGAGCGCAACGCGCGGCGCAAGGTCGAGATCGGCTTCATAAAGCCTCGCAGTCGCAGTTCCTCGCCGTTTGTCATGCCGCCTTCGAGCCCGCCCGCACGATTCGTGTGGCGTTTGAAAGTGCGCGCCGCCTCGTCATACGCGATCTCGTCATGCGAAAGAGAGCCGGGCAGGCCACACACCTCTGCGCCCGCGCCGATGGCGACAGCCTTGACCGCAGGGATCGACATCAACGCTTGGGCCAATCGCCCGTCGAGTTTCAAATCCCAGGCCGTGTGAGAACCCAGTCCCACGACGACGCCCCTTGCGACGACTTCAAAGATACCGCCGAGCGTGTCTCCCTCTTTTCGCTTCTCGTCGATCAACTCAATCATGCGCGACTGTGCCTCCGTGTCGGCGCAGCGCAGCAGCGCATCTTCCGGAATCGCGGCGATTGTTTCCCATGAAAGCTCTAGGGGTGATTGGGGCACGCCGCCGAGTTGTATGACGTGGCTGCGAATCTCCGTGCCGAACTGCGAGAGCAACTGCTTACATAGCGCTCCGCAGGCGACGCGCGCCGCCGTCTCACGCGCCGAAGCTCGCTCAAGAATATTTCGCAGATCGCGCGCCCCGTATTTTTGTCCGCCGGCGAGGTCTGCGTGGCCTGGGCGCGGGCGCTTTAATCTGCGCGACTTCTCCGGAGCAATATCGGCGTGCGCCTCCGTCGCCATCACTTCCGTCCAGTTGGCCCAATCCTTATTTTCGATCATCAAGGCCAGCGGCGAGCCCAGAGTGAGACCGTGACGCACGCCGCTCAAGATTTCAGCCCGGTCTCGCTCGATCTTCATACGCCCGCCGCGACCGTATCCCCACTGCCGCCGCTCCAATTCTCGATTGACCAGTTCGACATCGACGGGCAACCCGGCGGGCAGCCCTTCAAGTATGGCAACCAGCGCGCGACCATGCGACTCTCCGGCAGTAGTGAAACGAAACATAAGAAAGCAGCGACGAGTGACAGGTGACTAGTGACGAGCAAGACAAGGAGTTTCACCTTGCCTCTGTGATGCTCAAGCTGTCGTTTTAAGACAGAGCGTAACAGTACTGTCTAGTACTGTAAGGCAGATGTTCGGGCATTGCTTCCTGAAATTCAAGTCTTAAGCATGGAATTGGTAATTCAATTAGCGTTGAGTGTATGCGGAAGGTATTATTCACCACAGAGACACAGAGGACACGGAGGAAGCACGGAG
>DATLMN010000002.1:0-6432 GCA_035537255.1 Pyrinomonadaceae bacterium | reverse complement strand
CAATTTTTTCATCAGTCTCGCTCATGTTTTCACCCGGCCGCTCAACATCAATGAGCCAATCTCTTTATATCGAATGTAATCCTCGCGCGTCTGGAAAGACCCGCCCGTGTAATCGAAGGGCACAGGCGTCGGATCAATCAGGCGCTCGTCAGTGACCTCTTCAAAACCCGCCTGCTCGAACAAATCGCGATACTCTCTTGTGCTCAGAAAGTGTACTGGAACTTTCAGTTGATCGACCCACTGGAATGAGGGCTCGTTCTCGGCAAAGAGATCGATGACCGTGACGAACAAACCGCCGGGCCGAAGAACGCGACGCAACTCTTCGAGCGCGCGCAGCATGTTCTCATAATAATAGATCGACTCCATCGAGAAAGCGTGAGAAAATAGGTCGTCATCGAAGGGCAGATTCTCTGCGCTCGCAAGGCGAAACTCGATGTTTGGATAATCGACGGAGGCGCTCTCTGCCATCCTTATCATCTCGTCTGCGACATCTATGCCGATGACTTTTCCTTCCGTCGCTTGTTCCGCAAAGATGCGCGTCGCCCATCCAGTGCCGCAGCCTAAATCCAGCACGCGAGCATCCCTTTCAACCTGCATGCGCGCAATCGCTTGCTCGCCGGTAGGACGGTGACCGCGCTCCATCCTCTCGCCGCGACCCTCGCGCGCCCAGTCGTTAAACTCCAATCTTAAAATTTCATCCGCCGATTGACTGCTCATAAACTTTCCCAGCGCGGTCTTTGAAAACTTCTCGAAAACAAATTAAGGCTTGAGACGATAGAGCATGCGCGGGAACGGAATCGTTTCGCGTATGTGTTCGATGCCGCACATCCATGCCGTGCAACGTTCTATGCCCATCCCGAAGCCAGCGTGCGGCACGCTGCCGTAGCGGCGAAGGTCCAGATACCAATTGAAAGACTCTTCGGGCAGCTCGTGCAGAGCGATCTGCTCGCGCAGAAATTCGAGCGAAGTGGCGCGCTGGCCTCCGCCGATCACTTCGCCGTAACCTTCCGGCGCAAGCACATCGACGCCTAGCGCGAGTTCCGGTCGCTCCGGGTCGCGCTCCATGTAAAAGGCTTTGACGGCCGCAGGGTAATGATGAACCATGATGGGGCGGTCGTACTTGCTGGAAAGATACGTCTCGTCTGGCGAGCCAAAGTCGCCGCCCCACTCAAAGCGCGTTTCCAATTCGCCGCGCTCGTGTCCTTCGTGCAGTATCCTGACGGCCTCGTCGTAATGAAGACGCGGGAAAGGCGGGGTGATTGCTTCGAGTTTCGACGTGTCGCGCTCCAAAACTTTTAATTCCTCTTGACGGTCTTCGAGCACGCGCGCGGCTATACTCGAAAGAAAGCGTTCGGCCAGCGACATGGCATCGTCAAGCGTGGCGTAGGCCATCTCCGGCTCGACCATCCAGAACTCCGTCAGATGGCGGCGCGTCTTTGACTTCTCCGCGCGAAACGTTGGCCCAAAGCAATAGACTTTGCCGAAGGCAGCGGCTGTCGCTTCACTGTAGAGTTGTCCGGATTGCGTCAGGTAAGCCTTCTGGTCTTCGAAGTAATCGACTTCGAAAAGCGTCGTCGTGCCTTCGCACGCGGCGGGCGTAAAGATCGGCGCATCGCAGAGCGTAAAATTATCGTTGTCCAGAAAATCACGCACGGCCTTGACCACAGTATGTCGGACTTTGAGGATCGCGTGCTGGCGGCGCGAGCGCAGCCACAGATGGCGATGATCCATCAAAAATTCCGTGCCGTGCTCCTTCGGGGTAATCGGGTAATCGTGCGCTTCCTGCACGACCTCTGCGGCGGTCACGTCCAGCTCGTACCCTCCGGGGGCGCGTTCGTCCGTGCGCACAGTGCCGCGCACAACGAGAGCAGATTCCTGTCCCAAACCCTTCAGTTGATCCCAGACTTCTGGCGCAATACTCTTTTTGAGCACGACGCATTGAACAATGCCTGTGCCGTCTCTGAGCTGTGGAAAGAGAATTTTACCGGACGAGCGAAGATTGTAGAGCCAGCCCTTGAGCGTGATCTCTTCGCCGACGTGATGTGAAAGTTGATTAACGTAAACTTGCTGCATATTTTGATGATTGCCGATGAAAGACTTAAAAATCCTGACTGCTATTGCTTGCTTGAATCTATAGGGTCGTCGAGCCTTGAGCCGATCTCGCGGCGCAGCGCCGGGAAACGTCCCAGCCATTCGGCCGCCTGCTGGACGATCAAAAACGTCGGGCGGATAAACTGCGCGTAAGTCGCACCGCGCCCGCACACGGCCGTCTGGTAAGAGAATGTGCCGACGGCTTTGAGGCCGCGCTGAACTGTCATCAAACGAAACTCGCGCGCGAACTCGTCCGGGTCTAGCGCGTTCAGCCCGCGCTCACGCCGCTCGTCAAGAAAGAAGAGACGGTGCGCGCGCACCTCTGCGAGCGAGGGCGCTTCCGGCTGCCTATCCAGCAGGAGCGATACCAGATCGTAACTCGCTGGGCCCATGCGTGCGTCCTGATGATCGACGATGCGCAATCTGTCCTGACGGTCGACGATCAAATTCGACGCATGATAATCACGATGACAGAGAAAGCGCGGTCGCGCAGAAAGCTCTGCGGCAATGTCGTTCAACTCCGCTTTTAACTCTGCGGACGTGCCGTGCGTCAGATTCTCGCCGCGCAGGCTACCGAAGTAGTGTTCCAGGAAAAAGGCCAGCTCCCACGCGAGCTTGGCCTCGTCGAAGGCCAGATGGCTGGCGATGGAATCAAGCTCGTAAGCCACAGGTGTCGCCGCTTGAATCTGCGCGATCAGACTGATGGCTTGCTCTTTGTACCTCTCGGATTCCTCTTCCGAGGCCGATTCATATACCAGCCGCAGTTGTCTATCACCCAAATCTTCCTGAATGATGATGCCGTTTGCCGCATCGACATCCAGGATTTCCGGGACGGGCAGAGAGGCCGCTGTGAACAGGCGAGTCACGTCGAGGAAAGGATGAACATCCGGATCGAAAGGCTCCGGATAGACGGCGGCGATGGCCGTGACAGAGCGTTTCCAGGGGATACGGAAATACTCGCGCGTAGAGGCGTCCGGCGTTAAGGCAAAGATATCCTGCACACCCGCCTGACCAAAGGCGCGCGCCAGATAATTGACGAGTCGCTCGCGAGCGGACGAATCAAATGCGTTGGAAGTAATCTGAGAAGCTGGGCTCATGCGATGCAGGCTACGGCATGCGCTTTCCTTTAGAGCGGCGTCGAATTAGCTCATGTGTGCGCGGCTCTCAATCTCTGTGTTCCTAAGAGTCCAAGGATTGTATCACTGCCGCAGGGGGACGACAAAGTTATCTCCCCGAATTTCCCCTTTAAGGGCTTTTGGCGGCGGCTCTTTATCACGCACCAGGTCTGCGCGAACGACCGCTGCATCCTCTATCATTTCACCGGCGGGGATACGCACGCCGTCTCCAAGGATAGCGCGGCGAACCTGCGCGCCCGGCTCGATTGTGACCTCGTTCCATAGCAGAGCTTGGCTTACTTTTGCCTCTGGTGAAATCCTGCACCCCTCGCCCGCATCCATGTCTCTTCCATCTTCCGCAAGCAGCGCCAGGCTGATCTCCAGATAGCGCGGAATGGTCGATAGCTCATACCAAACACCATCTGCGACATGCGCGACGACGCGCTCGCCTGCGCGTATCGCCTGCGGGTACACGTCCGTCGTCGGATGAGAAAAGATGCCGCGCGGAATGTAATCGAAGATACGCGGCTCTAGGATTTGAATCCCTGTGAACATCAGCGGCACATCTGCGGCAGTATCCGCAGCTATATCAGAAGTCACAGGCTTTGCCTGTTCAGAGACGTTATCGGACGCTTCGTGGGTGGGCATCCCGCCAAAGCCTCTGATTAAACCATCGCTCGTCGTCTCGACGATGCTAAAGCGCTCGCGCTTTGGGTTGGGCCTGAGCACGAGCGTCGCCAGAGCATTCGTCCGGCGATGCGTCTCAAGCGCCTCTGTCAGGTTGATGTCCGTGATGATCTTCCCGTTGACGACGGTAAAAGTGTCGCCCTCTAGCAAGTGGCGTGCGTTATCGAGTGCCCCGCTTGTGCCTAGAATGACAGGCTCTTCGATATATTCCAGCCGCACGCCGAAGCGGCTTCCGTCGCCGAGCGCCGCGCGCACGGACTGCGGCCTGTGATGTAGATTGACGACCACCTCCTGAAAGCCAAACTTGCCCAGATACTCCGCGACATAACCGACCAGCGGACGACCCAGAAAAGGGATCGCAGGCTTTGTGCGGTCTTCCGTCAAAGGCCAGAGCCTTGTTCCATAACCGGCTGCGAGAATCATCGCGCGCATAATAATTTTTGTCCCTCTGTACAGTTTAAGATAAACAGCACCATTCTATACTTCACCCAATTCCAGCACCAAAGCAGGAGCATTCCTCCAAAAATCATTTTCCGGCGTGTGAGCGCCTCTATGCGGGCGCGCTTTTTGTGCTGTGTCTTGAAAAGTACACATACAGGGGTCTGGCATGTCACCTGGAGTAGACACCCGGCTGCTTACATTCAGTGTTGAAGCCTCTTCTTCTATGACAAAACTCGCCGAGCTCGTGCGTAATTTTTTACTGGCATGCGCATTGCGGGTTCTTGCAGGCGACACTACTCGTTCCCGCTGACGAGAGCTATCCCCTAAGGAGGTATTCCGATGGCATGCAACTTTTGCGAGACAGGTTTTCAGCAGTATCAGTCTCTGGTCGTCTCGATTACAAAGAATGGAAACAACGCGCTCCTGTATCTCTCGAATCAGGGGCGTAATATTCTACTGATCCGCAGGATTCTCCTCTGCTACAGTACACCGGGTGGAGGCGGAGGGACTTTGTATCTGAGAGCCGCGCCCGATGGGATCAGTTGGGCCTATCCGACGACCTATCTGGAGACAGGCATCACTGCGTTCTACTACCAGTTGAACAACCTCCCCGCAGGCACTATTGTTCAGGCGCAGGCAGAGTACATTGAGATAGAAGGGCGCAGTCGTAGCTGCCCCCAAACCATCTGAGGTGAAACGATGAAATACAAATACATGCGGTACACGATCAAAGGCGAGAAGTCGGCAGCCGAAGCGCAGAGCGCGCTCGGCGATGCCGCATCACAGGGTTTGATAGTGCGCGTCGATACCAGCGGCGGCCAGACGCAGGTTTATATCGCCACGCCTGATACGGGCGGCACTGGCGGCACGAAACCCGCAGCGGCGAGTGATAAAGCTGGCGCGAAAGCAAAGCAACCCAGCGGCATCAAGGCCGAAGAGGTATCCGAGGCCGACGTGACCAAGATCGGCTAAAACAGAAAGCAAGCGCTGCCGGGCTCGCGTCTCAGTCTACGTGAGCCCGGCAGCGTGCTTTATCAAAACAACTCAGGAGGGAGAGTATGCGTCCTCCGAAGCTTCGGTCTGTCTTTCCCCTCTGCCCATAAAAAGCATCGTCCCTCTGTGCGGTCTTTCAGCCCATCCTTCTTGATCACGCGACGGGCGCGCGTAGTATCTGGAAAACTTCATACTTTCAACATTTAGTTACATCGGTGTGGCCGAACGAGCGCCGTACTATTTGTTGACTTCACCTGGACTTTGGGTTATGTTCGCTGCCCATTAGTTGCTTCGGCAGCCCGGCCCCTTGGAAGCTGCTTTTCCGTAAAATCCCAGGCCACATTCTTAAAAAGTGCTGCACTCATTCATTCCAGTCTTACCGCGACCTGTCATAGAGGGGACAATGCGCAATCTCTTCAGAACTCTTCCGATACGTTTGTGCTTTATCTGTGTAGCGTTTCTTTCAGAGGCGCGCGCCGATCCTCTCCTCGTCACAGGCGGTTCTGCTTCGGTCGAAGGGGTCGCGGGTGGGCCATTTAACCTTGTCGGTGACGGATTTGTCCTCAACGGTACGATGCAATGGGGTCATTCCATATGCACCCCCTGCCAGGGCGGTGTGACGATCAATCACCGAGTTTTCAACAGTGGCTTCGACCTCGACGGCGGCCTGGCGGTCGTCAATGGTCAATCCTATGGGCTTGGTTACGAGGGGTCACTATTATTCGAGACCAGTTTTGTTATACCGAACGGGGCTTCGGGTCTCTTCACCATGACCACGCCTTTCGCATTCAGTGGCCGTCTCTTAGGCTGTACACATGACCCGATCATCGGGTGTGCGCCGGCAGATACGATTTTCAACTCTTCCCTGATCGGGCAAGGCACAGCGACCCTGACATTCCGCAGCATTGATTTCGGGCCGGGTCTTGGCGTGCGGTACGAACTACGTGGCGTCAGGTATGACTTCGCGCCGGTCGCCACGCCGGAGCCTGCGACGATGGTACTGCTCGGCACAGGTTTGGCAGGGATCGGCGCTGCCGTTCGCAGAAGGCGCAAGGCGAACAGGGATAAGAACTCTTAAACGTAAGAGCCCGCCAGTAAAATTCAG
>DATLMN010000001.1:0-4323 GCA_035537255.1 Pyrinomonadaceae bacterium | reverse complement strand
GACCTGACATGATTAGCATAGACGGCTCATACGGAGAGGGCGGCGGCCAGATCATACGCACATCGCTGGCTCTCTCCCTCGTGACGGGCAAGCCCTTTCGTATCGAGCGTGTCCGCGCCAGGCGCGAAAAGCCCGGCCTTCAGCGCCAGCACCTGACGGCCGTTCTGGCCGCCGCCGAGATTGGACGCGCAGAGGTGAGCGGCGCACGGGTAGGCTCTTCCGAGTTTACGTTTGTTCCGCGCGGCGTCGAGCCCGGCGATTACACCTTCAGCATAGGCACTGCCGGGAGCACAACGCTCGTGCTTCAGACTGTGCTGCCTCCGCTGATGATCGCCAACGCGCCGAGCCGTCTCGTGCTCGAAGGAGGCACGCACAACGTTCACGCTCCGCCCTTTGAGTTTCTCGCCAGGACTTTTGTGCCGCTCGTCAATCGCATTGGCCCAACCGTGGGAATGAAACTCAAACGCTATGGATTTTATCCGCCGGGCGGCGGCCGCTTCGAGGTCTCGATTGAGCCTGCGCGAGAATTCAAACGGCTCGACATCGCAAAGCGCGGCGCTGTGTTAGGTAAGCGCGCACGCGCTCTGGTGGTCAATCTTCCAGCCCATATAGGTGAACGTGAGCTTGGCGTCGTCAAAGAAAAGCTGGGTTGGAGCGACGAGCAAATGGAAGTCTCCACGTCCACCAACGCTTTGAGTCCGGGAAATGTGCTGACCATAGAGATCGAGAGCGAGCAGTTGACGGAGATCATCACGGGCATAGGGGAACGCGGAGTCCGCGCTGAAACCGTCGCCGAACGAGCGGCGGCAGAAGCCATCAGTTATCTTGAAAGAGATGCGCCCGTCGGAGAACATCTTGCAGACCAGTTGCTCGTCCCGCTGGCGCTCTGCGGAGGCGGCTCGTACCAGACAGGCCCGCCTTCTCTGCATACGAGGACCAACATCGAGATCATCAAAAAATTTCTTGATGTTAAGATCAGCAGCGCGCCGCTTGCGGAAGGCGTCTGGGAAATAGAGGTTGATAACTCTAAGCTCAAGAGGTGAAGCGCACCGCGTGGCGTGTGCGCGAGTAGAGTAAATCTCAAATGAGTGTATGGAAAGAAACATTCACCACAGAGGCGCAGAGGACACGGAGGTTACACAGAGAGTTGAACACCTCTCAAACCTCCGTGCTTCCTCTGTGCTCTCTGTGTCTCTGTGGTGAGTAGCGACGTTTCTTATATTCAGCTTAACCGATTTAAAGAGGATGAAAGCAGCGCTATACAGACCTGTCCGTGAAACGGAGATCGGCGAGACGGCTGAGATTTTTCTGATCGCCTGCGCGGACATGTACGCTCGTCATAACATCAAGGCGGCGACGCCGGAGCGTGCTGTAGTCGAGCAGGGCTATCGTCATGTCTTCGAGACGGGTATCTTCCACGTCGCGGAAGTTGACGGGCGAATCGCTGCCGTTTGTCATGCGATAGTGCGCGAACGGCTCTGGTTTCTCTCAGGCTTCTGGATGCTCCCGGAGTTTCAGCGACAGCGTATCGGCGGAGCGCTCCTTAAGCAGGTGAAGGACGCGGGCGAGCAAGCCGGCGCAGACACTTTCTTTACATGGTCGTCCGTCGATCAGACTGCGATGGCCGGTTATATGAAGCAGGGGATGCTGCCAGGCTATCAGATACTCACCTTTGCAGGAGCTTTGCGCGACCTGCCATCATCCGGCGACGAATACGAAGTCCAGCCACTGTTGCTTTCAAACGCGACCGAGTTGGATAGAAGAGTGCGTGCCGCTGGGCGCGAGGTAGACCACAACTATTGGCTCTCGCAAACGGGCCAGGACGGAAGGCAGCTTGTGCGCGATGGCCGCCCGGTCGGTTATTACTACTTCCACAACGGAGTCATAGGCCCGGCCGCATGGGAAGATGCGGCGGACGCTGAAGCTCTGCTCGCGGCGGCGAGCAGTGAAGCCGCCAGCCACTCCGAACAGATCAAGCTGATGATACCTGGCATCAACCATACGGCCATTCGTTTCGCTTTGCGTGCGGGCCTGCGACTCTCTGCCTACTCGCATCTATTGACGACCGCGCCGTTCGGACGCATGGAACAATATCTGGCTTCAGGCCCGCTGCTCTTTTAGCAGATGACTGACAGGAACAAGGGTAAGCTTTTAAGCAGGCGGTGCTGATTTAAAGTTACTATGCGTGATCTGGATGAAGTCTTTGTCGCTCTCGAAGGGTCTGCGTTCCGCAGGCGTTTTAATTTACGCGGCAAGGAGAGGGATTACTTTGAGCGTAAAGGTCTCGTCGTCGTCCTCGAACACGCGAAGGATTTTATAGAGAAGCGACTGGCGGCGGCAGAGCCCGCCAACGACGGAAAACAAACGCCCATGCGTCATCATCCAGTCTTTATCGCGCAGCACGCGACCGCCACCTGCTGTCGCGGCTGCCTGCAAAAGTGGCACGCGATTCCCAAAGGCCGCGCGCTTCAAGACGAAGAAAAGCAATACGTGCTCAGCGTGCTGGAAAGATGGCTAGAAAAGCAGGGATGAGGGCGGAGGGATGAGGGATGAAAGTGTGGCTATTCAACTTGAATAATTTCTTATTCATCCCTCATCCTTCATCCCTGCTCTTAAAGTGGCAGGCGAATGCGCGCCTGGCAGCCTGTGCCGGAGGGTCTGTTTTCGAGCGAGAGTGAGCCGCCGTGCGCTTCTGCGATCTGTCGGCTCAAGACCAGACCAATGCCTGTGCCCGCAGGCTTGGTCGTAAAGAAGGGCACGAACAGGTTGGCAGTATTCGAGAGGCCAGGCCCTTCGTCTTCGATGATTACGTCAAGATGCGTGCTGTTCTTTGTCCAACCGACACGCACAGAGCCCCCTGTTTCGAGCGAGGCGTCGACGGCATTGTGCAGAAGATTGATGAGCAGTTGATCCAGTTGATCGCCGTCCGCCTGAATTGTAATCTCAGGGCCGGGAATGATGTTGACATCAAGGCGCGTCTCAAGTCCTGCGGCGCGCTCTATCCAGCGGGCGACGCTGAGAGGTGCGAAGCGCGGCTGCGGAAGTCTGGCGAGGCGCGAGTAGGCATCCATAAAGCGCGAGAGCGCTTCGGCGCGCGCGGCGATGACGGCCAAGCCCCGCTGCATGTCTTCGTCCCAATCCGGCGCGCGCGGCTCGCGCAGGAGCAGGCTCTCCAAGCTTCCCGCGATTGACTTGATCGGAGCGAGCGAGTTGTTCAGCTCGTGGCCCAAGACTCTGACCAGCCGCTTCCAAGCCTGTCGCTCCTCTTCCCTGAGCGCGCGGCTTAAGTTGGAAAGCACAAGCAGGTGGTGCGGCAATCCTTGCTCGCGAAAACTGCTGCGGCTTACGCCCCAGCGGCCAGTTCCCTCTTCGGAAGTGATTTGCAGCGTGCGAGTGGCCTCGCCGCGCAAACAATCGGCCAACCCCAACTCCGTAGCGCTGCTGCCGAGCAGACGCTCTGCGGGTTGGGCCAACAAACGCTCGCCGGAGCGATTGACCAGTCGAAGGCGCTCGTCCATGTCAAAGGCGAAGACGGCCACATCTATCTTCGCCATCACTGTGCGAAGCAGCGCGGTCGCCTCCATCGCGCCGAGTCTCTGCGTCCGAAGCGTTTCGCCGAGCGCGTTGACCTCTATCATCACTTCGCCGAGCGCGTCCGAATGATCTGCGCCGCGCGCGCGTATGGAGTAATCGCCCTCGCGCAGCGCGGCCAGCAGATTCGAGAGAGTTTGCAGCGGGCGCACGACCCTTTCGCGCAGAGCGAAGGCGAAGCCCAGCCAGATGACAGCGATAAAGAGCGTGAGGGTCAGTTGTACCTTGGTCGTGTAACCGCCCGTCCAAAGGAGCGCCAGCGAGAGCGCACTTCCGGGCAGACCCGAGATGAGGGCCATCAGGAGAACGCGTTGCTCGTGGTTCAGTCTCTGATTTCGGGACTTGGGTTTTGCGCGCGTGACCTGAAATCTCCAATCCGGCCCGCAAAGCTTCGCTTTACAGACCGTAGCGTTGCAGGCGACGGTAGAGGGCGCTGCGGCTGAGGCCCAGAGACTGTGCTGCCTGCCCGACGTTGCCGTCGAAGCGGGCCAGGGCTTTCTGTATGAGGAAAGCTTCGACCTCCTCAAGGCTCATATCTTCCAGGCGGCGCGCGCCCTCGCGCGAAGTGCGCTGCAATCCTATATCACGCGTGCCGACCATCTCAGTCTGAGCCATCAGCACTGCTCTCTCCACAGCATGTTCCAGCTCCCTGACGTTGCCCGGCCAAGAATAATCCAAAAGCGCGCGATTTGCAGCGTCGTCGAAGCCTTTGAGATTTTTTCGATAGCGCTG